>NZ_AHMO02000007.1:0-300000 GCF_000243715.2 Leptospira broomii serovar Hurstbridge str. 5399
TTCGATTCCAGTCCTTCCAATTAAATATCTTTCACCGGAAGAGGAAGATAAATTGGTTTCGAAAGCGGATCAAGATAAAGTTTTACTTAGCCAAATCAAGACTACTAAAGGTTTGAGAGAAATCATTCAGAACCTTTTGAAATTTTCCAATCAGGAAAGAAAAGCTATTGGTGATTTGATAGCTGAGTTTTCTAAAAATAAGGATTAAATTCGAAATCTGAATATAAATTTCTTTAGTCTAAAGCTAATATGCCTAAAGAACAAAATGAATTGATAAAACTTGATATAGATTACATATCTCGTTTCCCCGATATTCCATTGAAATACGGATTTAATAATGGTGAAGAAATATTTGTTGATCATCTCGATTACGTTGAAGTAATTCGGGGCGGCGAGGGAAATCATAAATCTGGATTTCATGCTAGATTAAATGAAATTCAGTCTTCATTTCTTTCTGATATCAGCGAATATTTTAACAAGTTTAGAAATGAGTATTTTGATGACATAGAAGATGCACTGGGGTATGCGGGCATAAAGACTTACAGAGAGTTTGTCTTTGATTATGTAAACAAAAAAGATCCGAAATTTAGAAGCCCATTAGAAACTAGTATCCACGAATTATTAAAAGGATTTATAAGAAAAAAATATCGAAAACTTTATTGTAGGGACTGTGTAGGAGAGGGAATCCAAAGTTTTCGAAACTTAGACTTTGATTCAATTGAATCTATTTTAAAAGTTAATGAGGATTATTTTAATCGAATTATCGATTCTGCCGATGAATTTACTTTTATCCATAGAGGGCAACAAAAGCGAAAGCCCTATCGAAATAAAAGCGTCTACATTGAGAGGAAATTGATAACCTCATACTCGTTTTCAATTTCCGTAGCGGAATCATTTGCTACTTTTGGTAAGAAGGGACTGCAAATACCGGAAATGATTGGAATTGAAGCCAATGAAATTTTTGATAGAATATTTGCTATGCCTATGTTCTTCGATACCCTTCCTGCAGTTCATCATAAATCTTACGAACTTTTACTGATACCGCCATTGGAAGAGATTAGAATTTACCAAGATATTAGTCCAGATGGGGCAAGCGAATACGTTATATTGAATGAAAACTCAAAATATTTTGAACGCTATATCGCGGAAATTGAAAGGGTCACTGGGATTTCGATTTAATAGCTTAGTTTATTAAAATCTTATCAATACCCTAACCGGCTCCGCCATCCTTGGCTACGCCGGTTAGACATTCGGGGCGCGGCACAGCAGATAACTAAAAATTGTCACGGCGCTTCGGGATCGCTTCGCGACCCTCGCTTGGGCTTCGCCAAATTCCGCTTTGTCACTTCGTTTGCAGAGCAAACTCGTGCCAAGTGCTTTGCACTCGCGGAACTTCGACAATTATATTTCGTTAAGCGCCATTGAAATAATTTAATTTTTAAAAGGAATCAAAACGAGGATAAGTTATGCTTACAAAGAAGTATATAAATAGTGTAAAGAATGTTCCTGCAATTATGAAAAAAATAATTGAAGGAACTGCGCCAGAGAAGTTTACAACGGAGCATTTAAAAAAAATTGGTTTTCCGAGCAGTAATGATAGGGCATTAATAGGGGTTTTTAAAGATTTGGGTTTCCTGGATGAAAGTGGTACACCAACTCAGCGTTATCACAATTATCGGAATACGCATACCTCGAGACAAGTGTTAGGCGAAGCTTTAAAAGAGGCCTACTCTGAAATATTTCATATAAATGAAAATCCTTCCGGAGGTGATAAACCTGCTATAATTGGGCTATTCAAGTCAAAACACAATGTTGGTGATCAAGTAGCCGGTTATATGGCTAACACTTTTCTTTCTTTGCTCGATCTTTCTGATATTACAGCAACTCCCAAAAGTGCAAAATCAAAGGAAACTACAAGTGAAGATGTAGAGCTCGTGAAGCAAACAGAGCTTTCTGATGTTCCATTAAAAACCTCTATATCTGCAAATCTTCGATATAATATAGAAATTCACTTACCATCGACAAAAGATATTGAAGTATATAATTCAATATTCAAATCACTAAGAGAGAATCTTCTTAATGAATAAGAGAGTAAATATACGTGAATGGCTTTTTAGAGCCTTAATGTTTGAGGCTGAATCTGAGAAATTCAAATTAGCGGGAATAAGAGTCGGTTCTGATACTGAACAGTCAGAAAAGTCGTTATGGGAAGAAGCCCTTTCGCCTTTCCCTGTCAGCACACGAAATGAATCCTTAAGAATGTCTCGAATTTATGCTCTTACGAACTGTTTCGAAAATTCAGTAAGAGACTTAATTAAAGAAAGACTAACTGAAAAATTTGATGTTGACTGGTGGGAAAAAGGGGTTCCAAAAACAGTTCGAGATTTTGCTTCTAAAAGACAACAAGACGCAAAAGATAATTCCTGGTTAGAAGGAGATCATTCTGAATTAATTGAGTTCACAGAATTCGGACATCTATCGGATATAATTGTTCATAATTGGGAAGATTTTAAAGATTTAATTCCGACACAACATTGGTTAAAGCAACGAATGGACGAGTTGGAGAAAGCTAGAAATTTTGTAGCCCATAATAGGCTGCTTTTACCTTCAGAATTTCGGAGAATAGAACAATATATTAATGATTGGAATAAGCAGATCGGATTCTAATCGCAAAATTTCAACGGCGCCTAACTCCGGCTCGGCCGCTTCGCTTCGGGCTCACTTGGTGACCCTCGCTCCGGCCTTCGGCAAATCCAGCTTTGTCACTTCGCTTGCATAGCAAGCTCGCGCCAAGTCCTTCGGCCAGCCTCTTTCGTTAAGCGCCATGTGATAAAATTATTCCACAAATGAATTGCTATAAACTCACTGAATTGTAAGAATAAACAGAAAAATGGCTAAAGACGAGATTCTTAAAAAAATCAAGGAAACTGCTTTATTATTGGGCGGAAAATCGCCTTCCATAGGTGATATGGAGAAATATGCGAAAATTCCGTCTCATAAATGGAAAGGCAAATATTGGACTAGATGGTCTGATGCTTTAGCTGAAGCTGGATTTGCGGCGAATACTTTTTCTTCCCCCGCTTTCGGAAAAGAGCATATTCTAAAAGAAATCTTAATCTACGCAAGATCTTTGAATAAAATTCCGACGTACACTGAATTAAAAATTCGCAAACAAACCGATTCAAATTTTCCAAGTGTCACTACGATTAAAAATACATTCCAAAATATAGAATATTCAGAAATAAAGAAAGATTTATATAACTATTGCAATAATAATTCTGAATATTCAGATCTATTGGCTTTGTTTAATGAAGCTGATAAAGCTCCTTCCTTGAAGCCTTCCGTATCAGAAAGTAACAAGATTTCATCAGGCTATGTCTATTTGTTTCAACATGGATCTCGAAATGAATATAAAATTGGAAAGACAAACAATATTATTAGAAGAGAAGGCGAAATCTCAATTGAACTACCTGAAAAGGCAAGGCCAATTCATCACATTGAAACGGATGATCCTAGCGGAATTGAGAAATATTGGCACCATCGATTTAAAGATAAAAGAAAGAATGGAGAGTGGTTTGAGTTATCAAATGCCGATGTAAAGGCCTTTATGCGCTGGAAGAACATTTACTAGAGTAAGGCGTTATAAAATCACACGGCGCTTAACTACGGCTCGGCCACTCCGCTTCGGGCTTACTTCGTAACCCTCGCTCCGGCCTCCGGCAAATCCAGCTTTGTCACTTCGTTTGCATGTGCAAACTCGTGCCAAGTGCTTCGCACGCGCTGGACTTCGGCCAGCCTCCTTCGTTAAGCGCCATTAAGTAACAAATATTTGTATGAAAATAAATTTTATTTCAAAATCAAATGATGATCTGGAGAACCAGGTAATCTCTGAATTTGTTGAATTCATTGCTGATGACTTGGGTGAATTCGATATAATCAATATAGAAAGAATTCCTGAGGAAGATGTTCAAACTCCAGATTTTTTGATTAGAGAATTAAACTGTATTGTTGAAATTAAGAAGGTTACTGAAGACCCTTCATATATGAAAAAGATTGGATCTCTTCGACATGATATACTATCAAAAATTACCGGGGACATCAAGCATGCGTTGGCGAATTTAACAGATAATACTCTTGTATCAATAAATAATTCGAAGGCCCTTAAATCCAGAGGGAAGGAGTATGAGTCATTAATTCAAGACATATCGAAAGATATTCTTGAGAAAAACGATTATGGATTTTCGGGGGAGTACGGCTATCGTATTGATCGCAATTCAGAGGGCGCTCCTCAGTTAATGGTAATATATTCTGGATTTGAATACCCATCTTCTGAAAAACTTGCTGAACATCTAAAATGTGTAATTGCTAAAGCAATAATTCAATTAAACAGATATAAGGAAACTTATGGATTGCAAGAATATAAAAAAATCCTTGTTTTCGACCATTTCTTTACTCATACGGAAGATCTTTCACTCACAGTGAGAGCCATCGAAATTGCATATAACTTATTACCTACTAAAGATTTGGATAATATCTTTCTCCAAATGAATGAAGCGATTATCCGGGTTAGATAGGCGTTTTACTTAACGGCGCTTAACTACGCGTCAGGCACTTCGTTCGGGCTTGCTTCGCAACCCTCACTCCGGGCTTCGCCAAATCCGACTTTGTCACTTCGTTTGCAAAGCAAACTCGCGCCAAGTGCTTACGCACGCGTCGGACTTCGACCAGCCTCGTTCGTTAAACGCCATTTTTGCTATTCTTCCGTTTCAATTTCGCCGCGTCCATGCGGACGAGGAGTGGGGTTAATCTACTTAAAACAGAATTAGGTTTTCAATTTTGCATTTTTTCAGTTAAAAAGTTAGATTTTGACAATACCCTATTCAGTAGGGATGCTGTCTAAATTCGAAAAGCTGTTTGTACATTTACTGATTTCGATCATTTTTGGACCGTAATAACTTCGTATAGCATACATTATACGAAGTTATACGAAGAAAAATTACCCCAATTAAAGCTAGAGAAATTAAAACTATTAGAACTAAGCTTCATCTAACTCAAAATTTATTTGCCCGAGCAATAGGAGTTTCTGTAAAAACTGTAGAAGCATGGGAGTCTGGGAGGAATATCCCTCAGGGTCCAGCTCAACGAATGCTCTTTATTCTTAAAAATAATTCGAAAGCTCTTAGCTTGCTTGGAATTAAGAATACTTAGAGTGACGCCATCCTTGGTTTAATCCGTAGACAAAGATCGCAAAAACAGCGTTTAACTAAAAATTGTCGCATCGCTTCGGGATCGCTTTGCGACCCTTGCTTGGGCTACGCCAAATTCCGCTTTGTCACTCGCCTTGCAAAGGCAAGCTCGCGCCAAGTCCTTCGGACACGCGGAACTTCGACAATTATCTTTCGTTAGACGCCAGTTTTCATTCGTTGAAAGGATGAAGAGGGCCCATAATAGGGAAATATTCAAAAGTTATATTTTTGTTGACAAAATTGTTCGTAATTACATAGTAATTACTATGAGAGCTTCAGTAGTCAAAATAGGTAATTCGAAAGGTATTAGGATCCCTAAGGCAGTTTTAGAAGAATGCCACATTGAGGAAGAAGTAGACCTGCTAATAGATAAAAATAAGATTATTATAACCCCTTTAAAAGCTAAGCCTAGGGATGGTTGGGAAAAGCAGTTTAAAGCAATGTCAGAGAGAAAAGAGGACAAATTACTTATTCCAGATTATATTGATTTATCTAATAAGGATTGGGAATGGTAGTTTCTCAATACGAAGTATATTTAATCAATTTAGATCCAACAATTGGACATGAAATCAAAAAATCAAGACCCTGTGCTATAATCTCACCAAATGAGATGAATAAATTCATTGGCACAGTTATTATTGCGCCTATGACTACAAAATCGCATTCATATCCAACAAGAATAGAACTAACTTTTCAAAGTAAGAAGGGTTGGATAGTTTTAGATCAAATTCGAACTGTTGATAAAGCTCGTCTGATTAAAAAGCTTGGCAAGATTGAATCCAAGACTATAACAAAAGTTAAACAAGTTATTCGAGAAATGTTAGTAGACTAAAATTTTCTCTGAACGTTAAAACCGGCGCTTAACTACGCGTCAGGCACTTCGTTCGGGCTTGCTTCGCAACCCTCACTCCGGGCTTCGCCAAATCCGACTTTGTCACTTCGTTTGCAAAGCAAACTCGCGCCAAGTGCTTACGCACGCGTCGGACTTCGACCAGCCTCGTTCGTTAAACGCCATTTTTGCTATTCTTCCGTTTTCAATTTCGCCGCGTCCATGCGGCGAGGAGTGGGGTTAATCTACTTAAAACAGAATTAGGTTTTCAATTTTGCATTTTTTCAGTAAAAAGTTAAGATTTGACAATACCCTATTCAGTAGGGATGCTGTCTAAATTGAAAAGACTGTTTGTACATTTACTGATTTCGATCATTTTTGGACAAGAGCGGGTCTGGGAGATCACGAACTTAAGGACTTCCAAAATCACCTTTTAGAATATCCAAAGCAAGGTGTAGTAATCCCTGGTTCAAACGGTATAAGAAAGATTCGTTGGAAAAAGAAAGGAACAGGTAAAAGCGGGGGAGTTAGAATCTTCTATATAGATTTTGAAGAATTTGAAATTCTCTTTTTGATAACGCTTTTAGAGAAGAATGACAAAGAGAACCTTACGAAATTTGAATTAACGATTTTACATAATTTGGTAACACGTTTGAAAGAGATATTGAAATCGGGAAAGCATCCATATGGCAAAAGAAAATAGTAAACTGTTTAATAGCCTAGTAAAAGGTCTAAATGAAGCTATCGAGCATTCTGAAGGTAAGAAAGTTTCTGGAATTAAAGAACATCAGATTTCTATAGAAAAATTACCCCAATTTAAAGCTAGAGAAATTAAAACTATTAGAACTAAGCTTCATCTAACTCAAAATTTATTTGCCCGAGCAATAGGAGTTTCTGTAAAAACTGTAGAAGCATGGGAGTCTGGGAGGAATATCCCTCAGGGTCCAGCTCAACGAATGCTCTTTATTCTTAAAAATAATTCGAAAGCTCTTAGCTTGCTTGGAATTAAGAATACTTAGAGTGACGCCATCCTTGGTTTAATCCGTAGACAAAGATCGCAAAAACAGCGTTTAACTAAAAATTGTCGCATCGCTTCGGGATCGCTTTGCGACCCTTGCTTGGGCTACGCCAAATTCCGCTTTGTCACTCGCCTTGCAAAGGCAAGCTCGCGCCAAGTCCTTCGGACACGCGGAACTTCGACAATTATCTTTCGTTAGGCGGACAGTTTGGCCAAATGCTTTTTTAATAGAAAAAGTCTTGACGCTGTAACCTCATGGGTTACGATATGATTCTTGATACTTTCCTTTAAACATAAAGGCTTGGAACAGTTTTTTGAGACTGGAAGTAAGAAAGGGATTCAACCTGATCACGCAAGCAAATTAGCGCGAATTTTGGATAGGTTAGATTCATCCATATCTCATAAAGATATGGATTTACCAGCTTATAGATTACATCCGCTTAAGGGTAAAGAGAAGGATAGATGGTCAGTTTGGGTAAATGGCAATTGGCGAATTACTTTTGAATTTGAAAGAGAGAATGCTATATTAGTAGATTATGAAGATTATCATTAAGGCATAGAATTTATGAATAAAAGAAAACCTACTCATCCTGGTGAAATCTTATTGGAAGATGTAATAAAGCCTCTTGGTTTAACGATAACGGAAGCTGCAAAAGATTTAGGAATATCTCGCAAGACACTTTCTGAAATAGTGAATGGAAAGAGTTCGATAACACCAGAGACAGCAGTTCGAATTGCTTTGGCGACAAATACTTCTGCAGAGAGTTGGTTAAATATGCAGATTAAATTGGATTTATGGACAGCCCTGCAGGACAAGCCCCGAAATGTTATTAAATTTCCGGTATCAGCTTAACCTTATTTGGTCTAACTTTTTTAACGGCCAAACCGTCGCTTAACTAAAAATTGTCGCGGCGCTTCGGGCTCGCTTACGCGCCCCTTGCTTGGGCTTCGCCAAATTCCGCTTTGTCACTCGTCTTGCAGAGCAAGCCTCGCACCAAGTGCTTACGCACTCGCGGAACGTCGACAATTATCTTTCGTTAGTCGCAATCGTCTTAAACGCTTTCTAAATATCAGAAAAAAATGAATAATTATTGGCAGATCGCATCAGGTGGATTCGGAAGATATTTTTCACATATTTTTTTAGATTATGGTATTGCTTTCGTTGGTGATCAAAAATTTGTCGATATAATTCTCACGGTAAAAGAGGGAGATCGAATTATATTGAAAGAAGGGAAAACGATAAAAGCCGTAGGTGTCATAGAAAAAAGAAATGGAAAAGTAAATGGCTCGAACGATTTAAAATTTCTTTCCGACATTGACGGATGGTTAATGCCTGGTTATTGTTTCGTTAAATATTACATTCCAAAAAATCCATTGCCAGAACCTTCTTTAACTATTGCGACAATCACTGGTATTAATAAAGACGAAATAAAGAATATAGTAGATGATTTGATTAATAATCTAACTCCGAAGGAAACTTACCTACCATTGCCAAATCCGACAAATGATGTTAGAGATTTTGATATTATAGAAGAACTTGTAAAATTTGGCCTTAGCCCGAGTAGATCAAAAAAAGTAAGTGAGCAAATATCTCGAATTAGGTTACTCGCGTCTTATTATTATCGAAATATTAGCTGGGATGAAGTGCGTGAACATGAAACGAGATCATTCCTTGTTATTCCGTTATTACTTGCTTTAGGGTGGCCTGAGCAGAATATTAAAATAGAATACCCAAATCCCTCCGGAAAAATTGATATAGCGATTTTCAATAAACCTTTTAAGAGTAAAGAAATTTCAAATTCGGAATGTAAAATTATTATCGAAACAAAAGGATTTGATAAAGGTTTAGGTCTTGCTTTATCACAAGCAGAAGGCTATTCTAAACATTTCCCGAAGCTTGAATTAATCGCGCTAACAAATGGCTATTGTTACAAAATTTTTAAATTCAAAAATGAAAAATGGGAGTTAGATTCATATATTAATCTATTAAATCCACAAGATAAATATCCGATTTTCCCTTCGATTTCTGGTGCATTGAATACTCTGCAAAACCTTCTACCTAAATAGGACGACTGCGACTAACTACGTAGCCTCCGTTCCGCTCGGGCTTACTTCGTAACCCTCGCTCCAGGCTTCGCCACATTATCCTTCAGTCACTAAACTTGCTTACGCAAGTTCGTGCCTTCCGGCCAACGTCGGAGCTACTATTTCGTTATCTGCCATGCCGCGCCCCTTCATTATAGCGCCTGCCGTCCGTGGCAGGCTTAAATAGCATAATTCAATTAAATATAGGATTCTTTTGGATAACGTAAATGGCAAAGAAAGAAAAAAGCTTTTCAGACTGGCTCAACGAACGCCCAACATGGCAAAAAATCTCAGCTAAGTTTTTAATAGAGCAGGGGGCAATTTCTGAGGATAAGATTATTGAAATTTCAAACCTATGTTATAAAGAAGCAAATTCAACAGAAGGAATTAAAGATTGTGATATAAAGGCAATTTCTGAAAAGATTAGTAATTCAGAGTCAAGCGAATTTAAAATTTTAGAAATAACTGATATAAAAGGTGTAAACGCATTAAGCCCCAAAAAACCAATAAACTTATATCCTCATTCATTGTCCATTTTATATGGAAATAACGGTTCGGGAAAATCAGGCTATGTTCGTGCCTTAAAGCATCTTTCTGGAAACAAAAAGAAAGGAACATTGATTGGAAATATCTACTCTGATTCAAAGGAAGAGGCTTCTATTTCGGTTAAGATTGATATAGGCGGAAATGAAAATACAATCACACACAAATTAGAAGAGCCTCATCCCCAATTTGAGAGAATGAAAATTTATGATACACTGACTTCGAGTTTATTCATTGATGAGGAAAGTGAGATAAGTTATGAGCCCCCTGAACTTTGGTTTCTATCGGAGTTAACAAAAGCTAGCGAGAAAGTAGCAGATGTTTTAAAAGAAAGTCGTGAAGTCGCGTTAAAAACGGATTTTCAATTACCTGAGCATTACTCTGATACAGACATTGGAATTTGGTTTAATAGTATTACTACAAATATGAAAGAGGAAGAATTAAAATCAAAAATATTTTGGAATGAATCCGATGATGCGAAGTTAGCAGAACTGATCCAATTATTATCTGCTTCGGATACTTCAAAGAAAATAACTACATTAAGCAATCGGGATTTAGCTGCTAAAAACGTAATAGATGCCTTAAATGAGACCCTAATTGGTTATTCTAATGATAATCTTAAATCTTTAAAAGCTCTTGATGATATTAGTAAAGAATCGGCTAAAGTAGCTAAAGAAGCGGCCGATAAAGTATTTTCTTCTGCCCCGTTGCCTGGTGTAGGCAATGCTACATGGAAAGCATTATGGGAAGCAGCTAGAGAATATTCGGTAACGGAAGCCTACAAAGAAGAAGTTTTTCCATATGTAGCAGATGGGTCCGTTTGTGTTCTATGCCAACGGCCTCTTGAGAGTGAAACAATAAATCGGTTAACTGATTTTGAAAATTTTATTCAAGGTTCTCTTGAGAAAAAAGCTTTTGAAGATTTACTGAAGTATAAGCAAAAATTGAGTGGGTTGCCGAAGCTTCCTCTTGACGAGGTAGTAGCACTAAATTTACAAATTCTTCTTCCAGAAGAGCAAGATAAACAAGAAGAATTTCTTAAAGAAATTATTAACTTGAGAGATAAGCTGGATAAAATCGATAACGGCAGTACATTTGATATAATTGATTTCTCTAAAGAAAAGCAACTAATTGAATACTTATCTACAATTAAGAGCAAAGTTTTGATAGAGCTTGAAGAAACTAAAAAATCACAAAATCCAGAAGAGAAAGCAGAAATATTAAAATCTAAAGTAGAACTAGAGGCTAGATCTTTTCTCTTTAAAAATATTCAGAAAATTCAAGAAAGAATCAATTCTTTGAAA
The DNA here is from genome assembly GCF_000243715.2 of Leptospira broomii serovar Hurstbridge str. 5399. NCBI lineage: Bacteria > Pseudomonadati > Spirochaetota > Leptospiria > Leptospirales > Leptospiraceae > Leptospira > Leptospira broomii. Next base: position 11,026 of record NZ_AHMO02000007.1, read on the forward strand.
ATTGCTGAAGAATTTGAGAAAGCAATCGGTAGCTGCAACACTGCTCCTTTAAGTAAAAAGAAATCTGCTCTTTCAGCGAGTCTTCTAACTGATGAGTTCAGAGATATTTTTCAAAAAGAATTAAATAAACTCGGAGCGACGCACTTAAAAGCCGAACTTCAACAAAAACGTGCTTCAAAGGGAGTTACATATTATGCCGTCAAATTAAAATCAATAAATGAAGCACCAGTTGGCAAGATCTTAAGCGAAGGTGAATTCCGAATAGCATCTCTCGCTGCCTTTATATCAGAGATATTACTCTCTAAGAATAAAGCCCCTATAATATTCGATGATCCAATAAATTCATTGGATGTTGAGTATGAAGAGTATGTAAGTAGCAGAATTTGTGAAATGTCAAAGAATCAGCAAGTTATTGTTTTTACCCATAGAATTTCTTTATTAACTAATTTAGAAACGATTGCTAAGTTGCAAGACGGAGAGGCAAATACATTACATTTAACGCGCGAGAATTGGGGAACAGGCCAACCCGGTGAAACTCCGCTTTACGCGAGGAAAGTTGAGACATCATTAAATATTCTTATAACTAATTTGCAAAAGGGTAGGAAAATTTTAGAATCCGAGGATGGAACGGCAGCTTTTTATCCTGTTGGGAAAGCACTCTGCAGTGATTTTCGCATTCTATTGGAGAGAGCTATTGAAGAATGTCTCTTACAGAGTGTTGTGATTCGTTTCAGAAGATCCGTTCAAACGCTACGTTTAAAAAATTTGTTACATATTGAAAAAGCGGACATTCAATTAATTGATGAATTGATGACAAAATATTCGTATTTTGAACATTCGCAGCCAACAGAAACTCCGGTGTCGCCGCCGGATGTTATCGAAATGGAATTAGATTTTCAAAAGTTAAAAACATGGCTTGATTCATTTAGAAAACGTGTAAAAAATTAATAGCATTTTCCTTTTCCCGGTTCTTGCGAACCGGTCCACCCGAACGCTTCGCGATCGGGACGTGGAATATTCGCTCTACTCGTTCTAATTGCCCTCGTTAAAACTGCTTCGCAGATTTTACTCGGGCTTAATCCTGTCTTTCTACTAGATTACTTTTCAGAAATGCAGAGTAGAAATAAACAGTAGGCTTTCCATAAAGTCTATATAGCACCAAAAATTCATCCATAAACAATCGTCTTAATCCTAATTCTACCTTAGAAATATGACTTCGGCTCCGTTTTAGCTTTTTGGCTACTTCCGCTTGAGTAAATCCCGCTTCCTTTCTCGCTGTTTTTAAGGCTCTGTAAAAGAATTCTTTTTCTTTTTTAGAGACTTCCCAGTAAGGCAAGGCACTTGCGAACATGGCAACCTCTGGATTTGCCTCTTTCTAGGCATTTGAAGGCCTTAGAATGTTCTTTTTTCTGCTTTTCGGATGAGGAGATGCCATGGAAACTAATTCTGCGCTCATAAAGTGCTAAATACATTAATACTCTAAAAACGTATTAATGTCAGTGATATTTTATAAAAGTATTTTGAATGACAGTTAAAAAAGTAGAGAATTTACTCGGTAAAAAGGTGCAAGCCCTGATCGAAGCAAAAGGGGACAGTCAGAAAGAAGCGGCTGCCAAATTGAAACTTACACCTACCGGAATGAATGGAATTGTTCAAGGACGAGTCGAATCTGCTTCGCATTCTTTTTTAACGCTTCTGAAACAAGAGTATAAGCCAGACTTTAATTGGCTTTTAAATGATTCGATTCCAGTCCTTCCAATTAAATATCTTTCACCGGAAGAGGAAGATAAATTGGTTTCGAAAGCGGATCAAGATAAAGTTTTACTTAGCCAAATCAAGACTACTAAAGGTTTGAGAGAAATCATTCAGAACCTTTTGAAATTTTCCAATCAGGAAAGAAAAGCTATTGGTGATTTGATAGCTGAGTTTTCTAAAAATAAAGATTAACGATATACATTCTCTAAACAATGCCGGTTGTATAATCAATATATTTCATAATTAAGGCTATCATGAAATATGCAATGTAATTCTACTAAAAAGGATACTTTCATTGAAAGGTAAAGAAATCATTGAAAAGAAAGTCGAAGATTTTTCTAAGAATGAAAAAACTTACTTAGATAAAAGTTTTCAAGAAACTGAAGCACGAAATCGTTTTATCGATCCATTTTTCCAAGCATTAGGTTGGGAATTTGATCAAACGCACTTACAAAGAAATCTATGGGATGTTCATCGAGAGTATTCCCAGAAAGACAATTCAAGCACCAAGAAGCCGGATTATGCATTCCGACTTAATGGGAAATTAAAGTTTTTCGTCGAAGCTAAGGCACCCTGGGTTCCGCTTACTGATAAAGATCCTGTTTTTCAGGCAAAAAGATACGCTTATTCCACAAACGGAAAGGCTCCGATCGTAATCATAACTGATTTTCAAGAATTTAGAGTATTTAATTCGCTTCAAAAGCCGATATATGAAAATCCAAATCAAGGGTTAATCACAGAGTTTGATTTAAAATACACCGATTATTTAAATCAATGGGATTTTATATACGAACATTTTTCGAAAGAAGCAGTACTTGATGGTAGTCTTGAGAAGTTAAGAGGAAAAATATCGAGAAGCACTAAGCCTCTTGATATAGAATTTCTTTCTGAAATAACTCTTTGGCGAGAAAATCTTGCAAAGAACATAGCAATTCGCAATGAATTATTAACCGTTGATGAGTTAAATGAAGCAGTTCAAAGAATATTGGATCGTTTGGTCTTTATTCGTAATTTAGAAGATAGAGAAATCGTAAATGAAAATACTCTTCTTAACATATCAAGGAATAGAGAAGGAATCTATGAGAATCTTTTGCCGTTGTTTTCGGATTTAAACGTTAAATATAATGGTCTTCTATTTAAACCTCATTTTAGTGAGACCCTGATTGTTGATGATAGAATCCTAAAAGAAACTATTCAGGATATGTGTTATCCTAGATCTCCATTTCAATTTGATGTAATTGAGCCTGAGATTCTGGGTCGAATATATGAAAAATTCTTAGGATCAAAAATACGACTTACCGAAAGTCATCGCGCGAAAGTTGAAGAAAAAGAAGAGGTTCGACATGCAGGTGGCGTTTATTATACGCCACAATTTATCGTAGATTATATAGTTAAGGAGACAGTTGGGAAGAGGATCGAAGGGCTTAAGCCGGAGGAAATAGAAAAAATTAAGATTTTGGATCCTGCTTGCGGATCTGGAAGTTTTCTTCTCGGCGCATATAACTATTTAATGGAATATCATCGAAGCTTCTATAGTCAAAATATCAGCATAAAGAAATATAAAACAGATTACTTTGAGACGCAGGATGGAGAGCTAAAACTTAGCATTAAGAAAAAAGGAGAAATACTTATTAATAATATATTCGGTGTTGATGTTGATAGGGAGGCCACTGAAGTCGCAATCTTGAGTCTATACCTAAAGCTATTGGAGCACGGTATTGAAGATGATCAAGGATGGCTTTTTCTTAAAGGAAAGATTCTTCCTGATATGACAATGAATATCCAGTACGGCAATTCGTTAATTAGTCGTGAAGAGCTTTTCGCTAACGATATGTTTGGTAATGAGAAAATTCGCCCATTCGATTGGAAAAACGAAGTAAATGGATTTGGCTCAATTTTTAACTATTCTCAAGGCTTTGATTGTGTGATCGGGAATCCGCCATATATCAAAACACAAGAATTACAGAAATCGCATCCTCATTTGATTGAACTTTATAAGAAGATATATACTTCTGGCAGCACAGGAAATTACGATATATATATTCTATTCATTGAGAAAGCACTTTCATTGATTAATAGAAATGGTTTAATCGGATTTATTTGCCCTCACAAATTTTTTAACTCTACTTACGGCATGAAAATTAGAGAATTATTAAGCCAAAAAAAGGCATTAAATAAGGTTTTGCATTTTGGTGTTAACCAAATTTTTGAGAATGCAACTACATATACTTGCCTACTTTTTCTCACAGGTCAACCGCAAGAGAAATTCGAATATTATGAATTTAGAGACGAAATTAATGATATTGAAGATGCCCTCAATAGCCGAATAAGTTATTTCAATATAAAGTCTAACGTAGTAGACTCAAGTAACTGGGTATTCGTAAATTCCGAAGAGAATAATTTCTTAGAAAAAATGCGTCTCAATAAGCCAACTTTGATAGATATTGCCACGAATATTTTCCAAGGACCGAAAGCAGGCGCAGATCCAGTATTCATTGTTAAACTTCTCGACGTAGGGAAGAAGAATAGCCTTTGCTATTCTTCTTCTATTCAGAATGAATTTAAAATAGAAAATTCAATAATCAAGCCTTATGTAAAAGGAAAGTATATACGGCGATATAATATAGAAAAAACTACAGAATCGATTATCTTCCCTTACAATAAAGAAGGGAAATTAATATCGGAAGAAGAACTGAAGGCAGATTATCCGTTAGCTTATAAGTATTTATCGGATAAAGAGAATAAGAGAATTTTACTTCAGCGAGAGGAGGGGAGATTTAAGAACATCTGGTGGTCCTATAGTAGGCCACAGAATATGCAGATTCTTGACAGATTAAAAATACTGACACCATTTAATGCGTTCAAATCTTCCTTTTCTTTAGATTCTAGTGGAGACTTTATCTTTAGCGCCGGTGTTTCTGGAGCGTATGGGATCTTAATAAGAAAAGATGTTCCAATAACCTACTATTATTTGTTAGGAATTTTGAATTCAAGACTTTTGGATAAATTTTTAAAAACAATCTCGACTGCCTTAAGAGGGGGCTTCTTTTCATATGAAAACAAGTATATCCGCCAATTACCCATTTATATTCCTACAGAAAGTGAACCAAAGAAATATGCACAGTGTAAGAAGATTGAAGAGTTTGTTCAGTAGATATTGCACTTGCGTCAAAACGGAAAAGTTTCTGATGCGGAATTTCTAGAAGATAAAATTGATAGTATTGTTGAAGAGATTTATGAAGTAAGTTATGGAACTTAACTTTTCTTTTTATCTCTAACCGGCTCCGCCATCCTTGGCTCCGCCGGTTAGAATTCGGGGCGCGGCACAGCAGATAACTAAAAATTGTCGCTGCGCTTCGGGATCGCTTACGCGACCCTTGCTTGGGCTTCGCCAAATTCCGCTTTGTCACTCGTCTTGCAAAGCAAGTCTCGCGCCAAGTCCTTCGGACGCGCGGAACTTCGACAATTATATTTCGTTATCGCCATGCTCAATAAGTTCTGATTATTATGAAAATCAATTCCAAAGAAAATCTAGCATTTATAGTTTCTTTATTGGCCTTAGTTTCCGGTATCGCTGACGCCAAGAATATTTTAGAAAATTTGTCACTTGATAATGTGTTCGATTTCTTGGCTCAAACAATAAATGGAATTCTCGATACTTATTTAACAAAGGAACAAACTTTCAGTTTTCTTTGGGCATTATTACTTTATTGTTTATATCGTAAGTATATAAAATTTAACGAGCCATACGGTGTTAATGAATCTATAAATGAATCTTCCGTGGGAAGAAAGATCTATGAATTTTCATTTAGAGGTTTAGGTAAGATTGTCTTAAAAGTTAAAGATTTCTTCTTGAAGGTTTCATTTAAAGATAAATTGGAATACTACTTTGTTTTCGATAGGCATCAGTTTGCTGGAGCAATCGGTATCAATGGCGAAAATATCCCTCCTCCTGAAACCTATGACTGTGAAGATATAATTATTCGGATTGGCTTTAAAGAAGATGACAGAACGATTCATGAGGAATATAGATTTGTTCGTGATGAATTTCGATTGAAAGTGAGAAAATATATCGAAAGGGAATTCTCGCAAGAGTATGGCGATTTCGCGATAACGAAATTTAGATTCAAAAATCATTTTTGGATTTTAGCGCTAATTCCCGGCTTTTTTCTAAAATGGTTTTTTAAAAATAATAAACTTGTTACTATTTTGCTCCTTGTAGTGATCTATTTAACAATTAAACTTATTTATTAATTAAATTTCGCACGGCGTATAACTATCGGCTCTGACGCTTCGCTTCGGGCTCACTTCGTGACCCTCGCTCGGCCTGCGGCACATTTCGCTTTGTCACTCGTCTTGCAGTGGCAAGTCTCGTGCCAAGTCCTGCGGACTCGCGAAACGTCGTCAAGCCTTGGTCGTTAGACGAAATCGTTTTAAAATTTGATAGGTAGCAAAAAATGTCAAGATTTCAAACTGAAAAAAAGCTCCCAACGCTTCATTTGGACTTTGATTCCTTGCAGAGGATTGAAGAATTTCTCATTAAAGATCTTCCTAAAGAAATATTAAACGCTTTTCCGAAAGGAGTAAAGAGCATATATTTCGTTACCTTAACTGATAAACGTGGATCAGATGAATTAAAAAGTATTAAAGAGTTTAAATCAAAGTTTTTAGCCGACTCTTTATCATTGATTGAATTTCAACTACTTGATGAAAAGAAAGAATTTGAAATAACTATTAATTTAGATAAAGAAGAGGGTGCTTTACTTATTCTCGATTTTAAACTTGAAGATGCCCGATCTGTAGCTGTGAAATTTCAAGATAAACTAGACCAAGTAATTGATAGCTTTCGATCTGTTAATTGGTTTTTTCATCCTCCAGAAATTCTTTCCGTTGTTATCGCTTTTGGGATTATAATGACTGGAATAATTTCTTTTGGTGACTTAAGCAACGGTAAATATATCGAAGCTGTAGGACCGGGTCTAATTTTCCTCTCACTAGGGTCCTATTATTATGTGGGAAAACATATTCGTACTCCTGTGTCATTTGACACAAGAAGATATCAAATATTTAATAATTATTTGGTATGGTTTATAAGCGGCAATCTAAGCTTTTTAATTTTTGGCACTATATTTACCTTTTTAAGAGATAAGATTATTGAAATTCTCTTTAATTAAAAACGACTTCGTATAACTAAAAATTGTCGCGGCGCTGCGGGATCACTACGCAACCCTTGCTTGGGCTTCGCCAAATTCCGCTTTGTCACTCGTCTTGCATGGCAAGTCTCGTGCCAAGTGCTTCGCACTCGCGAAACGTCGACAATTATATTTCGTTATATGCCATTGCCAGCCACTTACAATTTCTACTTTCCTTTCTATAAATATATATTTACTATTATGTTAGTAAAATAAGGAGATTATTATGGCGATTTACAAATTGGTACTTATCGAGTGAAAGCGTCAGCGGTTGAAAAAGTGAAACAGGCGATAAAAGATTTTATTCAGGCAGAGGAGCCAGATACCCAAATGCATTTAGCCTGGCAGCAGAAGACGAGTGTTCCCCTGATGTCATGGAAATTATAGTACAAAAGCTAAATGGTGTACTGGCTGCTATAGAAAAATTCTCTTACTAAATAAGAAGAAAGGAACCTTCATATGAGAAAAATAGTAACTTTTCTTTGGTTTAACGACCGGGCAAAGGAAGCGGTAGATTTGTATGTATCGCTGTTTGAAAATGCAAAAATAATAAACACATCGTATCTCACAGAGTCAGTGGCAAAAGAAGCTGGAAAGAAGGCCGGAGACGTATCAACAATAGACTTTGAGCTGAATGGCCAAAACTTTACTGCACTAAATGGCGGTCCGATGTTTACTTTTAGCGAAGCTATCTCAATAGCGGTAAACTGCGAAACCCAGGAAGAGATTGATCATCTTTGGGAAGCGCTATCCAAAGGCGGCAAAATAATGTCTTGCGGCTGGCTTATAGATAGATACGGCTTAACGTGGCAGATTATGCCGGAAATCCTAGATATCATGATGCGTGATCCAGACACTGTTAAAGCTGATCGGGTTGGCGCTGCTATGCTTACTATGGATAAATTGAATATAAGTGAACTCGAAAAAGCCTACAACGGCTAATAATAATTTAACTAGATAAATAGCGAAAGGCTTTAATAGGAAAAGAACGAGTTAAAACATAAGTTTTGTTAAATATGCTGACAACGGCATATAACTACTGGCCAGGCACTCCTTTCGTGCTCGCTCGCGACCCTCACTCCGGGCTTCGCTACATTCTACTTTGGCACTATACTTGCTTTCGCAAGTTCGTGCCAAATAGCTTCACTGGTCGCAGAACGTCTACACTCCTTTGTTAAAGCATTTGCGAGAAAGTCAGAGGTAAAAGCAATGCACTATCATTTTCGTATTCATACAGATAAGACAGGCTACTGGGCAGAATATATAGAACTAAAAGGATGCATGACTCAAGCAGATTCTAAGAAAGAATTGGAATCAAATATTCACGAGGCATTAAATCTTTATTTGAATGATAATGAAGACTCCAAGTCTTTATTTCCTTTACCAAAGAAGAAAGTATCGGGAAGAAATATAGTATTAGCAGCAGTGGATCCTAAAATGGCCTTTTCTCAAATTTTACGAATGACTCGATTAAAGCGAGGATTAAGTCAGAAACAAACGGCTTCACTTATTGGGATGAAAAACTTATATAGTTATCAACGTCTTGAATCACCCAAGAGCGCTAATCCGGCACTTTCTACAATTGCAAGGATCAAGCAGGTATTTCCTGAATTAGCATTAGATCAAGTAGTGTAGTTTTTGAAAGAAAAACACCGTCCATGATTTCAAGTTAATCGTTTGAGGCACAACTTCGGAGGTCACTGCGTTCTGGTTTCGCAATTTTGGCTCAGTTACTCATATCGGGCAGAGTTAGATCTTTGGTAGGGCAATCGCCGTGTCGCCCCTTCGCGTTGTTAGGATTCGTCAACGTCGGACCAATCCCTTTTGTTCTCCGCTATCTTGACAAAACGTCAGTATGAACATATTCTACTATAAAATAAAAACAGAATGAAATGATTATTGGCAATACTTTCGCTTATAACACTTCTTGCAAGCTGTGATTCGACAACGAAAGAGATGAATAATATGGAAGACCCAAAAAAACAAACTGACAACTCAACTTCACCTGCTGAAACAACCCCAAAGGCGATAGGTATTGGCGGTATTTTCTTTTTTTCAGATAATCTGAAGGAAACGAAAGAATGGTATGCCAAAAATTTAGGACTTGAAATCAATGAATGGGGTTCGTCGAGTTTTGAATCCAGAAACATTAATAAACCTGACGAGATAAACTCTCTTCAATGGACTCCTTTCAAAAAGGGAGATGAATATTTTTCCCCATCCAAAAAAGAATTTATGATTAACTACCGAGTTCAGAATATTGAAGGACTTGTAAACAAACTCAAAGAAAACGGAGTGACCGTACTTGACAGTATTGCGACTTACGACTTCGGAAAATTTGTGCATATTATGGACGCAGAGGGCAACAAGATTGAACTATGGGAATCTGTCGACAACGGCTAACCTAAATTGACGGCAAAACAAACAAGTTATAAGCTACTTGGCTCGACAGGCAAAATATAGGTTCAGTATCACTAATCGTTAATGAAGAATTTTTGGTCGAACTGCGACTTGAACTTTCGCTTCGACGCGATTTCGGATGAAGGAAAGGCAGCGACTAACAGCAGCTCGCCTCAATGAAAGCTGACATCCAAAATCGAAGGTATCCATTTGAAGTAATCGTTAAATCTAAAAAACGATGAATAACTCTCTCTAAGTAAATTAAGAATTTAGATTGGGTTATTTACGAAGTTGAATTGGCGCTGCAAGCTTACCTGCAACCCTTACTCCGGCCTCTGGCAAATCGTCTCCGTCTTCCGGTTTGCAATTTTGAAGTAGGGCGGTAAGCATTAAATAAGTAACTGCAACTAACTGCGCCCATTCGTCGTTTGCATACGCAAGCTTGAGCCGCCGAGCTATTGCGACTCGCGGGAGGTCGACTAAACTTCTTTCGTTATGTGTCGTTACCACTTAATAAAATAAAGAAAATAAAAACGAATAATGAAAGACGGCAGTTATTCTAAATAAATACTAACGAATAGGTTTATGGAAAGTAATTTATTCGATCAGATTGCTAACAAATATGATACGAAAGAAAGACGAGAGTTAGCAAAAATAATAGTTAATGAGATAAAATCAGAACTAAAAAATTGTAAAGATAAATCATTACTAGATTATGGAAGCGGCACTGGACTCGTTGGATTACAGTTATCTCCTTTAGTCGATAAGCTTCTATTAATGGACTCTGCGGAACAAATGCTGGAGATAGCGAGAGAAAAGATTACTCGAGCTAATATGAAAAATGCAGAAGTTATTTACTCTGATTTTACTAAAACCACTCCAAACCTCAAAGCAGATATAATAGTAGGTTCGCTAGTTCTTCTCCATATTCCGGATCTTAAAGATATATTAGGGCATTTTTTTTCAGTCTTAAATACAAATGGGAAATTGATTATTGTCGATTTCGATAAAAATGAAAAAATCAACCACCCGAAAGTTCACAATGGCTTCAACCAGATGGATCTAAAAACGCTACTTAATGCCGTAGGATTTAGAAAAATAGAAATTAGAACCTTTTATCATGGTAAAAATATTTTTATGAACCACGATGCCTCGCTAATGATTTCTACAAGTCTGAAATAGGCTCGACTACTAAATGATTGAAAATACTGACTCAATGTGATTATAAAAGAATTATTAATAGAATATGGGATTTAGTTTTAAAAGCGGAGATTTTAGCATATAACTTCCGGCCTCGCGAATAGCAAAGGGACTATTCGGAAATTATATAAATCACTCCTTCGTTGAGATATCTCCCAAGTCCGACTTACTTTCTAAATTTAAGCGGAGTCTCAAGTTTATTAAACGAAACACTGCAGCCGACCTTCATAAAGGGTTTCGCGATATGTGTATGAAAGTAAGCATCTAATGAAGCGCAACCTATCCGGAAGTCGTTGAATGCATTAGAATACCGTTATGATCAATTTATCCACGGAATTGGTCTAGCTAGAAGTTTTAGGTCTATTTAATACTTTCAAGGTATTTGCCAAGGTTTCCGATATGCTGTTTACCTCCTTCTATCGCGCCGTATTTTTTATTCACTCTTTCCAGTTCTTCTCTATTCGGGAAAATCTGTTCCATAGTAAGATTTGTTCCTGCACCGGCTTCTTCAAATAGGATTTTCGATTGGAAATCAACATCCTTTGTTCCTTCACCGTCGCCAAGATGTTGATAATGAATATAGTAAGGTTTCTTAATTTCTATAAATCGGATCTTGTTTTTATAGTCGTGTCCATCGGGCCATGCATGATGAATTCCCAAACTCCGCCGCTCGAAAAATCCAAACGCGTAGTAGTTAATGTAAACCCGTCGGGTCCCCACCATTCTGAAAGATGCTCCTGGGAGGACCATACTTCGAAAAGTAGATCGATCGGTATACCAAAGTATCTTTTATAAATGACTCGATTGCCTTCGACGATTGCTTCAACATTATTTTCTATCAAGGGATTTCTCCTTTTTAATCTTTAATACATATTTATCCAGTCGATCTAGGCGTTTATTCCATAGATTTTTAATTTCTAATAGCCAATCTTCCATCTCATCGATTCCCGAGTTATTCAGCCTATAGATACGTTTTTGCGCCTCTTTCTTTACTTGAAGGACCTTCGCCTCCTTCAAAATTTTTAAGTGCTGCGAAATAGCGGGTGGACTCATCTTAAAATTTTGGCTTATCGTCGTTGAGCTAAGTTCACCGTTCTTGGCGACTAATTTCACAATTTCTCTTCGTGTATCATCTGCAAGTGCGGCAAAAGCATTCATACAAACATAATGAAGTATTTACTTAATTAAGTTAATTCTTAAATAAAATTTATTTGGAACCCCTGCCGAATAATATATAGCTTCACAGTCCCCGTTCCGCTCGGGCTTGTTTAGTGGTCATCCCTCTCGGTTTCGTCAAATTTCAGTTTGTTATTTCGTTTCTAATGCGAGCCTTAAATAAGGGTCGTCCAAACTAACATTTCATTATGCGACATTGCTTTGCCAGAATCGGATTTGCAGGTATGCAAATTTTTTCCTCGCCTCAGAGATTTTTAGGTAGGCGCGAATCTTTGTTCTTTCGAGTCTGAAGATGATTCGATTAGAATTCGGGATAACGAACGTTGTTATTCGTCAACTCGCAAAACCGATTGCAAAACATAGTAAGCAAATTAAAATAATGCATTATGGCAAAGATGAAAAAAATTATCTATTGGACTTCTACTATCTGGCTCGCATTAGGAATGCTATCAACCGGAACAGTTCAGGTATTCAAGGTGAAGACGGAAGGGGATTTCACCGCAAATTTGGGTTATCCTGTCTATTTTCTAACGATACTAGGAGTCTGGAAAATTTTGGGGGTTATAGTATTGCTTCTTCCTAAATTTCCTTTAGTAAAGGAATGGGCTTATGCTGGCTTTTTCTTTGCCATGTCGGGAGCTGCATTTTCGCATATTGCATCGGGCACTGTGAAAGAAATATTTCCCTCGTTACTGCTTCTACTCCTGACGGTAATATCTTGGTATTTTAGACCACAGGATAAAAAAGTCATTTTAGGTTAATAGGCGAAAGAATTTGAAGTTATGAAGGGCACCAATAGCAATAAAAAGAAATTGTCACAGGAGAAACGAGAAGAGCTTCTCGGAGTATTGAAATCCCGTTTTGAGAAAAACATGAAGCGGCACAAAGGTCTTGATTGGACTAAAATTGAAGCAAAGCTGGAAGGCAATTTTGAAAAACTCTGGTCACTCAACGAGATGGAAATCACTGGCGGTGAACCGGACGTTGTGGGTTATGATAAAAAGACGAACGAATACATTTTTTACGACTGTTCGGAAGAAAGTCCTAAAGGCCGAAGAAGCATTTGTTACGACCGTGAAGCGCTGGAGTCAAGGAAAGAACATAAGCCGAAAAATACCGCTATCGATATGGCTACCGCTATGGGCATAGAACTTTTATCGGAAGAGGAATACCGTGGACTACAGAGACTTGGAGATTTTGATACGAAAACATCAAGCTGGGTGAAAACACCTTCCGATGTAAGGGAACTTGGTGGAGCTCTCTTTTGTGACCGTCGCTATGATACTGTCTTCGTCTATCATAACGGTGCGGAATCTTACTATGCCGTCAGAGGATTCCGTGGTTCGCTCAAGATCTAAATTATATATACGACTAAATTTAAATTTGAGAGCGGATCGCTTAAATTAGAGAAAGATATTTTTACAGAGTTAGGTTTAAACCTCACCTTTAATTTTGGATGAGTTGTTTGCAGTAATGGAAGAATAACAACCGGTAGGAATCGTTGAATAAACACACTATGGCAAAAAATACAATGAATCCCAAAGTCGATTTTTATTTTAATAAGGCCAAAAAGTGGCAGGAGGAACTGGAACGACTTAGAACAATTGTCCTTGATTGCGGGTTGACCGAAGAATTGAAGTGGGGTGTTCCTTGCTACACGTTTCAGAAAAGTAATATAGTTTTAATACATGTGTTTAAAGAGTATTGCGCGCTTCTGTTTTTCAAAGGTGTCTTGCTAAAGGATGCCGATAGTATTTTAATCCAGCAAACTAAGAATGTGCAAGCTGCGCGCCAGATTCGGTTTACCGATGTTAAGGAAATAGTTAAGATGAAATCCGTCTTGAAGACCTACATTTATGAAGCCATTGAAGTGGAAAAAGCCGGTTTACAAGTGAATTTAAAAAAGACTAAAGAATTCATCATTCCCGAAGAATTTCTAAGTAAATTAGACGAAGTCCCCGACTTGAAAACTGCTTTTGATGCATTGACGCCGGGGCGACAAAGAGCTTACATTCTTTATTTTTCCGCACCAAAACAGTCAAAAACTCGCGAGTCAAGAGTTGAAAAATGTATGAAGCAAATTCTTCATGGAAAGGGCTTGAATGATTAATATGTTAAGATGATCGTAATTTTGAATAGTAGATTAATGAATATTCATCGCGATGAAATTCTATCGAAAATTCTCAATAACTTCAAACTAATTAATCGGACACGGAGAAAGAGAGCATCATGCATGATAATAAATTGAACCCAGTGGCAGATAGTACGGCAGTTCGAGTGGCCCTTTGGCGTGCCCTGCACATGCAGGTGGATTCTCCGCCGTACGTACTTGAAGATGATATCGGTCTGCGACTTGCTGCCCCGGATGAGGGTTGGCGTAGCCGTCCGGATATGGATCCAAATTTTACCAAACTCTTCCGGGCATCCATACTTGCGCGTGCTCGCTTTATTGAGGACTTGGTCGTCGAAGAGTCCGGCAAGGGCGTTCGCCAATACGTTATTTTGGGCGCCGGCTTAGATACCTTTGCTCAGCGAAGGCCGGATCTTGCATCCGATTTGAGGATATTTGAAGTGGACCAGCCAAGCCATCAAGCTTGGAAGCGCCAGCGATTGATCGACCTCGGATATGGTATCCCTGAATGGCTCCGGTTAGTGCCGGTGGATTTCGAATCAGGCGGATCCTGGTGGGAGGGGTTGGTCGCCGCCGGTTTCGATGCGAACCGGCCGGCAATTGTAACTTCGATCGGGGTAAGTATGTATCTTACCAAGGAAGCGATTGTGGCAATGCTGAATCAAGTTGCTACACTCGCTCTCCAATCCACGTTCGTAATGACATTTTTGCTTCCTTTCGAGCTGGCTGACCCGAACGTTCGTCCTGGCTTAGAGGCAGCGGCAAGAGGAGCACAAGCGAGCGGGACTCCTTTCATCAGCTTTTTTACGCCGACGGAAATGTTAAGCCTAGCCCGTGAGTCGGGTTTCAAAGAAGTTCAGCATGTTTCGGCGGCTCAACTGACGCAACTTTACTTTGCAAACAGGACCGATGGTCTTCGACCGCCTAAAAACGGGGAAGAACTATTGATCGCGACCACGTAGAGCGAAATCGAGAAAGATTTGCATACCGAGAGAAGAGCTGTGCTAATTTAGCATAACGGCAATTAGGCGCATCGATAGAGTTTCATTACTGCCAATCGGATTTTTTTCAACAGCTTGGAACCTATATATTTTGGCGCCACGTTATATTACTAAAACTAAATATTTAAAGTTGTAGCGAACATCCGGAGGAGCAAATTAATACTTGCCCTCCAGATCAGCGGTCTAATGGTAATTTACCGATTTGCAAAACATCTATTTATTGCAAAATTTCGGTGGATTGTGTTCGGGGTTTCTGACTCTTGAATAGCAACTAGTACTTCCTTGCGTAGTTAGGCCCAAAAGATTCCATTGAGTAACTGGGTATTCTGCCGTGGAAGCAGGACCTTTTGCCCAATCGAAGCGATATATTCCCTTGTTTTTCGTGCTTATTATTGTTCCTTTAGTAACAGATTGTTGGCTGCAGGAAATCACAGAATTATTATGTATAATTAACCATGCCGTCCGGGTAGGGGTTGGATCTTGTTCACAACCGTTATCTAATACCCAGTTTCCGTTCAAAAGGGTTTGAGCTTCCTCTACCGGAGCTTTTCGATCTTTGGCATTAACGGCATACGCCAAAATACCCACCAATAGTAATAACGCAATTCTTCTCATAAATCGTCCTTCTTTTCAGAGATAAAATGTTTCATTAATTTAATGAATATGTGAATAAATGGCACAGTAGAATATAGTCAAATTATTTTTTTCTAAAATATCTTTTTATACCTAAGGAAAAGATATTCATCTTCCGGCATATTTACCGCACCAACTACTCGGCCCGCCTTGGTTAGAACTTGACCGTATTCGGCTTTTGGTGGAAAGTCCATTATCCATGTTCGTTATACGTCTTTTTGGGCTCATCGGACGACAAGGCAATTATGAAATCGATCCCTCTTCAGATAAGTCAGGTGGGTCCCTTGTTATTCGTTATTGTGTTCACGATCGCGGGCGCGTCGCGCTCCGACTATTCGTCCGTTCGTATGCCCGTGAGCGCGCTTTCGCTCGGCCCGTCCGGGTGGATACAAATCTTGAATTTCCTAGCCGTAGGAATTAGTTTTATAATTTTTTCCTTCGCTCTTCTCCCTATTGCAAAGTACCATAATTGGTCTCGCATTCTGCCGATACTTCTATTCCTCGTCGGATGCCTTCTTGCTTTTTCGGGTTTGTTTACCATGGACCCTCCGGATACTCCCCGAACTTCATGGACCTTCCACGGCTGGATGCACCAACTTCTTGGAGCTACAGTTTTTTTGCTCTTTCCTGTCTGCTGCTTTCTGTCTTCATGGACTATACGACCCGCTCGCTTCCGTTTGTGGAGCTTTATCGTCGGATGGGTCATAGTTGTTTCCATTTTTATGATGAAGCTCGCGCAAATGCAACAGCCAGACGAATTTCTTTCCTCTCATTTCGGAATTCTCCAACGCGCAGCCATCGTGTCCTATATGTTTTGGGCAACTACTCTTGCGTTCATGGCTCGACAATCCCCGAAGAAACTTTGATCTGTCATTCTTAACCTTATTTTACGAATGACAAAGTATTCGGGGATAAATTACTATAGAAGTTAATATGGATCCAAACTTTTGGCATCAAAAGTGGGGAAAAAACGACATCGCCTTCCACGAAAGAGAGGCGAACCCACTCCTGATCAAGTATTTCAAAATGTTATCTTTAGAGAAAGGTAGTCGCGTTTTTTTGCCGCTATGTGGTAAGACTCTCGATATTTCTTGGCTGCTTTCAAACGGTTATCATGTGGCTGGAGCTGAATTGAGTAAAGTTGCTATTGAACAATTATTTCAAGAACTTGGTGTTGAGCCGAAAATAACAGACGTCGGTGAACTTAATCGCTATAGCGCAAATAATATCGATATCTTTGTCGGGGATATATTTCATTTATCTAAAATAATCCTCGGTCAAGTCGACGCTATTTATGACAGGGCAGCACTAGTGGCATTACCCGAAGAAATGCGAAATCGATACACGACTCACTTAATTGAGATTACTAATAAAGCGCCACAATTACTGATTTGCTACGAATACGATCAAAGTTTAGCGGAAGGCCCTCCTTTTTCGATTAGCAACGAGGAAGTAAATCGGCATTACAGGGATTATTACCGTTTAGATTTCATAGGAAGCGAAAACGTAATTGGCGGATTAAAGGGAAAATTTGCGGCGACGGAGAATATCTGGTTGTTACAACGAGCTTAGTTCAAGGAGAACTTCGAGAACTGTATTTGCGGTAAAAAGATGCAGAATTTGTTTTGGACGGTTCGCGTTTTATTTCGGAGTGTCGAAGGGTCGACTTCGCAATCGTCATCAGCTTTCGTGTTCACTTTATTCGTCGCGTTTTATATCGCGCATCTTTGATCTCTTATGCTAAAAATATTTCCTAAATCGAGAGCTTACTCCTGGCAAATGTCAGAGTCGGAAAAAAATCAGATTTTTACTTGCGATGAATACCTGATCGATCCCGATGACGTTTTGTTTCGGGGAATCGATATAAATGTCGCACCTGAGCAAGTATTCTCCTGGCTTTGTCAATTGAGAATAGCGCCGTACAGCTATGATTGGATTGATAATAAAGGAAAACGCAGTCCAAGGACTTTGGATCCAAAATTGCAAAATTTGAGTATTGGGCAAAAGTTCATAATATTTGAGTTAGCGCACTTCAAGAAGAACGAGCAAATAACTCTAATTACGAAGACTCGCGAAGTTGAAAATTTCTTTGGTAAGATCGCTATGACTTATTTAGTAAAAGAAATTACACCGAGTACTTCTAGATTGTTGGTAAAAATGCTGGTAAAGCGTTCGACTCGCAAACTTTTTGCAGCCTTGCTTCCATGGGGCGATTGGGTTATGATGCGTAAACAGCTTCTTACTCTAAAGGAATTGGCCGAAGATTCTAAAAAATATTATAAAATTTAAATGGATCATTTTCGAATCCTACAGTTCGACTAGGATCGAATCCGAATAGAATGTTCTACGAAAACAGAAAGAAATAAAAAGAGAAAATGCGGATGGATATTTTGTTAATTGTTCGTAAGGCTGTATAAAACGCACGGCACCGATTCGAGGGACCGTGCGTCGAAAATATCAGTTCCAATCGTCAATTTTGATATCGTCGGGAGCCGGTCTGCCGCTACCGACTTCAACCAGACTTTTCAAACTGAGTAGGAAGGTTGCCCACTTCATGCTACAGTGCGCGGTGAAGTCACTTTCATTTTTCCAATCCTGATGTCGGAAGTGAACGAGCGTCATAGCTGCTCCATCCGGCGCATTGCCGGCGATCAATTTGAAATCGATATGCGAACCGATCCAGTCTTCCGGTCCCGAGGTACACTCCCAAAGGACACGTTGAGGTGCGAGTTCTTGGACTTTCATTTCCATATTTGCTTTGTGTCCGAAGTCGAAGCGAATTGATTCGCCGACTGCGGAGGCTCCACCCGAGAATAATCCGTCGACTTGCCTGGTCCACCAGCCTGAGAGGCCCGTCTTCGTTGTCAGAGCCTTGATGACATCTGCAGCCCCGGCGCGGATTCCTATTTTGTGATATATCCCGTTCATATTCTTCTCCTTGCATATTCGTTGATTTTCTTTCCGGCTTTGCCGATGAAGACGTTATTTATTCTTTATGCCCCTGCCATCTTTCAAGGCCGGAAAGAATACTTGTCCAACCGTGCTGATGCATTTTAGTTTCAACATCGTTCGCGAGGCGCTCATGAACCAATGTGACTAACGTCTGCGGTTTTTGAATCGTCCCTTTAGCGTTCTTGTCCGTGACTGCGGGTAATGCCGTAAAAGTGACTGTAACTAGGGTATCGCGTTCTCCGGTGGCATGCGATCTCCAGGTGAAGACAAGCTTTGTAGGCTCTTCGATGACAAGGTATTCTCCCACATGCGGAAGTACTTTGCCGTCGAGAAGCATATCGATATGAAAGCGGCCTCCGGGGCGTGGATCGATGCTCACGGATCCTAACTCGACGGGATCTCCCGATAAGAACCAATGTGAAAATTCTTCTGCTTTAAGCCAGGCTCGAAATAAGCGAGTCGGTTCTGCATTAATTTTTTTTTCTATTTTTAGGACCTGTGCGGTCATTGTTTTGCTCCTCCATGAAGGTTTCGAGTTTATCGAGTTTGTTAGTCCAGAATTCCTGATGATAAGCGAGCCAGGCAGAGGCCTCGGAAAGCGAATGGTTTTGTAGCTCGAGTCGAAAGCTACGGCCGTCTTCCGGAGCACGTATCTTTCTCACAAGACCGGCTGCGGTCAGAACATCGATATGTTTGGCTACGCCGGCAAAGGACATGGAAAAGGGCTGTGCTAACTCCGAAATAGTAAGCGAGCCCTTTCGCAAACGCGCCAGCATCTGACGTCTCGAGTGATCGGCGAGCGCCGCAAATACTCGATCCAACTTTTGCTCTTTTTTGCGTAATTCAACCATATGGTTGAATATAAGGCGGACGTTTCTTCAGTCAAGTATTAAACCATTTTGTTGAATAAATTTGAGGATTTTTTCTCTATGAAATATACGATAGACATCGCATATTAGAGATAGGATACTTTACGATTGTCAGGTAATCGTTATCAGTAGGATATTGCCGATTTCGTTTAAAAGGCTTTTGAATACCTCCAAAATGTTATTATATCAGAATTTACCGGTAGCCACTCTCTTGCAATCTTCCCGCTAACTGCCGTAATTCTTACGCACCCTCTCGCTTTCGTATATACAACGCTTATTCACGTTTGTTAAGTATTGTCTCTCTCAAATCTTTTGTGGACATCATTCGTTCTATCGGTTACACATTTCTTTCATGGAATTGAATGAGAAACTGCTCTATCACCAGATTCATCCGTTGAAATTTTGCATAGATTTTAGTACGGGGCTCTTTACGACGTATTTGGCCTGGAATCATAATCTTTTTTGGTTTCTAATTCTATTTCTTACTCCTTCCGTTTTGATTACTATCTTGCTGATTAAATTCGCCGACCTCGAAAGCCTTAAAAACTCGGATTTCGGAAAATACGTTAAAAAATATATGAGCAAAACGATCGAGGGAATTCGTCTGGCAGGGCAGTTTTTAATGTGGACAGCAGCCTGGCTTCATTTGCCGGTATTGATAGGAATTGGATTCGTCGTTATAATTGGCGGTTGGCTTTTCGGGCTATTAATGGAATGGAAGAACAAAAGAACACGTTTGTGATCGCGGTAAAAATTCTTCCCGTCGAATTTTGAAATTTTCATCGGCTCGTCCGCAAAGCGCAACGGATTATTCGGAACGGTATTTTTAGTTTTTGAAATCTAAATAACATTTTCCGAATTTTATTCGTAAATCGAAATTGGATCGGCCCAAGTATAGAATTTTTTCCAAGATAGACCGTTATTCGGTTAAAGCAATTCGCCGTTAATTTCCCTTTTCTTCTTTCAAATCATTCCTCAACGATTGCAAAATAATTCCCCTCAAAATCGGAAAAATTAAACACTTTTTTCCCATTCGGAAAATTCACTTTATCTCCGACCGTAATCTGTCTTTCTTTTAATTTTCGATATAATCCTTCAATATCGCTCGTCGTTAAAAGTATTGACGGCGTGCCGAGATTCATATCCGGATTAGCGGAGGCGACGACCGCTTTGTTCTGTAGAACTAGTTTCGTTGAATTTTGACGGCCATCGGATAATATGATAGCAAAAGATTCACCGTATTCTTCTCTCCCTTCTATATTAAATCCAAAGTTATTAACCCAAAACTCAGCGATCGCATCCTGATCATTTACATAGAGCATAATTTGATTTAATTTATTCATATTGTTTATCCCTTTTCAGAATTACCGTATTTGGCTTATAATCGCTTTTAAACAAATTATTACTTCCAGTCGTGGGAATAATCTTTATATGTTACGCATTCGTTATTAAGCTTTTCTACTTATAAAAGCAATATTGGAATCGTAGCAATGAAAAAAAAGACGGTAAGAATTTAAAAAAGGGAATCTACCGCATAAAAGAATTCAGATTAACGTTCAACGATTAGCGATTTAAAAGGTATTCTTTTGCCGAATTAATCAAATTACCTTGGCTTGAATTTTCGCCTCCAGTTGACAACGAAAATTCGAAGCAATGAAACTTCGGCGATTTTCAGAGTCATTCTTGCGATTAGAATTTCTGAGCGATGGTCGTTTCGGACTTAGCCGAATCCTACTTCTTTACTTGCTTTCAGAGGAGTTTTAGGTCCATCAGCGCCACTTCGACAATGAATCAACCTGCTTTCGTCAGTCGATATTTTTTTATTTACTATATTCATCAGAATTTTTGAATCATGAATTTTGCATTTTAATTAAAAATCAGGACGATCCAATATGAATTCAATCATTAGGAATATTTTATCGGTTGTTGCGGGGATCCTTTTAGGAAGCGCCGTTAATATGGGAATCATAACGATTAGCGGTCATATTATTCCCCCGCCAGAAGGAGCAGATGTGACTACGATGGAAGGACTAAAGGCTTCCCTGCATTTATTCCAACCTAAGCATTTTATTTTCCCTTTTTTAGCACATGCAATCGGAACATTCATAGGAGCCAGTATTGCCGCCGCAATTTCCGCGAGCCATAAGATCAATTTTGCGTTTGGTATTGCCGCTTTTTTCTTGGTAGGCGGAATTGCGAATATGTTAATGCTTCCTTCGCCGATTTGGTTTACCGTTTTGGATTTAGTGGGCGCCTATATTCCGATGGGTTACCTTGCCGGGAAATTAGGTGCGAGGAAAAATTAGACGGGGAAATCAAGTGCAGAATAGAAGCTACGTTCGGCCTTATTCTAAACTTAGATAAATATTATTCGTTTATTGACGTCGTTAAACGAAATCAATCTGCAATTTCGGATTCGCGTTACAATACCAATACGACATGCAGAACCAAATCGCAGGCAAAATGGGACAGCATAGCGGATTCCAAACCGCGCGTGAAATAGAGATAACCGAAGGCAACCCCGGCTAAACCGTTTAACACGATGGCTCGAACAATCACCAAGGGCGTCAAAGGTAAAATCATCGATGTAGCAGGTAAATGTCCCAGTCCGAAAACCAATGCCGTAACGATATTAGCGATCCAGAAAACTGTCGCACTCTGTTTGCCCTTGCTCCTCTTCTTACTTAGAAAACGTCCACACCAAACGAAGAAGGACATTAAGCATAATCGCAATAGGATTTCTTCGTCGATGCTTCCATAGAAGGAGGCTAAGAATCCTTTCCAAGCGGCAGGTGTCGCGGCCCCGGAATTTAAAAGTACTGATGCTTTATCTCCAAGTTCAACTTTAAGTGCAGGTTGAAACAGATAGACATCAAGCAGCGCAATCAGTAGAGAAGCGACTATGCCTAGAATACCGCTGATCGGCAAGATCGAACGAATTTTGACTCGGATAGGTTCTCCTTTAAAATAAGCCTCTAAAATCGGTATCTCAAGACCGGTGCGATTTGCGAAAAAGAGTCCTATCGCGATTATCATTCCGAATATCGAGACCTGTGCAACGATCTGGATCGTTACTAATACAGGGAGCGGCATTGAAAGCTGGGTTTGCTTTAGCACTCCAGCTTGAAGCGCGAGAGAATAGGGAATAATGGCAAGCAAGCCAAAGGTTGCGGCTATGAGAAGAATAACAAAGATTTTCCAGTCGAAAGGTTTGATCGTCACGATGGGTTTCTCTGATTTACTTTACATTTTTGAGAAATATCGGACATTTGGATAGTTTATTTTCTCGTATGGCCTGTTTCATTTGCCAGGTACGAGGATGTTGGACTCTGTCGAAATGATGTTACTCAAGACGATTTGAGTTGAGTCGAGAAACTTCTCTCAACATCCGCAAAATCTAGGACGAACGATCAACATAGACCTGGACAAGGAATCTTTGCGGAAATATTTTTCGGCAATCAGTGCAAACGCTATGAAAAGAATCAGAGCAGAAAAATTAACATATCAGGATATCGACAAATTCATCGAGCTTATCCGGGTTTTCGAAATTGTTTTTGAAATGAAAAATTTCAAATTGCCTACCAAAAATTATCTTCAAGATCTATTGAAAAACGAGAGTTTCTTCGTTTTTGTAGCTTTGTTTGAGGAAAAAGTGGTCGGTGGATTGACCACTTATACGTTAAATCAATACTATTCACAGTTGCCTCTGGTTTATATCTACGATCTCGCCGTCTTAACGGAATTTCAACGACAAGGAATAGGAAAATTACTAATCGCAAAGACCACAGAATATTGCAAAGAAATCGGGATAGAAGAAGTTTTCGTTCAGGCGGATTTGGAAGACGATTACGCGATCGATTTTTACCGGTCGACCGGCGCTACGGCGGAAAACGTAATCCATTTTTATTATCCGTTGAACAAGGATATTTTATAAAGATATAAATTATCATTTTGATACCTATAAGGTTAATTGTTTGGCAGTCGAATTAATTAACCTATTTCTAAATCAAAATTTCCCGTCCCCGCCTGAGTTCGATGCGAAGTGATTAAAATTGATGGAAAAGAATAATCCGATTGCAAATTTAAAGTTCGGGAAAGAAATGATATCATCATCTTTGAATTAGCATTTTTAACGATTCGGATTTTTCGGAAATTCGAAATGCGCTTTAATTACGATCGGGAAAGGAGAATATGATAAATGCCTACTCTTGAAACTTTAGAACGCTTTATCGCACTCGTTGAACAAAATCGGCATGACCAAGCAATAGAAGAATTTTATACCGAGAACTCGTCCATGCGGGAAAACCAATCCAAACCGCGCGTGGGAAGGGACCTGCATGTCGCGAATGAACGTATCGTTTTAGCCAGGGCAGAATCGATAACTTCGAAATGCGTTCGTCCTGTTTTTGTGAACGGAGATAAAGTTGTAATTCGCTGGATTTTTGACTTTGAATGGAAAGACCAAACAATGACGCATATGGAGGAACTCGCGTACCAGCGTTGGGAAGGCGAACGTATTGCCGAGGAAATTTTCTTTTATGATCCGGCGCAACGCCAACCGAAAAAGAAGAGACTCTCCGACTAATTTTGCGCTTACTCTTCGAAGCGCACCGAATTATTACTAGAGTTAGGCAACATTTCCGTCTATAAAAGACGAACCGAGATCCATTGCGGCGAATAGCATAAACGTTCCAACGATAGACATGTCCCTAGTCAGTTCCAAAACCGTTTATTCCAGGGAAATAAGCCGAATTCTTTGATTTATTATTTCCATTTCTAAGAATTTAACTGTTTTCCAGAATTTGATCTTTGAAATTCTGTAAATAAGGATAATAAATTGGCAAAGAATAACTATCTGTTTGAAAAACGTCAGAAAGATATAGCAAAGAAGAAGAAACAGGATGAAAAACGCCAGAAAAAGCTGAATAAGGCTGCTAATCCTGGTGAGGAAAATGCCGAAAACCCGGTGGAAAATACGGAAAACCCGGAAATAACGGACAAAAAAACGGACGAAATCTGATTAATTAACTTTTTTTAAAAATACTTCATAATGAGCGTATGGAAAAACGCACTTCTCTCTCATGAAGTATTTTCATGAAATTTTAATATTTTCCGCTTCTTATCATTACTCTGCGATAGACCGCGCTTGTTCTCAGTCAAAGATAGCTCCTCTTATGCGATTGATTGAAAAGTTATAACACCGGAAATCCCGTAAATATCGCACCTTTCTTTCAAACTATTAGTTTCCTACAATTAGCAATGCAATGCTCACTTGCGAATTCCAATCGTCATTACCGGGCTGGTTTGCATTTTTCGTATTAGGCGGGCGCTTAGTCGGATCGCTCTTGGAATAAACTAATCTATCATAAATAGTTAAATTCTTTTATGGAATATTATAATCAAGGATGGTCTTCGATTCGGCTCGAATTTCCTCGGTAAAAATCGCTTGAATTTTTTATCAATAGATCAACTATGAGCCGGTTTTTAGAGTCGTAGGAGCATCGTATTATGGAATCTCAAACTGTTTCGAAAGGGCACTTGTGGATGGGCAGAGTACTTAGCGGGGTATCAATCGCCTTTCTTTCATTCGATGGTATTTTAAAATTTTTTCTTCAAAATATGCCCAAGGAAGCGATGGAGGCGGCGGCTAAACTCGATTATCCGATGAGTTTAATGCCCGGCATTGGAACAACTTTATTGATCTGCACTCTTTTATATGCAATTCCTAGAACCGCAATTCTAGGTGCGATTCTTTTAACCGGCTATCTAGGTGGTGCGGTCGCCTCCCATGTTCGCGTCTTAAATCCCTGGGCCAGTCATATATTATTTCCCGTTTATATAGGTATCCTAATATGGGGCGGACTTTATCTTAGATTTCCGAAACTGCGGAATTTTATTCCTTTGCAAAAATGAATCCGATGGAATTCTTTTTAGAGAATGACCGGCAAACGCGCGAAAGTCGATAAACGCGAAGAAGAACTGATTTCTCAGGAATACTTCCATCTGCATAAAACTGTGGAAGCATTCGATTCTAGAGGGCTTACTATCAAGGCTTGGAGCGTTACTCTAAGCATGGCCGGAATCGGGACGGCTATTCTAGAATCCTCATATTCGATTCTACTTCTTTCTGCTGGAAGCGCATTTCTATTCTGGATAATAGAAGGACTCTGGAAGTCGTTTCAGTATGCTTATTATCTTCGAATCCGAATGATCGAGGCGTATTTTTCGGGAGAAAACAAGAGTCTTACTCCCTTTCAAATTTCGACATCTTGGTCCAATTCTTGGCGAGCGGGCGGATGGAAACGGCTTCTTTGGATTTTAACCTGGCCGCATATTTTTCTCCCTCATTTGGCCATCGTGCTCACCGGACCTTTGCTTTACGCATATTTCGTTTTGCGGTAAAAATTTCTTCCAAGCATTTTATGAAAGTATGATATCCGTCCGGTAGGAAATATTAGACAAAGCCGATCGCCGCGTTTAAAAACCGCTTTCCGGATCTTCTTTCTAATGGTCCCAGTCGAATTTCTACATATATCGATCTGACGTTCGATGACAATTAATCGTTATTATTAAAACCATTCATTCTGCCGATTGCCGGAGGGCTGTCCTAGCGGCTTTGGGTCCCTCGGATTCCGCTCCTTCTATAAATCTGGCAGCCTCTCCGGAAAGAAACGTGTAATTTTCCCGCTTTTTTACTTGACGACCAAGGAAATCGTCTATATTTTACCTATAGGTTAATTAACCATATGGTTCAATACGAAGCGACAGTTGATCATTTAAGCAGTACCTTTGCTGCGCTTGCGGATCCAACACGGCGCCAAATTCTCGCTACGCTTAAAAATGGCGAGGTTACCGTAAAGGAACTTGCGGAACCATTTTCTATGAGTCTTCCCGCGATTACCAAGCACCTGAAAGTGCTGGAAAGGGCAGGCTTGATTTCAAGAGGCAGGGAAGCGCAATGGCGCCCCGCAAGATTGGAAGTCGGCAGATTGAAAGAAGCCTCCGATTGGATCGATCGATACCGTCAATTATGGGAAGAAAGATTTGATCGACTGGATGAATATCTGCGGGAGCTCCAACGGAAGGATTTTAAAGATGAATAGATTCAAGGAGAAATCGAATCGTGAAAAATGAAAAAATCAAAAGCATCGTTTATTGGATAGCGACCGCGCTTATCGCAGCTAACTACACGTTCGGCGGAGTCGTCTACCTTAGTCGTAACGCCGAAGTGGCAGCGGGTATGAGCCAACTAGGTTATCCTCTCTATTTCGCATTGATTTTAGGCTTCTGGAAAATACTAGGCGCTATTGCCATCGTTATACCGCGATTCCCCTTAGTGAAGGAGTGGGCGTACGCGGGGATGGTATTCAATCTTACTGCCGCTGCTGCTTCGAACGCATTCGTAGGTAATGCAGTGGTTCACATCATTACGCCGTTAATCGGTCTGATTCTAGTCGCAGCTTCATGGGCGTTACGACCTGCAAGTAGAACTCTTCTGTTTAAATAAAAGAATCCATATTTATAACAGGGTAAAGAATCACAAAATAGATACAGAGTCGATAGAAATCGAGAATGGATTACCGAATAATATTCTAAAAATGAATATTATTCGGTGCGATAAGAATCCTAATCGCACAACGAAACGTTTTGTCTTTCCTTCTCGGTTTAAATGGATAAGCGAAATATCGTAGATTGAAAAAGGAGTTATCAGATGAGAAGAATAATCGTTTCCGAATTTCTTACACTTGACGGCGTCATGGAGGATCCAGGCGGAGCGGAAAAATCCAAATATGGCGGCTGGAGTCATCAGTTTTTTAACGAGGAATTCGGAAAATATAAATTCGACGAATTATTCTCCTGCGATGCGCTTCTTTTGGGTCGTTTAACATACGAAGGCTTTGCAGCAGCTTGGCCTTCGATGACCGATGAGCAAGGGTTTTCGGATAGAATGAACGGCATTCCTAAGTTCGTAGTCTCGACGACGCTTACTAAAGCGGAATGGAATAATTCGATGCTGATAAAGGAAAATATAGTGGCAGAAATACGCAAACTGAAGGAGCAACCGGGTAAGGACATTTTAGTAGCCGGTAGCGGAGTTTTGGCGAGGACCTTGTTGCAAAACGATCTGATAGATGAACTTAGATTGATGATTCATCCCGTCCTGGCGGGGGGAGGCAGGAGGCTATTCGACGGAACACCTAAGCGAACTCTTAAGCTTTTGGAATCCAGGGAATTGAAAACCGGTATTGAAATTCTAACATACCATCCTATAATAAATTAGAAAAATATAAATAATAGAAATTTTATATCGGGAGAACAACTCGAATGACGAATCTATATCAAACAAACACCCAAGTGATCATTACGCGTATTTTTGATGCGCCACGGGAACTCGTTTTTAAAGCTTGGACCGACCCGAGTTACATAACGCGCTGGTGGGGGCCAAAATCATTTACGGCTCCGTTTTGTAAGATAGACCTTCGCACAGGTGGAAGCTATCTTTATTGCATGAAATCTCCGGAAGGTCAGGATTTCTGGAGTACCGGCATATTTCGTGAATTAGTCGTACCGGAACGGATCGTATATACCGATCGGTTTGCGGACGAGAAAGGAACACCGGTACCAGCTTCTTATTACGGAATGGAAGGGGACTGGCCGGAAGAATTGCTTGTAACAGTCGTATTCGAAGATCTAGGAAAAAAAACGAAACTCACTTTAGTTCATACCGGTTTCCCTCCGGGCCGGATGAAAGAACTCGCGGCTATGGGTTGGAACGAATCTCTCGATAAATTTGCCGAGAGTTTTTCACAATAATTCCGCGGAGTCTAATTATGCTTACTGAATATATACGCTGTTCCGACGGAACCGATATCGCTTATACGGAAATAGGAAAAGGCGATCCGTTGATCTTAGTGGATGGTGCCTTTTGCAGTAGGTCTTTCGGACCGATGCGGAAGCTTGCCGAATTACTATCTAGTCGCTTCAAAGTGATTTATTATGATCGTCGAGGAAGAGGAGATAGTTCGAATACTTTGCCATATTCCGTTGACCGTGAAGTGGAGGATCTTAATGCGCTCATTCAACTAGCGGGCGGCTCAGCCTTTTTATTCGGAATTTCTTCGGGGGGCGTGCTCTGCCTCAGAGCGGCAGCCGCGGGTTTAAGTATCAAAAAATTGGCCATTTATGAACCTCCCTTTATGCTCGATGAGGATAGCGCTCAGTCGTTATCCGAACATGAAGAGAATCTGAATAATCTGGTTGCTGCTGATCGTAGAAGCGATACGGCGAAATACTTTCTAACGAAAGTGATGGGAATGCCTTATATCTTTACTTTCGTAATGAGGTTAATGCCTCATTGGGAAAAGATGAAATCAGTTGCGAATACTCTTCCCTATGATGTCGCAATTATAAATGACGGAAGTCTTTCTTTTGAACAAATCGGTTCCATTCGGATTCTGGCGTTGGTCAGCGCGGGGGAAAAAAGTCCTCTCGTATTGCGACGTGCCGCCGAGAAAGTAGAGCAACTATTGCCCACGTCGGAGTATAAATCTTTAGCGAAGCAGACGCATAACGTATCTACAAAAGCGTTAGCTCCGATGCTGGAAGAATTCTTCGCTAGATAATCATGAAATTATAATTTAACAGAATTTGAAGGAACCCATGGATATTAAGGATATTACGACACGAATTGAAGGAAATGAATTTATTGTTTCGCGCGTTTTCGATGCGCCCCGCGATCTTGTTTGGAAGGCCTGGACTGAACCGGAACGCATGGCCAAATGGTGGGGGCCGAAAGGATTTATTATGGGTGTCACGAAATTAGACCTTCGCCCGGGCGGAGTATTTCACTACGGTATGAAATCCCCGGACGGATTTGAGATGTGGGGGAAACTCGTGTATCGCGAAATTACACCCCCTGAAAGGATCGGTTTCGTAGTTTCCTTTTCGGATCAAAATTGCGGAACCACGCGCCACCCCATGAGCGCAACTTGGCCTCTCGAAGTACTGAACCTAGTTACTTTTACGGAGCAAGAAGGGATGACGTTGGTGACGATCAAGGGAAGTCCGATCAATGCAACGGAAGAAGAAATCAAAACATTCTTAGGTGGATACGAATCGATGCAAAAAGGTTTTGCCGGAACCTTCGATCAGCTCGCCGAATATCTTGCAAAGGCTTGAAGCCCGCTGAATATTTCTTTCTGGTCCGAAGGAAGCGCAGGATCGTTTCACGAAGCTCCAGACGGAATACGGATTTTCGTAGGACCCGTTATATAATAAGGAGAAAGAATATTATGCCGCAAGAAAATACAAATATTTCGGATACTGCCGATAGGGAAATTTCTACAACACGAATCTTTAATGCGCCTCGCGATCTTGTTTGGAGAGTTTGGACCGATCCTAATCATGTGGCGCAATGGTGGGGACCTAACGGGTTTACGAATACGGTGCACGAGATGAGTGTGAAACCGGGAGGAGTTTGGCGTATTACGATGCGCGGTCCCGACGGAGTCGATTACCCGAATAAGATCGTTTATCTTGAAGTTATAAAACCGGAGCGATTAGTATATTCTCACGGATCGGGTGATGAGGAAAATCCTGGAGATTTTCATGTAACGGTGACTTTTACGGAGAGAAATGGAAAAACCGAACTCTCCATGCGCGGACTCTTTAAATCGGCGAAAGAGCGCGATCAAGCTGCTAAAGAATATGGAGCGATAGAAGGACTGAAACAAACGATGGATCGTCTCGAACAATTTTTGGCTACTCTGGATTGATTTTATCCGATGGAAAATGATCAAGAACTGTTTATCACTCGTATCTTTGATGCTCCGCGAGAGTTCGTATTCAAGCTTTGGACAAACCCGGAATACACAAAACAATGGATGGGCCCGAGAGAACATCCGGCAGTTTATATTGAACAAGATCTCAGACCCGGCGGCGTTTGGCGTACTTGTTTGCGAGCCATAGACGGTAGCGGGGATCTTTGGCAAAGCGGAGTTTATCACGAAATCAAAGAACCGGAAAAA
The DNA here is from genome assembly GCF_000243715.2 of Leptospira broomii serovar Hurstbridge str. 5399. Classification (NCBI taxonomy): domain Bacteria; kingdom Pseudomonadati; phylum Spirochaetota; class Leptospiria; order Leptospirales; family Leptospiraceae; genus Leptospira; species Leptospira broomii. Next base: position 41,362 of record NZ_AHMO02000007.1, read on the forward strand.
CTCGTATTTACTTTCGTTTGGGAAGGCGATAACGACCTTCCTCATACGGAAAACCTGGTGACGATTCTCTTCTCCGAACATGAAGGCAAGACAAAAATGATATTCAAACAATCGGCATTCGAGTCAGTAGCACAACGAGACGGTCATCGATACGGCTGGAACAGCAGTTTCGATCGGTTGGCGGAACATCTTACGAAGATTTCAAACAATGATTAATTGCAACCTTTCATATTCATCAAACGTAATTTATTAGGAGATTTTTATGTTTAGACTAAAACAAATTTTAAAGGTCGGAGCAACGATCATCTTGCTTCTGATTATCGCTGTGCTCGTGATAGCCGCCACGAGGTCCAATACCCTTCGTGTCGAACGTTCGACTGAGATTAAGGCACCTCCGGAAAAGATTTTTGCTCTCATCAATAATCTCCAAAGCTGGACTTCTTGGTCGCCGTACGAAAAGTTAGACCCGGCGATGAAACGAACTCATAGCGGATCGATATCGGGAAAAGGCGCCATTTATGAATGGGACGGCAATGCTAATATCGGCAAGGGAAGGATGGAGATTATCGAATCGACCGAACCTTCTAAAGTTGGCATAAAATTGGATTTTTTAGAGCCGTTTGAAGCGCATAATACCGCAGAATTCACTTTGAAAAGAGGAACAGATTCGACGAAAGTTACTTGGTTGATGTCGGGCCCGGCTTCCTATTTTTCCAGGATCTTGGGCGTATTTATCAATATGGACGCTATGATCGGAAAGAATTTCGAAGAAGGTCTCGAAAATCTAAAGAGCATTACGGAAAAGTGATTTATTCCGAACATGAGGGGCCTCTCGAAGTAACACAAAAAATTCGAACACATCTCATAAGTTCTGTTTAAGGTCGGTGAACATTTCGTTATGCGCCGACCCGGCAGAATCTTCAAAGAAAGAGTAAAGAGCAATTCAAGATACCGGAAGAGGTAAGTTTGGATCGCCTCGAGAATAAAAAAAACGGAAGGGTTTGTTGGAGCATGAGGAAAATTATTTTTCAAATGATGGTGACGTTAGACGGTTTTTTCGAAGGACCAAACGATGAAATTGATTGGCATCGGGTGGATGACGAATTCAACGAGTATGCTGTGGACTTACTAGGTAAAGTGGACACGCTACTCTTCGGTCGGGTCACGTACGATCTTATGGCCGGTTACTGGCCTACCCCAGCCGCGGTTAAAGATGATCCGATCGTCGCAGGTAGAATGAATGACCTACCCAAGATCGTTTTTTCTAAAACTCTGAACCGAGTCGAATGGCAGAATACCAAGCTGATTAAAGATAATATCGCAGATGAGGTCTTGAAATTAAAGAACCAATCCGGGCGAGACATGGCAATCTTCGGGAGTTCGAACTTAGCATTGACCTTTATAAAACACGGATTGATCGATGAATTCAGAATTATGGTCAATCCTGTCGTTTTAGGAAATGGTAAGACTCTGTTCGACGGAATAGATTCAAAACTAAATTTAAAACTTGTCCAGACTAAGATATTCGGTTCAGGACTAGTTTCCCTCCATTATAAACCGGATTGAAGGGAATCTAAATATGAATCAAAATATTCCGCCGAAAGCGGGAAGTCGAGAATGGATCGGCTTAGCTGTGATCTCTCTTCCCTGTCTCTTATATGCCATGGATCTAACGGTCCTTTATTTGGCGGTTCCAAATTTAACCGCAGAATTGAAGCCTACTAGTTCCCAGTTATTATGGATTGTGGACATCTACGGTTTCTTAGTCGCTGGGTTCCTAATTACCATGGGAACTTTAGGGGATAGAATCGGGCGAAGAAAACTTCTCTTGATAGGAGCTGGAGCCTTCGGTGTCGCTTCGATACTCGCGGCATTTTCCACAAGCGCAGAGATGCTTATCGGGACCAGGGCTCTTTTAGGAGTCACGGCAGCGACTTTGGCGCCGTCGACATTATCTTTAATTCGTAATATGTTTCTAGATCCCAATCAGCGCACGGTCGCGATCGGAATTTGGGGAACTAGTTTTTCAATTGGGGGGGCGATCGGTCCTTTAGTTGGCGGTCTATTACTAGAACATTTCTGGTGGGGATCGGTCTTTTTATTAAGCGTTCCTGTTATGGTAGTGCTCCTGATCGTAGGTCCGAAATTATTACCGGAATTTCGAGATCCAAATGCAGGGAAGTTGGATATCGTCAGCGCAGTATTGTCCTTGGCCTCCGTTCTTTCGGTAATCTATGGGCTAAAGCAAATCGCAGAAAACAGTTGGGGAATATTATCCATTCTTCCAATTTTGATCGGACTTGCGATCGGTTTCTTATTTGTTCGACGACAACAAACTTTAACCGCCCCGCTTCTCGATCTAAGCCTTTTTCGTATTCCCGCGTTCACAGGCGCCTTAGTCGCGAACACACTTACGATTTTTGTGGGATTGGGAACTTTTCTCTTCATAGCACAATATTTGCAATTAGTGCTCGGACTTTCTCCGTTAGAAGCGGGACTATGGACTCTACCTTCTGCGGCGGGAAACGTAGTCGGCTCGATGACGGTGCCTATCCTCGTTCGCCATATTCGTCCTGCATTCGTAATGGTTGGAGGGTTAGTGCTATCGGCTATAGGACTTCTATTATACGCACAGGTTAATGGAACTTCCGGATTACCTTACATCGTATGCGGATCGGTTGTGTTAGCATTAGGTATTTGCTCAGTGGTCATTTTGGGAACGGACATTATCGTAAGTGCCGCTCCACCCGAACGAGCCGGAGCGGCAGCTTCGATTTCCGAAACCGGCGCAGAATTCGGCGGAGTACTCGGAATTGCGGTGCTAGGTAGCATCGGGACAGTGGTTTATCGAAATCAAATGAAAAATTCCGCTCTGATCGGAATCAGTCCTGAAGTCGCCGAAGACGCGAGAAACACGTTAGGCGCAGCGGTCGGAGTCGCCAAAGAACTCCCGGATCAAATCGGGACAATCCTACTGGGACTTGCTCGCGAGGCTTTCACCGATTCCTTACAAATCATCGCATTTATTTGTTCAGGACTTACGATCATTCTGGCGATTACCGTAGTCGTAGCGCTTCGAAATATGCAAAAGGAGAAGGAACATGAAAGAGAGAAATGCAGTATCGGTAAGAATCGCAGAATGTGAACTAATACTGACGCGAATTTTCGACGCGCCTCGAGAACTTGTATTCAAAGTTTGGACGGATCCAAAACACGTAGTTAAATGGTGGGGTCCGAATCAATTCACCAATCCGGTCTGCGAAATGGATTTACGTCCGGGTGGAAAGTATCGATTTGTTATGCGCTCTCCCGATGGCGTCGATTATCCGGTTACAGGTTCATATTTAGAAATAGTTGAAAATGAACGAATCGTTTTCACCGACCTCGTAGGAGAGCATCCGACAGAATGGATCGATGTAATGAAAAACAGTATAGGCCTGGACAAGAGTGAAGAGGCGAATTCTTTAGATTCTATTGTCACCGTCACTTTCGAAGATTACGAGGAAAAGAAAACAAAATTGACGATTCGTAGTCGATTCGAGTCCAATATGGTTCGCGACGGATTCAAAAAAACGGGTATGGTCGAAGGCTGGACTCAAAGTCTCGAACGATTCGAAGACCAATTGTCAAATGGTTGAACCGATCCGCTTCTTTAACTGTCTAAACAAGAATCGATTTCGTCTTAAAAATTCACATTTATTTAAAATTGAAGTTTAAGACTCTTGTTCGGACAGTTAATGAACCAAAAAACCTATTTCAAAATATTCATAGTAGTTCAGCTTTTTATAATTGCTTGCAATTCGAATAATCAATATTATCGCGCCTTAACGAGCGGATATCCGAATCCTCAAACTTTTAAAATCTTCCCTGAAAGAAAGGTCGAAACATCCGGCCCGATTTCATTTATCAGTAAGTCGGAAAAGAGGAAGATGCGGGACGCTTTAACATTTCGGACTGTTCGCGACGGCATGCAAACGGTCCCTTTCGATGAAATTTTGAAAATTACCCGAACAAATGCACTCATCGTAATTAAAGAAAACAAGTTAGTTTATGAAAACTATCTGAACGGATTCGATCGGGAGAGCCTTCAAACTTCCTTCTCTTCGGCAAAGTCCATACTTTCGACGCTGATCGGTATCGCAATCGAGGAAGGAAAAATTCAGAGCGTAAACGATCCCGTCATAAAATACATACCCGAGTTGAAAAATCGCGGTTTGGATACTTTGAAGATCAGAGACATTATGATGATGTCTACCGGAATAGACTATAAACGAGTTGAAGATACTTTTTTTCTTCTGATTCCTTTTTCACCCGATATTACCACGTTTTACGGCGACAATCTGCGCGCAATAATCGGAGATTTACATTCCGGTAAAGTGCCCGTCGGCAAATCATTTAACTATAACGATTATTATCCAATACTTGAAGGAATCATTTTAGAACGGGTGACCGGAACTACTATTTCAAACTATACTCGAAAAAAATTATGGGAACCGATGGGTATGGAATTCGATGCATCCTGGAGTCTGGATAGCGAAGAGCACGGGTTCGAAAGAGTGCACGTTGCTTTCAACGCTCGAGCAATCGATTTTGCACGATTCGGACTCCTTTTTCTGAACAACGGAACTTGGAACGGCCGTAAAATCGTGTCAAGCGATTGGGTGCAGCAATCGACTTCGCCGGATCCTAACGATGATCGAGACTGGATGGTATTCAAATTCTGGCCCAAGATAGGCGGTTACTATAAGTATCATTGGTGGGGGATGAAAAATGAGGACCAAACGTACGATTATATGGCGCGAGGAAATTTAGGACAAATCATCTTCGTCTCGCCTTCCAGAAAGACGGTCATAGTTCGCTTAGGCGAGGAGCCTAATAATAATTATCAGTGGCCTTTTATCGCAAAAGCATTAGCAGGGCAACTGGAATAGTGACTTAATCGAAAAGAAAATCCTTGAGATCGTATCGACTGAGTTTTTTCTGATAGTCCGATTCCCCGCGATTTAAAAGATTCAAATAGAAAATACTATTTATGATACAAGAACTTCAGGTTCGGGTGGTTCCTGAAATTGCAGGACAAGAAGAAGAATTAAAACGTTACCTCTCGAAAAACGCTAAGATTCCACTATCCGACATTCGCCATATAGAAATCCTAAATCGATCGATCGATGCCAGGCAGAGAACCGTAATTATAAATTTAGGGGTTCGAATCTACGTTCGTGAAGATTTCGCCCGGAAACCTATCCTCCTGCCCGAATATCCCGATGTGCGCAATGCCGAAGAGATACTCGTGATAGGAGCCGGACCTGCCGGGTTATTCGCAGCGCTTCAATTAATCGAATCCGGACTTAAACCTATTATTATAGAGCGCGGAAAAGACGTAAAAAATAGACCGGTAGATTTACGAAGTATTAATGCGCATCATATCGTTAACGAGGATTCAAATTATTGCTTTGGCGAAGGCGGAGCCGGAACCTATTCGGACGGAAAGCTCTACACTCGATCCAAAAAACGCGGGAACGTTCGCCGAATTCTTGAGCTACTCGTAGGGTTCGGAGCAAGTCCTGAAATATTGATAGAAGCACACCCTCATATAGGAACGAATAAGTTACCGAATATAGTCCGTCGTATCCGCGAAGTTATATTGGAGCGGGGCGGGGAAGTCCATTTCAATCAACGCGTTACCGATTTTCTTCTGGAAGGCGATCGAATCCACGGAGTCGTCACTAAAAACGGGAACCGTTTTAAATCGAATAAGGTGATTCTAGCTACCGGACATTCGGCTAGGGATATCTTTACGCTACTGCATTTAAAGGGCATTGAAATAGAACTAAAACCCATTGCAATCGGAGTGAGAGTGGAGCATAAACAATCTCTAATAGACTCAATTCAGTATCGGTGCGGAGATCGAGGCCCTTTTCTCCCTCCTTCTCCATACAGTATCGTAAAACAGGTGGAAGGAAGGGGAGTTTATTCCTTTTGCATGTGTCCAGGCGGAGTGATTGCGGCATGCGCAACTAAGCCGGAGGAAATCGTTACAAACGGGTGGTCTTCATCTAGACGAGCTCGACCGACCGCAAATTCGGGTATCGTGGTAGAATTGAGACAGGAAGATTTTAAATCTTTCGCTATGCATGGTCCTTTGGCCGCAATGGAATTTCAAAAAGAGGTGGAAAGAAGCGCCTGGATTGCGGGCGGGAAAACGCAGGCGGCTCCTGCACAGCGCTTAGTCGATTTTGTGGAAGGAAAAATTTCTGGCGATCTTCCAAAAACGTCGTACCCGCCCGGTATCAAGTCCGTCGATTTGAAAACGGTCTTGCCGCCTCTTATTTATAGGACTCTACAGGTAGGTTTTCGCGAATTCGATAAATCGATGCGCGGGTATCTTACGAACGAAGCGGTCGTTCATGCTCCGGAAACTAGGACTTCGTCTCCCGTAAGTATCCCCAGAGATTCCGAATCCTTACAACATATACGTATCAAAGGCTTGTATCCTTGCGGAGAAGGAGCCGGATATGCCGGCGGAATCGTGTCCGCAGCTATGGACGGGATCCGATGTGCAAATGCAATCGCCGCAGAATCGCGCCTTTAAATACTTGGACATACGAGAGTCGTATAGCCCAGGAATCAATTTAACTAAATCATTTAAGATGAATTCTGTAATTAGCCATGAGTCTCATATAGGCCGGATTATTAGACGGAGGGAAAAGGATCGTATTTCGTCCAGCTTTAAGAATATGGAATTTTAGGAAGCCTTCTTTAAGCTCGATAGCCCCTTCCGAACTTCCCGGAATCCAAACAGGCAAGAATTTTCCGGGAATTCCGTGGAAAATTAATCCCCCAAAAAATTCGAAAATTTTGAACTATTTCCAACTTAAACGAGCAAACAATTTCTTATGCTTGCGTGTTCCGGGAGAGAAATTTATAATGGCTCTATTGCAGGTTTGCTGATCTTTTAAACCGCACATGTCACAGTAGTAGATCCGGTCGTAGCGGGTTGAGTTTGTTTAGGTAATTTACCGGCAGTTCAATTCGAGTATTGATCGCGAATCCCACTCGAATCGCTTCCTTCGGCACTTTTGGTTGTTTTCGGGAAACGACTAACCATTTGCGAAATCCCGGCTGCCTAAAATGAAACTAACTCGAGGAAAGCATGCAAAATCGCAAACTTTTTGTAGGAAATCTGAACTACTCTGTAGGACACTCAGAAATTAACGAACTATTCTCTAACTATGGTGAAGTGGCTTTTGTTAAAATTATCGAAGGCAAAGGCTTTGGCTTCGTTGAAATGGCAAATGAACAACAAGCTGAGAATGCTAAGAACAGCCTGAATGGCACTGAATTTAAGGGTAGAACTTTAAACGTAGACGTTGCAAAACCTCAAACGTTTAATAACCGCCCGAAAAGACATTAAAATCATAGACTATTCTGAATAAGTTTAGTCTTGAATAGAAAAGAGCACGACCGAAGAGTTTTCACTTCTCGGAACCGTGCTCTTTTTTTGTTAATTTGAGTAACTGTGTTTTCGAATCAAGTTCGGCTACGCCTGATTCAGCGTTTAGAATGGAATTCCCGAACGGAACTAAACGAAGGCAGGAGACTTAAACTCCGACTTCTTGGGTTTCTTCGTCTTCCTCTTCTTCAAAGGAGAGAAGCTCTAATAACTCTTGGTAAGCCCGTTCTTTTTCCACGACGCCGGTCTTTTTGATCGCTTTACGGAGCACGTCGTCCCATTTTTTTTGAGGGATCAGAGCCTGCATATCTTCTAAGACTTCCAAAATACCGATATCATCTTTCGTATTGAAAATCTCGGTCGCGTCATAGCGAAATAATCCGGATAGCTGGTCGATAAAATCGCCGACGCTGCTTCCTTTCGAACGTCTCTCCAGGGTTTCTTGTTTTTTTTGTGCTTTGCGGAGATCTCTTTCTCGTCTCTCCAACTCGGTCCGTTTCATAGAAAAACCCTCTCTTTCCGGCTATATTACCATTCTTTATTAACGGCCACCTAGGCAAAGAAAAATCTATCGAGCCGCTTTAGGGGAATGGCATCTTTTGCTTATTTTGGAATTTTTTTAGCCCTTAGAGGGGGGAGTTTTAGCCGGTAAGAAATCCTCTCACCCCGTTTTCTCATTTTGAAATCGCTTTTGCTAATTCGAATGCCTTTATTAATTAGACAGTCTCATCGGGAAAAAAGGCTCCGGAATGTAACCTTGATCAGAACCAACTTCTAAAGACGTCGGGAATTTCTGAAACTTTTCGAGTGGCATAATCCATAAACACTAATCCTGTCTTTGCTTCGCAAATCACCTTTCCGGTAATCGGGCCGTCGGTATGAGTCATTCGATAGAATAAATCGCAGCCTTTGGAGCTAAAATCAGACGCACCGATCTCGACACGAACTTCATCGGCAAAGAAGGCCTCCGCCTTGTAAACGACGACTAGATCCGTCAAAATAATTCCGGAACCTTCCACGTCTAATTCGGTGTATCCTTTCTCCGAAAACAAGCGAGCCCGGGCCTCGTGGAGCAAGGAGACCACTCGATCATGAGCAAGATGTCCCGCAAAGTTCGTATCATAAATTCGAATTCTTAACGATGTGTGCCAGGAAAGATTCTCTGGTAAATGCAATTGGACTCTGGCCATCTTTGCCCTCTTTATCGATTTAAAAAATATACGTAATTACTTCTCAAGACCCTTTTCCCTTCGTTCTCGTTCTAATTTTTCGATGATTTCCTTTGCTTGCTGGGTTTTCTCCCGCTCTTCCTCAGGCGTGAGAAGCTTCGGTTGGGTAGGTCGCGAAAATTCCCCCGAAATTCTTTCTCCGTTGAAATTGAAAAGAACCGCGGATAAAACGGCAATGATTAAACTTCCGAGTATGGCGTATTTCCGTTCGCATTTTAATCCGTAATATAGTGCATTCATAATTAAATACGCACTATAAGAAAAAAATAAAATAATCAATAGAACTCCGAACCAGCCCGAAGCAAATGTCGCGTTTAAAATAGCCAATAGGGTCGTTAAAAAAGAAAGTCTGGAAACGTATGTCGTAATTCGTAAATGATCTAATAGACCGCGAGAATATTTCGCGATCAAATATAATACTCCGGTTCCGGAAGCTAGGAGAAGAATTGTATAGATCGACGAATAAAAAATGGTCCACAAAATGGAAGGTAATAGACTTCTAAATAGGAAGTCTATTACGGAACCTCCTAAAAAGAAAAAGAGAAGCGCAGATTTGACGGAGAAAAGTTCGCTAAAAAGGAAACTTAAGAGTATAAAAAAGAAGGCTCTTTGAATCGAAATTCGGTAACGGTAATCCGAGGTCATTTCAGTAAATGTCCTACGGGGGGACCGAACCAAGGCGATCGCTTCTTCCAAATACGTTTTTAAAATCTTCATAATTAAAATCGAGTCACATTGTTACGAATTGGAAAAAAGGCAAGCGATTCTCCTGAAAACTACTTCCCATCGTGTCAAACGAGAATAGAAAGGTTCTCATTCGTAATTATTGCATTAGCGTGAGGGAGAGTTCAATGTCGTTTTCAACGTTCCAACTACGAGGAAAAAATTTACTATTTTTATCCGTTTTCTTTCTATCGATCGTTTTAGGATCTTCCTGCGTTCACCATTCTCCTAGACAAGAACAAGTCCAAAAACAATTTCCGGAAAAGTTCATGATCATAGGACATCGCGGAGCGAGAGCTTTGGCGCCGGAAAATACCCTAGCCGGGTTCCGACTAGCCGCAAAATACGGTCACGGCTTCGAGCTTGATACGATGTTATGTAAGACCGGCGAACTTGTCGTTATTCACGATTATAGCCTGGACAGAGTGACAAATGGTAAAGGAAAAGTTAAAGATTCAAGTCTTGCCGATATCAAGCATCTTGACGCGGGAAGCCATTTTTCGCCGGAATATAAAGGAGAGCAGATCCCGACGCTGGACGAGGTTTTAAATGAATTCGGCGGGAAGGCGGTCATTGATATCGAAATCAAATCCGAAGAATCCGGCGAGCCGGCACAGAAAGTTGCGGATGCCGTCGTAGATTTGTTGACCAAAAAAAAATTCCCCGCTAAAGTTTTCGTTTCTTCGTTTAATCCGATGGTTTTAGAACGAATCAAGGAAACAAAGCCGGAGATTCTGAGAGGGCAAATTTACGGGACTTTTAAAGATTCTACTTTGGCATATTATAAAAAAGTCGCGTTAAAAAATCTTCTTTTAAACAAAAAGGCCGTGCCGGATATTCTCGCGCCTGAACATCTTTTAGTCGATGAGGAATACGTAAAAGAATATCATAAATTAGGATATAAGATTTATCCTTGGACGGTGAACGATCCTAACGAAATGAGAAAGCTCATCCAAGTAGGAGTGGATGGAATCATCACTGACAAGCCGGATTTACTCGCCCAAATCCTGAAAGAATTCGGGAACTGATTCACAATAAGTTCTTTAGGCTTTTTGCGGAATGAAGCTAGTATAATCCATCATCGTAGTGAATCGAACCGGTTCGCGTTCATATTCCAAAACGTCGGTTAAGGTTCGAAACCGATTTAGACCGGCTCCGATTTCTATATCATGTCCGGTAAATTGCAACGGATGTTCGTACCCGCAAGCATGTGCGACGGAGAGTAATTCCTTCCTAAATCCCTTGATGTAGTTCGCTGCTCGATCGGCCTTTATAGAGACATCAAGCCCGGCTTGTAACCATTTACTCTGGGTCGCAATGCCGGTCGGGCAATGGCCGGTATGACATTTTTGAGCCTGGATACAACCGATTGACATCATGGCTTCCCGAGCTACATGGATCAAGTCACAGCCCATCGCAAAGGCTATGATAGTTCTATCAGGAAAACCTAATTTGCCGCTGCCGATCCATACGATGTTATCGGATAGTTTTTCCGCCTGAAAGATCGTATACACTCGAGCGAAACCCACTTTGAACGGCAAAGAAACGTGATCAGTAAACGTTAGAGGTGCGGCTCCCGTTCCGCCTTCTCCGCCGTCTATGGTGATAAAGTCGGGTCCTTTTCCGGTTTCTTTCATTCGCTTAGCTAGCTCTCTCCAAAATTGCGTTTCCCCGACCGCGCTTTTGATTCCGACGGGAAGCCCTGTTTGCTCGGCGATCTTCTCGATGAAATCGATCAGGCCTTCCACATCCTTAAATTCGGAATGCGCGTTGGGTGAAACACAATCCTGACCCGCTTTTATACCTCGAATTTTAGCTATTTCCGGAGTGACTTTCGCACCGGGTAGTATACCGCCTTTACCCGGTTTAGCACCCTGAGAGAGTTTGATTTCAATTGCTCTTACGTTCTGATTTCCCGCAAGACGCTCCAAAAACTTGTCCATCGAAAAGCGGCCGTGTTCGTCTCGAGCTCCGAAATATCCGGTCCCTAATTGCCACATTACGTCGGCTCCAAAGGCGTGAAACGGAGATAGGCCACCTTCGCCGGTATTGTGATAGCACCGGGCTAATTTTGCGCCTTGATTCAAAGCTGAGACCGCCCTTTCGCCCAGCGATCCGTACGACATCGCCGAAATATTAACTACGGACGGGGGGCGATACATTTTCTTTCTGCGGTGAAATTCCCCCATGACTTTCAAGGAAGGGATCATCGAGGGATCTCCATCTACGAACTTAGCATGTCCTTCCGGAAACGGAAATGCGGCATGCTTTATGATCGGATATCCGGCGTCGTACAAAAGTTCCGTTGTTCCGAAGCCGAAATTATTATTCTGTTTTTTTGCGGTCGCATAGACCCAGGATCGTTCGGCACGATTGAAGGGCATCTCCTCCTTATCGTTTGCAACCCAATATTGTCGCAGCTCGGGACCGATCATTTCGAATAAGTACCGAATATGGCCGACGATAGGGAAGTTGTGTTTGATTGTGTGCTTTCTTTGTACTATGTCGTGGATAAAAACGATAACTAAAAAAATTCCGACGATTGCCGACCAAAATAACCAAGGATGATTGTCTATGATTGTTAAAAACTCGAAGATCTGTTTTTCAGACATGGCCGAAAGTATATACTATAGGAAAGAAATTGCAATTTCGTTTTTCAGGACCGGGGCAAAAGCGAAATCATCAGGGTCGAGGAAATCCCGTTTCGATATTTCCGATCGACGATCAAACTTTCAAGCGGAATTCTTTCTTGAATTCTTTTCTGGCGGTCATTCGAATTCCGATGAACTTACGAAGTTCCTGTATTACGAAGGTATTACTTTTAACCCAATCGCCGGTGTTGATGATGTTCATTTTGGGCAGACAAAGGAAATCATGCGTGTGACCGGAAATCAACACTTTCTTTCCCTGATGAGCGAACTTAGCTAACCGCTGGTAGTACGCCAAAGTTTCCTCAGTAGTCGTCGGATCCTGCCGGTTTAAGTGTTTATGATAGAAAGTTTCCGAGAATTTGAATACTCCTGGAAACAAGGAAGCGAAGACATGCAGTAATCGTAGAACGAATATAGATCCTATCCACGTAAACTTATTATATTGCCCTTGGTGTCCGTGAAGAGCGATCAGAGTTTCATCCTCGGCTTTCTCACAGATAACCCAATCTCGCTCGCGTAAATAGGTTTCTACGTTCGGGGAAAGGCGCATTAAATAGGACGTCGTATCGTGATTCCCGACAATATAATATTTACGTCCTTTGCCGCTGGCGAGGCGATCCAAGCGATCGAAGAGTTTATTAAATCGCTTTTTACCTTTAACCTTTCTTAATCTACGGTCCGCGCTAAAGAACCAACTTTCGATGATGTCGCCGACTAAGTAAACGTTGTGAAACTTGATTTCCTTGCGATCGAGATGATCCAAGAGTTGAAAAAGTTCTTTGTGCTTGTGCGACTTAATTTTTTTATTTAGGAGATAGTGGATATCTGAGACGAAGAATCCGTCGTAAGTTTTTCCTCGGGGGAATTTCATTCGATCAAAGTCGCCTTATCCCATAAGACTGTATGCTGAGGAAATGTCAACGGAATCGATTCCGATTATCCACTTCTTTCCGTGTATTTTAGAATAAAAATGCGTTACGATCCAAAATCGAATAGAATTAATTTCCCTCCGGAATCCCGAAAATCAGGATGGAGGACGATTATCCCATTCTATACTTAAGATGACCGCACATGATACGAGGGTAAAGAGCGCTAATCCGAATAAAAGCCCGCCGTCGTCATGAATCACAATCCCTAAAAAGAGCAAATGGGAAAAAACGGCCCCCACCATTAAGAAGAAACCGCCCATTGCGCCGATGAATCGAAGAGGAGGAATCAAAAGTAAAATTGCGATTAGGAACTCGAATGTCCCGGTCCAAATTCTTCCCCAAGGCTCCACCCCTAAAGAGGAGAAAATTTCTACGGATTCCTGGGCACCGGTAAATTTAAAGAACAACGTCTGCAGGAAGATAATAGCAGATAAAATAGATAGAATTGTCGAAATTCGATTCTTAATTGGCTGAGTAAGAGACAACATTTAGAACTCCTTTTCCCCAATTCGAGGAATAAATCCGATCGGTTACAGTTTTCTTGAAATAAACATTTATTGATACAAGTCGTTTATCGCGTCTTTATATTTATCGGTGACAATATTCCTTCGCACTTTCATCGTCATCGTCAGTTCATCTCCCGGTTCGAATTTCTTCGGTAAGAGATAGAAGTTTGAGACTTTTTCGAAATTCTTGAATCCGTTCTTTGAGGAGACCAGATCCTTGATTTCTTTCTTAAAGAGTTCTCTTACATCCGGATCGGAGTTCGGATCCTGGATTTCCTGTAATAGTCTGGATTTCCATTCTCTTAATTGCTTATCCAGAATTTCCCAATCGGGCACCAATAATGCGCTCAAGGCCTTTTTATCGTGCCCGACTATCATCGCTTGTAGAATTAATTCGCTTTGTGTTAGTGCAAATTCTATCGGCTCAGGTTCTAAATTCTCGCCACCCAAAAGAACGATCGTATCTTTGGCTCGGCCTGCATATTTAAGTTCCCCTTGCACCGTCCAAAGCAATAAGTCGCCCGAATTTAGCCATCCATCCACTATGATTTCCGCCGTTTTCTCCGGATCCTTATAGTAACCCATCATGACATGCGGGCCTTTATGCCATGCGATTCCCTTTACGCCGGGTTCATGAATTTCTTTACCTTGCTCGTCGATAAGTTTGATCTCGACTCCCGGAATGCAACGACCTAATGTTCCGACCGTAATGGAGTTTAATCGCCTTCTTGTTGAGACTCCACCTAATTCGGTCATACCGTAACCTTCCAAGATGGGAATTCCGATGGAATTGAAGAATCGATCAATGTATTCCGGCAATGCTCCGGCCCCGGAAAGGGCGAATTTAAGTTTTCCTCCTAATCCTTTCCGAATCTTGGAAAAAGCAGTCATGGCAAGTAGATTTGCGGGAAATAAGAAGGCAACCACGAGCAATGCGACCGCTCTTCGAGCGAATTCGCGAAAGATCGAAATTCGTTCCAACATATATTCAAGGCCGAGTAAGCGACTTTTATATTTATGAAATGTCGAAGCAGTTCCTTGGAATATTTTAAATAGAAATCTACCGAACGGGGATGCTTCTCTTAGCTTATCATGAATCTTATTATAAAAACTTTCCCATACGCGGGGAACGGAGAGCAAAAAAGTAGGGCGAATTTCCTGTAAATCTTGACCAAGACTAGAAATCGACGTGAACGCCTCGGAGGCCCCGATTCGAATACATCCGGTTTCGATCAATCTTTCCGCGATATGCCACGGAGGCAAATAAGCCATGGTACGATCATCCGCATTGAACTGAATATCATCGATGGAAAGGGACATATCCACATTGAAAAGAATATTCTTGTGAGAAAGCATCACTCCTTTCGGTCTTCCAGTCGTTCCGGAAGTATAGACTATTGTGGCTAATTCATCTTCGGAAACGGATTCTCCGCGCTTATGAAATTCCATTTCTCCCTTATCCTGAATCCAACGATCGCCTAACGAGATTAAGTCGTCTAGATGCAATAATTTGAATGGTAGGTTCGGGCCTATATGAGAGGAAGGTTCGAATAAAATTACGACTTTTAGGTAAGGAAACGAATCCGGATTCGAAGCTATCTTTCGTAGCACGACCGAATTTTCAACGAATGCTACTCGAGCTTCCGAATGGTTTAGGATGTAAATTAAATCTTCGGAAGTAGAATCCGTTCCTCTGGGGACGTCCACGCATCCGATATTCGTAATACCCATACTAACCCAAAGCCAACGGTGCCCGGAATCCGCGATCAACGCTACATTTTCCTTTCTATTGACTCCGATCGAAGTTAATCCCAGTCCAATTCGCAATACAATTTGATACAATTCGCCGTAGGAAACCGCTCTGTATGATTTTCCATCCGGTTTATAAAATTGAGCCGGATGATCCTTGAAAGTTTCGGCGGAAACCTTCATCAAATAATATAACGTCTGTGAATTTAGAGAAGGCAGTTTGGAGGGTTCCATAGCGGGAACCGATTGTAACCTTGAGAAGAGTGAGGGTCCAGGAAAATTTGAATATTTAAAAACTTTTTTATAGTTTTTTTAATATTTATCCTAATATCGACGATTTATTTTCGTTTAATGACGAATATGGTTTCGACCGAAAGATTTCGCGTCGTACAGATTCTTATCCGCAATTCCAAGAAGTTCTTCCGGAGAATGTATTTCTCTATCTAGATTGCTCGATACTCCGATCGAAACCGTCACGCGGGAGAAAGGACTTTTTTCGTGAAGAATGTTCATGTCTTCCACCGTTTGCAACATGTTCAATGCTACCACAATAGCCCCTTCAACAGGAGTATCCGGAAGAATAACCCCGAATTCTTCTCCTCCGTACCGCGAAATCATATCGGACGATCGATTTAAACATTCTTTTAAAGATTGCGCGACTCGTTCCAAAACTTCATCACCTTTTAAATGGCCGTACGTGTCGTTAAAGGCCTTAAAATAATCCACATCGATCATAAGAAGCGACAAAGGGCGCTCGGTTCGGACGGAACGGTTCCACTCCCGATCCAATTCTTGATCAAAGAATCTTCGGTTTGCAACGCCCGTTAAGGGATCTAATAGGGAAAGTTCCAGTAGCTGATCGGCTCTTTCTTTATACTCTTCTTTTTCCTTGCGGAATGCGTTGATGCGATCCACTAACCCGAGCGAAAGGAGTATGACGTTACTCAATAATCCGAATTTTAACGCACCGCTCGCGACAGGCTCCGAGTCGTAAACTCCCAATCTATTTAAAGAAAATATGATTGTCCCTATCAGTCCCAAGACCCAGGCAGCCAGAAAAATTTTAGCCCTTCTATCGTTTTGGAAAACTCTTAAAATCGAAATTACGACTAATAAGAGAATTTCAAAAATCGGTAGGATCGCGCTGATGGGCAACAGAATTCGAAGAGGCACGAATGTTGCGGAGAGAAGATAGACAACCCAAAGTGCAATGACGACTTGTAGAGCGATATGTAATCTTGGATGAACGGTCTTCGTCTGCAGATATTCTGCGGAAAACAAACCTAAAAAAATCAGCGCGACTGCCGCGACTATTACGAATAAATAAGCTAAAAATTTAGGGGCGTCCGGCAGTAATAGCCAGAATCCGTACCCGGACCCTAAGACCGCAAATAAGGTAAATGCAAATACTACGATCGTATAATATAGGTAGGCCTTCTCTCGAATTCCTAGGAATAGGAAAAAGTTATAAAAAACCATCACTCCCAATGCACCGAAAAAAATTCCGTTCAGCAAAAGGGATATCTTAGAGGATTCCTCCAATTTTGTACGAGTGATCAAGTATGTCGGAACAGTTAAAGAACCTTCCGATTGAACTTTGAAATAAACTTCTACGATCGATTTATCTTCCAATGGAAGCGGAAATACGAAGAATCGATCGTTGATCGGTCGTTCTTTAAAAGGAAGCGAATCTCCGGTATGAAACTCGCCTTCTCTACCGAGAGTATCCTTCCAATAAAGATCGATTTTGTCTAAATGAGGGTATTCGATTTTTAAGAATCTTTCCTCTGAAAGAGGTTCCTCAACTTCTATCTTAAAATGCAGCCAATATGGACTAGAATCATAGCCGAAATTCGGAATTCGATTGGTATTTCTTCGAAATGCCGAGTCATATTCTCCGCCGGTTATTTCATTTGCAGGAAGCGATTTGCTAGAATCCTTCATGTAGAAAATCTCTTTGGATAGGGGAATTTCTTCAGGAGAGTGATTATCAAGTTTAAGCGGTTCCGAATTTTCGGACGGACTTTTTCCCGACTCCGCCTTTTTTTCGGTCGCAAAGAAGAGAATAGAAGATGCGAGAACCAGTAAAATTAGGACAAACGTTTTACTTCGTATCTTTGATCGTTTAAAGCCTTCTCGCATATAGCGGAAAAGATTCCACCGTAAGCGAAGAATGTCAAAGATTTTCGGAGTTCGGATCCATTTGGTTATTAACGAAATCGGAAAATTTTCCCTGATATAGAACCGCAATCCTGCTCGAGCCACCGAATTCGACGGTCAATCAGGATCTTTCGAAAATTCCTTCCGATTTACGAAGAGAAATTGAGTCTCGGATTTTCGACCGTCCATCGTTTTTCCGGATATTACAAAGGGAGGATAACTCGTCTTCGTTTTGAAATCAGGGATTCTGACCAGATAATCCGTTCCGGATTTTCTGGATTGAAGGGCGTCCTTTCCGCGAATTTGCATTTTAACGGTATTTGGATCCAATCCTTCGACAGTCACGCTGAACGTTTCCCCAGGTTTTACCCAAGAGCCGTCTAGAATTCCTAGTTTGATTTTATCCGGTGGGCTTGCACTCAAAATCGAGTTAAATCTTGATTGGGATTGCCCCCAAGGAATTAAGGAACGATGAATGGTGTATGCGTAAGTATTAACGACGTTTTTACCCGGATTCACGGTAAATGCCATTCGATAACCGGCAGCCTTAGCTTCTTCGATTACTCGTACATCGTACAATCCGAATGGATAGGCAAGATCCTGAATGGTTCTTCCAGTTTTTGACTCCAATATTGATTTTGAATCTTTCAACTGCTTACGAATCTCTGCCCGTTTCATCGCAGGCAGTTTCGGGTGGTACACCGTATGCGAACCTAAATCCAAGACCCCGCTATCCAAAGCTTCCTTCAGTTCGGACCAACTCAAATAGAATTTATACTTTGGATTGGAAATTGCGGTCGGGTAGATGAATATCGAAGCTCTAAATCCGTATTTTTTTAATAAGGGGACAAGAACGGTTTTATGCGTAAGTGAGCCGTCATCGAAGGTCAATAGAATGGGCTTTTTCGGGAAATCCGCAGCGGCCTTTCCTTGAATATATGCATAAAATTGATCCAGGCTCACCGTTTGGTATCCTAGATTCTTCAAATATTTGAACTGCTCTTCTAATAAACTAGGATCTAGATTATATCCCCCCATCGGATTCCCATTACCAACCAAATGGTGATAACAGAGGACAGGAATTCCCTTCCCATGTCCGGAGCCGTTCGAATTTTCTTTACTTGCATCGTAGTTAGCTTTTGGCGGCAATCCGGAAACGCCAGGAACGGCATTTTCATACGATTTAGGAGATTTCGAACCTTGGTTTTTTTTTGTCTCTTTATCTATATTTTGATTATTAGAACGCGTTTTTGCCTTTCGCTTCTTTTTTACGGTAGATGGAGAACCTTCCTCTTCCGGGCGATCCGATTCTTCCTTCTTGTCCGTCGTTTTTGCCTCAAGATTCGGCTTTTCAGATTTTGCAGTATTTGCCGAAGGTTCCGCTTCCGTGACCTGCGGTTTCGGCAAAGGCGGCTTATTTTTCGCAGCTTCCTGATCCTTCTTCTCCTTAGAAGCGTCCGGATTCAAAAAGTTTTTAACCGGCGTAGAGTCGATGGTAAATGAGGAAATAAATAAGGATACGAAGATGATGGCAAAGGTAGGTCGTTGAAAACGGTTCATATTCTCTCAAAGAGGAAAGGTCACCGCCCATTTTTTTTGACTACCTTGTATCCGCAACCGTTTACCGCACAAGGGTGTACGAGCGAATCTTAATCAAGCTCAGGGTACTGATTTTGATTTGATCGATTTTCCGAACCAAAATTTGGGCTTGAGTCCCAAGTAAACCTATTCGTCGAACGAAAAAACTCGCCCTCATAATCGTAAGAGCGAGTTGGAATTTATTTATTTCTTTCCTTTTTCTTTAATCAAACGTTTTAGGACGGATTCCGAGTGATTACTCAGTTTAATCACGGCGGCCTTCGTCGGTTTTTTCTTTTCTAACTCCAGTAGAATGGTGGCAAATCTGAATTTCCTTCTGATATGATTCACCGCCGGTATTGAGGTTTTAAATAATTTAGCCAATTCATGGTCGGCATGTCCTTCTTGATTCAAATCGTAAAACCGAATCAACTTACTTTCATCCCAGATGATCTTTTCATCGGACTTGTAGTAATTATGATGTTCAAGTCTCCGACTGTTTCTTTCATAAGATCCTTGGTTTCTTTTCTCGCGCCAAAACGGATGCCGATTTCTTGCGTATTTTATGTCATCTATTGTATAACCTGATTTATTCAACCATTCTGTGGTAATACTAGATTTCTTCGGTCCTTCTAGTTTTGATTTTATGGAAAATTCGATATATTGCTCCGGTGTTTTGGCGGAGAGTAGTTTCTTTTTTTCCTTTTCGTAATCCATAGCCTTGCCTTGCGATCGCTGACTCACCGTGAATAAGGTGTTAGTTTCTGTTTTAAGTCGGTGGATAGTGTTCCTTACCTTTAGCTTTACCGAAACTCTTTTTCCGATAATTAAACGAAAAAACAAGCCAACTTGACCTTAGCCATCATCTCAAGAGTCCGAATCATCATAATCGTTAAGTATACTAAAAATATTAACCGAACTTGACCCTTTTTCTCCGTTCCTATTGTCGACTATAATGTTCGTCCAAGTAGCAATTGCTTTACAGCCGCTTAATTCAAAAGACTTTTATAAGCGAAGTCATTTATTAATAAGTTTCGGAAAGCCGAGACGAATTATTCATTCCAAAGTTGTTCGTGATTTCTTGTTAGGGGGACTCTTGAGTGCGTATTTTTTGACCAAGTAAACCGTAGTACGGAAGGAAGAATTCAAAAATCTCGATCGGCGCTCTCTAAGTTCCTTCTTGTTCCATGATTCGACTGTCGAAACGCAATTAATATCCAGTTGCAACAATCGAAATCGTTTGTGAAACTCTCATAAAGAGAGTCATAGGTTTAGCGATTATATTGGACCGTGTGTTCTTATTTTAACTTAGCCGCAAATTTGATCAAAAAGCAAACTTTGATTAACGAAAGCCTAAGTTCAAAACCGAAACTTTTGCGTTAGAACTAGCTCTATTATGGCGAATATCGGCTATTTCTTTTCATATTTACCTCCAATCCTCCAACTCCAAGCAGAAAGTTTTTTCCTGAAATTTTCTGCCGGAGAATTCCTGGAACTCCCTTTTTTCGGCCCGGTCCAACGATCAATTCCCGCTTCAGTCTAAGTAAAGTCAGAATGAATCGAGACTCCAAATAGGAAAGATAAAATGAAACATGCAGTGATTACAGGCGGAACTGAAGGCATCGGCAAGGCAACGGTGAGCGGTTTAGCCGATCGGGGATGGGCGGTCACAATGGTCGTTCGAAACCCGTTAAAAGCGGAAAAGACGATTTCCGAAATTAGAAGCAAAACTGGAAATGAAAACCTAGATTTTGTTACTAGCGATCTTTCATCCTTATCAAACGTAGCTAGTGCGGGAACCGTCTTGAGGAAAAAAATTCCTAAAATCGACGCATTGATTAACAACGCCGGATTAATGTCTCCGGAAAGAAAAATTTCCAAGGACGGGTATGAGCTTAATTTTGCGGTAAACCATTTATCACACGCATTATTAACCGAAATGCTTTTATCGAATATAAAAGCGGCGACCCAAGGGAGAGTGATTTCGGTCAGCTCCAAATTATACAGGAATGCGAACCCGAATCCGGACGATCTCGCGAAGGAGAAATCTTACGCATGGATGGGAGCATATGCCGATTCAAAACTTTATAATATTTTCTTTGTGCAAGACTTAGCCGATCGACTAAAAGGCACTCAAGTCACGGCAAATGCGCTTCATCCCGGAGTGGTGAACACGGAACTTGCCCGCGACTTAAAAGGCCCTCTCGGGTTTATTTTTTCCGGGATTAAGAATCTTTTTTTTATCACTCCCGAAAAAGGAGCGCAAACCTCCATATATCTGGCGGACGCGCCCGGGCTAGAAACAGTTTCAGGACAGTATTTCGAAGATCGAAAGCAAGTGAAACTAGGGGGTCCGGCGCTTAATTCAGAACTTAGAGAGAAAATCCGGGAAGAAACCCAGAAAATTATTTCCAAGTTTATGTAGCCTTGCGAAAATTCGAATCCGCTCTTTCCCAATTTTTATCTAATAGAGGGTCCGAACTCGGTTGACCGACTTCAGTCCGAGAGTAGCATAGACACCAAGTTTTATGGCTACAAACAAACGATTTTCGGTGGCAGTCCATACTCTTGCGACTGTCGGTTATCACCAAAGAATAGATTCTCTGCCGGTTACTTCGGAGGATGTGGCAAAAAGCGTCGATACGAATCCGGTCGTAATACGCAACCTGATTCGCTCGTTAAAGGCAGCCGGAATCGTGGAATCGAAAGAAGGGAAGGGCGGAGGACTTTTTCTTTCTCGCGATCCTAACTTGGTTACTCTGGGAGATATTTACCGAGCCCTCGAACCGTCTCCGGTTTTAAAGGAAAACGACGGATCGATCCTAAAGGCCTGTCCGGTTAGTTCCAATATCAAACATATATTGAAGCCGTTGTTAAAAGACGCCGACAAAGCAGTCGTTGAAGTTCTTTCCCATACTACGCTGGAGCAAATCATTCAGGCGATCCCGCATTGAATTCGATTAGTAAAACCTCATTAATTAAGTCCGATTCGGATTTTTGACGGTTTTTCAGCCTAACTATTCGTTTATTTTTTTTCAGAAAAATGTCGATCCGGCTTGGCCGACTGCGTCGGTCAGGTAAGAAGATGGGGAAAACCCCTCTTCATTTAAAGGAGCTAAACAATGAAATACCAATTGCTTATCTACATCGATGAGAAAGCCAGCGCGAGCGTACCTATGGAAGAGATGGGTAAAATGTCCGAGGAGTATAAGGTTTACACTGAAACCCTGCTTAAAGCAGGGGTTATGCTAGGCGGGGATAGATTACATCCGACCGCCTCCGCCGCAACCGTAAGAATCCAAAACGGAAAGAAAGTGACTACCCATGGTCCGTTTGCGGAGACAAAAGAACAACTAGGCGGTTATTATTTAATCGAATGCAATAACTTGGACGAAGCGATCGACTGGGCATCCAAATGTCCGGGCGCCCACCGCGGTTCAGTAGAGGTTCGTCCTGTTTTCGATATGGCCCCGGTGAAATAAACGAAGTAGTTTCATGGAAGTGACGGTTAGTTCCCCGGAATTTGTTAAACCGTCGCTTCCAATAAACTTTACGATGAGCGATTTAACAAGGCAGCTTTTAGAACGAGTCCACAAGCAAGAATACGGCCAAATTCTTGCAACTCTCATCGGATGGTTGGGAGACTTTGAATTGGCGGAAGAAGCCCTTCAGGATGCATTTCTTGCCGCGATCGAACATTGGGAGAGGCTGGGAGTTCCTAACAAACCGGGAGCGTGGTTAACCACTACTGCTCGCCGAAAAGCTTTGGATCGCCTTCGAAGAAATCGGTCCAGATCAGTCGATCCGTTGTCGCTCGAAATTGTAGATTCCGTTCAAACTCTCGAAGTTGAAAACTTAACCGATGATTCCGAAATTCCCGATGAACGCTTAAAACTGATCTTTACTTGCTGCCACCCGGCTTTACCTACGGAACATCAAATCGCGCTCACTCTTCATACGCTAGGAGGACTTACCACCGCGGAAATCGCATCCGCCTTTCTTATCCCGATAACGACTATGGCACAGAGGCTGGTGCGCGCTAAGCGAAAAATTAAAGATGCGGGAATTCCTTACTATGTACCCCCGGTTCATTTACTCGGAGAGAGAGTAGACTCGGTTTTAGCAGTTCTTTATCTTATTTTTACGGAAGGCTATGCGGCGACTTCCGGAGATTCGCTCATTCGACGGGAGCTATGCGATGAGGCGATCAGGCTCTGCAGAATTATCGAACTTTTGATTCGCAGGAAAGAAGTTCGAACGGATATTCCTGACCAACAATACACCGAGGTTCTCGGACTACTATCGTTGATGCTTTTAACTTACTCGAGACGAAGAGCCAGAGTCGGAGAGGACGGGGAGTTGATCGTACTCAGCGATCAAAAACGCTCGCTTTGGGAGAAAGCGGAAATCCAGGAAGGATTAGCCTTACTGGATACTGCATTGCATTTAAACTGCTTAGGGCCGTATCAACTTCAGGCAGCAATCAATGCACTTCATGTAAGCGCTCCCGATGCCGAATCAACAAATTGGAAACGAATTTCCGAACTCTATAATCAACTTCTTCTCTTTAACGATACTGCAATCGTTCGCTTGAATTACGCCGTCTCAATATCGATGGCAGGCGATCCGATCGAGGGACTTCTTTTATTAGAAACGTTAGAGGAAGAGTTAAACTTATTCGCGCCATATCATTTAGCCCGTGCCGATATGCTGACTCGAACCAGCGATAAAAAGAAGGCAAAAGAGGAATATCTCTTAGCATTGAACCTAACACAAAACCGAGTGGAAAGGATATTTATCGGTCGAAAAATTGCGGAATTTTCAAATCTAGATTAAAATAAACATTTCATTAAATTTAGTTTAATGTAAGTCGTCGCGAATCAAAGATAATCGCGATAATTTTTACGGATCTAGGTTCTTTTCATATATACGAATTCGTTCACTCGAACCGAATATTTTCGCGGAATAAAATACCGATTCGATTAACCGAATTCGAAAGTAAATCAAATGTAAGGGAATTTATTTGACTCTTTTTCGTCTTTTTTTTAAAGATAGCAAGAACTATCAAGCAGGCAAGCGGCGCCTCGCGTATTATCCATATTAAGCAAAAAACGAGACTATCATGGATTTTGTCCAAAAGGCGCTCTGGTTTGTCGAAAGCCACAAACGGGATACTATTTCTCTGGAAGAAATAGCCGATGTGTGCGGAGTCTCTCCATTTCACCTAACCCGCACTTTTGCGGCAACCATGGGTGTCTCGTTAATGCGATATGTTCGGGCTCGCAGATTAAGCGAAGCAGCGAGACAGCTTGCGTTAGGAAATACGGATATCCTTTCTCTAGCGCTCGAAGTCGGTTACGGCTCCCACGAGGCTTTTACTCGTGCGTTCCGTGATCAGTTCGCCCTGACACCGGAGCAGATTCGAGCTCAGGGTCACCTGAACAATATTACTT
This sequence comes from Leptospira broomii serovar Hurstbridge str. 5399, assembly GCF_000243715.2. Lineage (NCBI taxonomy): Bacteria > Pseudomonadati > Spirochaetota > Leptospiria > Leptospirales > Leptospiraceae > Leptospira > Leptospira broomii. The sequence goes on from NZ_AHMO02000007.1 coordinate 65,793, forward strand.
TAGTGGAGCCTATAACAATGAATGCCGTCCCAATTACAAACATGGACTCGCCTAGATTCGAGACGCTTAAACCGAGAATTTTTGCCGGTCTCGTAGAACGCTATGACTGTCAATCCCCTGGAGGAATTCCCGACCAGTGGCAACGTTTCGCTCCGTACCTAGGCAATATTCCGGGTCAGGTCGGAGATGCCGCATACGGCATTAATTTCAACTTCGATAAAGACGGAAACTTCGAGCATATGAGCGGAGTCGAAGTTAACGATCTTTCTAATATTCCGAAAGGATTAAATACTCTTCGCATACCCGCTCAAAGATATGCGGTGTTCATTCATAAAGATCATATTGCGGGAATACGCGCAAGTTTTGTAGCGATATGGAACAAATTACTTCCTGAATCGGGAGTAAAGGCGGTCGAAGGTCCGAACTTTGAGCGCTATGGCCTCGAATTTAATCCGAAGACGGGATTAGGCGGTCTCGAGATTTGGATTCCGATCGAGGGTTAAATAAATCTCCGTGCAATTGTTTATATCAATTGCACGGAGGAATCTTCACTTCACTTGAATTTCCTGTTCGATCAACTCTAATAATTCCGTAAGTCTATACGGTTTTTGAATAAACTCGACTGGCCCATCGCGTAATATCCGTTCTTTAACTTCCAAACCGATGAATCCGCTTGCAACAACAAGTTTTACGTCGTGACCGATGGACAAAATTTTACGAACGACCTCTTCGCCACCTAAATATGGTAATCCGAGATCCGAAATAACGATCGATATTTCAGTTTGATATTTTCTATAAATATCCAATCCCTCTTCCCCGTCGCGGGCCAATAATATTTGGTAACCCTTGGGGGTCAAATAATCGTATATTAAACTTCTTAACATTTCCTCGTCTTCGATGAATAATATAAATCCTTTACGCTTATGTAAACTAGGGCTTCCTTCTTTTAAGACGGGCACGATAAGTTCCGGTACATTTTTCTTTACCGGCAAAAAGATCGAAAATGTAGTTCCGACCGATAACGTGCTATCTATTTCGATCAAACCTTCATGATTTTCTACAATTCCGTAAACGACCGAAAGACCTAAGCCCGTTCCCTTGTAAGCTTGCTTCGTGGTAAAAAAAGGTTCAAAAACTCTTTCCTTCGTTCTTTCGTCCATGCCGATTCCTGTATCCGAAACTCGAATCGTAACGTAGCGGTTATATTTCAATTTCGGGTTCATTGCGTTCGGATCCGGTTGCTCAATAATCTGGGTGGTAATCGTAAGGGTACCGCCGTCAGGCATCGCGTCTCTTGCATTGATCGAAAGATTGAGCAATAATTGATGGATTTGAGTTGCATCGCATTTTATCGCAGGAAGATTCTTTTCCAATTGAAAATTAAGGCGTATCGTTTTAGGAATCGTTTCGACAAGAAATGTTCTGATCTCTTCGGCAATCGTATTTATATTCGTAAATCCGAATACAGTATCCGTCTTTCTGGAAAAAGTAAGTAATTGCCTTACGATCCCCGCTCCTCTCTCGCAGCCTTTTTGAATAGCGTCGCTGCAACGCTCAATTTGTTTTTGGTCCTCCCGTTTGGACTGTAAAAGAAATGCGTGGCCAGAAATAATAGATAAAATATTGTTAAAGTCGTGGGCAATGCCGCTCGAGAAATTTCCCAAAGTCTCCATTTTTTGAGCTTCTCTAAGTTGCTTTTCGAGCGAACGCTCTTTCGTTCTATCGATGAAAATTTCGCAAATCGCGGTCGTTTGCGAATCGACGATGAAAGGGAAAATATGCAACGTAACTTGAAGTATACGCTCGTCGTGCCGTTTTAAAACGACTTCTTGGTTTAAAATAGCTCCGCTCGGCGCTTTTTGCATCAGCAATTTTGCCTCGTTTAAACTGGATGCAGGCACTATATAATCGCATAAATCCTTTCCTTTTAAACTCTCTTCCGTGAACTGAAACATTTCCTGGAAAGTTTTGTTCGCCGTGATAAGACGGTTCTCCGTATCTAATATCGCTAAACCGATTGGAGATACGTCAAAAAGGAGTTTAAAGAAATATTTTTGTCGGATCGACTCATCTTCGGCTTTTTTTCGCTCCTGCATTTCAAAGTTTAGTTTGTTATTCTGCTCTATGAGCCTCATATTTTGTTCTTCAAGTTTCTCCACAAGACTATGACTATATTCGCGAAGTATCGTCTCGTTCGAATAATTGATGGGGGACAAAATTCGATCTTTCGCATTTTCGCGGATCGAATGAATCGAATCTAGTATTGTCTGGACCGGAGAGGGCTTCTTGAAAAACCGATCCGCTCCGAGTTTTAAAGCGAACTCTTCATCACCGGCGGAGGTGTAAGTGGCGGTATAGAAAATGAAAGCAACGGAATCATATTTTTTATTCCTTCTTATATTCGCGCAAAATTCATAACCGTCCATATTAGGCATAAGGATATCGGATATTATGGCCTCTACTTTATGATTCTCCAAAACGGATAATGCTTTTACCCCGTCCGAAGCTTCATACACTATGTAGCCGTCTCCTTGTAAACGAACTCTCAGTAGTTTAAGATTCGTAGGTTGATCGTCGACTATCAGTATTGAAATCGGTTCCTCGAGCACGTTCATAGTTAGAACTCCGTCTCGGAAAGAGGATCTATTAAATTTTTCTTATAAATTGTCTTAAAATCGCGTTTCGTATCTTCGATCGCCTTAGATAGAAATCTAGTATCGATGGGCTTAACCATGTATGCCGAGCAGCCGGCTTCCAACGCCTCAAAACGAGTGTACCGGTCGGGATAGGATGTGATTGCTATGATCGGAATCTCGCAAACGTTTCGGTCGTTTCTAATCTTCCGAGCCAAAGCGAATCCGTCGATTCCCGGCAGCGAAAGATCTAAAAGTATAATCGTGGGACGGTTCGTTTTTATCGTCTCCCAGGCTTCTTCGGCTCCATGAGCTTTCGAAACATTATATCCTGCGTACGAAAGTACGACATGAGCTAACTTCATTTGTACAAGGTCATCTTCAACGATCAGAATATTCATAAACACATCGAGGCATGCAATATTAATGGAGTAAGTATATCATCAATCATAGCGAACATTTCCTAAAAATCCGGTCACCTGAGAAGGAAAGATTCTTGTATCTATCGGTTTAGTAATGTATCCAATGCAGCCCGACTGGAACGCCTTCTCCTGATCCCCTTTCATAGCGTACGAAGTAAGAGCTACCACCGGGATATGTTTAGTTTTGTCATTTTCTTTAAGCAATTTCGTAAGAGTAAGGCCGTCCATGCCGGGTAATTCGATATCCATTAATATGATATCCGGCGTAATCTTTTCTAAATTATGCAACGTATCTTCAGCGTCGATTGCGGTTATGATTTCGAATCCGGCCGTTCTTAATACATTACAAGCTAGTTTTAAATTGATCGGATTATCATCGACAATTAGGACTTTAACGTTCATAAGGCATGGCTCGTATCAAGTATTCTAGGTAAGTTAATCGTAAATGTGGAGCCTTTTCCAAATTCGCTTTCTATTTCAATGGATCCTTGAAGTAGCTCGACAAATCTTTTTGTTAGCGCGAGTCCGAGCCCCGTACCTTGATACTGGCGATTCGTTCCGGAATCCAATTGTTGGAACTCCTTAAACAAACGACCTAAATCCTCCTCTTTGATTCCTATTCCCGTATCCCTCACTTGAATTTCCAATCGATCGAGATTATCGAAGGATGAATAAATTTCCACCTTTCCCTTTTCTTGCGTAAACTTCACAGCATTAGAGAGTAGATTGAATAGAATTTGTTTAAATCTTTGGTGATCGAGAGTAACATCGTTATTTCCCTTTGAAACAACTTTGCTGATATCTATTTGCTTTTCGTGAGCAAGAGTCGAAACGATCGCAATGGCGTCTTCTATCGCATTTGCAACCGAGAATGTTTCCGGAAAAAGTTCCATTTTTCCGGCTTCGACCTTCGACAAATCGAGTACATCGTTTATCAGATTCAACAAATGTCTTCCGCTTTGCAGCACATCTTCAAGATATTCCTTTTGTTCGCCGTTTAATTTTCCCGGCTTCTCATCTAAAAGGAATTCGGAAAAACCGATGATTGCATTTAACGGCGTGCGTAACTCATGTGACATGCTAGCGAGAAATTCGCTTTTCAGACGACTTGCCTCTTGAAGTTTTAGTTCGAATCGTTTTCGTTCCGTTACATCCCGAATCGCACTGGAAACGAATAGCCCCTCCTCGGTTTCAAGCGGACTAAGACTGATCTCTACGGGGAATTCCGTACCATTTTTACGGATTCCCAATAGTTCCAGATTGGCTCCCATGGCTCTAACTTTCGGGTTCGCAAAAAAATCGGTTCGGTGTCCGGGATGCACGTCCCGAAATTTCGTTGGGATTAATATTTCTATCTGTTGTCCCAATAGTTCGTCTCTTCCCCAGCCGAACAATTTTAACGCTTGCGAATTAACTAATACGATACTTCCTGTACGATCCACTATCACCATCGCGTCAGGCGCACTTTCCAATAGATCTTTAAATTTCTGTTCTGCCTTTTTCCTATCCGTGATATCGCGGATAGCTCCCGTTACGAGGGTTCCTTCCTCGGTTTCAAGCGGACTAAGACTGATCTCGACTGGAAATTCCGTGCCATCTTTACGTCTCGCAAATAGTTCCTGCTCGGCGCCCATAGACCTCGCAATCGGGAAGCTAAAAAAACCGTTTCGATAGATCCGATGATTTGCGTGAAAGCGGTCCGGGACTAGAATTTCAACCTCTTCTCCTAAAAGTTCTTCACGTTTGTATCCGAATATTTTTTCAGTTTGAGAATTAACTAAGATTATCCTGCCGTCCTTTCCGACTATGACCATCGCATCCGGAGCGGATTCTAGAAGACCTCGAAATTTTTGCTCCGCCTTTTTTCGATCCGTTATATCGCGAATGGCACTCATAACCATCATACCCTCGTCCGTCTCTATGGGGCTAATGCTGATCTCAACCGGAAATTCTTCGCCTGACTTGCGAAGGCCGTATAATTCTAAACCAGCACCCATCGTTCTGTTTCTGGGCTGAGCAAAAAAGCCGGCACGATGATTTAAATGATCTTTTCTGAACCTTTCCGGAAGAAGAATCTCGATTGGCTGGCCTATCAATTCTGTTGTTTTGTAGCCGAATGTTCGTTCAGCCTGAGCATTCACAAGTACGATTCGCCCCGTTACGTTTACCATTACTATCGCGTCGGGCGTCAATTCAAGAAAGTGGCTGTACTTTGCCTCGACTAATTTTGCGTCTCGGAGCACCTTCAAACTTGTTACGTCCTTTTTTGCCGAAAGAAAACATATTAGTTTATTATTATCGTCAAATATACTCTTGGTGGATGCACTCACGTGGACCAGTGATCCGTCCTTCCTCTTTCGAACGGATTCATATACCACAAGACCGCAAGCCAACGCTTCGTGTTGAATTTTCTCCTGTTCTCCCCTGAGATCGGTCGGAAAAATAAGATCGATTACCGATTGGCCTATTGCCTCCTCTTGCGAATAATCGAATATCGTCTCCGCCGCTAAATTCCAATCCAAAACCTTTCCGTTTACGTCGGTTACAATGATCGCGTCAGGCATTGTTTTAAATAATTCTGAAGTATCCATATATCCACAAGCCCCCAACCGAACGAGAATACTTACATCTCAGTCTTATTGCTGAAATTTTAGCAAAATATTTAGGCTTTAGATTAAATGACTAAATTAAAACTATCAATTAAAATATTATATAGTTAATTATTAATTAATTTATTATTCTTTGTAATAATTTATTTTCAAGCGCGGGAAGCGGAGGAATTTTTGGGTGATTCAAAATTTAAGTAACCTTCGGGTAGTAAAACATAACGTTCGTTTACCTAAATGGAGTCTCGATTTCCGACCGGAAAAAGGTCCCCTGTCGAAAGATTTCCACAATATCGGCACTCTTAGAGTCTACGATTAAGAACCGAAAAGGGACGAAAAGAAAATTACCGGAGAATATTGCATATAAATATTTGATTATATATGCATTTTTTTAAAGCAATGATTCTATAATTTTATATATTTTGAAAATTTCTGATTTCAATTTTGCAATTGTTTCCGATTAATTAAGGTCGAGAATACTCGCTGGCAGTTCAATACTATCGAATGCTTTACAGCGCGGAATCTCCGGGAGATTTCATGGATATTCATGCCATTGCCGAGAACGTGCTAAATCCGCCTGTTCTTTTCTTCTTTTTAGGGATGGGGGCGGTTCTTTTTAAATCCGACCTGACTATTCCCGATCAGATAGGGAAGTTCTTTTCGATCTATCTAATGTTCGCAATCGGATTCAAGGGAGGACATGAATTGTTTAAAACACCGTTTACCGACGAACATCTTTATGTTCTTTTAGCTTGCGGACTCATGGCCACCGTAATTCCAGTTTATGCGTACTATATCTTAAAAATTAAATTAGACCCCCCAAACGCGGCGGCGTTAGCCGGCTCGTTCGGCTCGATTAGCGCTGTAACATTCGTAACTGCCGGCGCCTTTTTACATAATATTGGGCAAGAATACGGCGGATTCATTGTGGCGGGAATGGCATTGATGGAATCCCCCGCAATTATCGTTGCCGTTCTGCTAGACAGGATGAATCGATCAAGGAAAGCAAGGACTGGGGAGGCGGCTTTTTCCTGGAAAATTCTTTTACACGAAGCCTTCTTCGGTTATTCCATATATCTATTATTGGGCTCGCTTTTTGTAGGTTACTTTACCGGAGAATCCGGGTGGAAGAAAGAATCCCCCTTTTCCGAAAATTTATTTCAAGGAATTCTAACATTATTCCTTTTGGATATGGGAATTTCGGCGGCAAAGCGATTTAAAGAAATACGGAAGGTTGGCCTATTTTTGATAGTTGCAACTCTCTCTATCATGGCGATTAACGTTATATTGGGATCGATTTTGGTAAAAATAATAGGTATGCCGATTGGAGACGGATTAATGTTCCTCATACTTTGCGCGTCCGCTTCCTATATCGCGGTCCCGGCGGCGATGAAAGATTCTATCCCCGAAGCCAATCCGAGTATTTATCTGACCGTAGCTTTGTCCGTAGTTTTCCCGATCAATATTATCGTTGGTATTCCACTATATTATTATATGCTAACTATTATCCTAAGAAGTTGAAAAATAGTAGAGCGTTAATTCTCGAATTACGGATAAAAAAGTACCCTGTTAAAGGTGTAATCGGTCACCCAAAGCTGTCCGCAGGGAGTGACGGTTAAATCGAAAGGATTTCCCACCTTCGATGCGGAGACCGTGAGACTGGAATTGAAGGAAACGTAATCCGGTTCACCCAAAACATTATCCGCATTCATTCCGTTTGAAAACGGAAGAGAGTAGTGCGTGACTCGTCGGAACTGACTGTCACTTACCCACATTCCTCCTTTCGAATCTAGCGAGACTCCGCTCGGAGCCCAAAGGGCGTTCGCGGATGTGACTCCATTGAGCGTACTTGTAAAATTTGTCGAGCCAATCACTAAGTCCGCACTCATTGCGTTGGTAATGGGGGCGGAGTAATGTAAAATACGAGAATTTCCGGTATCTGAAATCCAAACTCCTCCACTGGAATCAACTTTGATCGAGGAGGGGCCGCCCAAATTGACGGCATTAGGAGGGCTACCTACCGAAGAAATCGTAAAATTCGGCTGTCCGAGAACGCGATCAGCTGCCATTCCGCTAGTTAATGGGGCGGAAAAGTGCAAAGCCCTAAAGTTTGCGTAATCGACTACCCAAAGCCCGCCCGACGCGTCAACCGCCACTCCGGATGGATTGTTTAGTAATGAATTCGTCGTTCCTGGCGAACCCGTGACTCCAATTACGATATTTGCGCTGCCGCCTGTGGTGACCCCGCTTGGGAAGTGTAAAACCCGTTGGTTTGACCCATCCGTAACCCATAAGCCTCCCGATAAATCAAGGGCAATTCCTCCAGGACTGGTAAACTGATTTAATCCAGTACCCGAAGTACCGCCCAATATGATATCCGGATTTCCTCCGGACGCGATCGAAGATGGAAAATGCAGGACCCTATTATTTGCGCTATCTGCAACCCAAATTCCTCCGTTAGAATCGATGGCGATCCCTTGAGGATTATGCATTCGGTTCGATGCCGAACCGAACGACGTACTTACGTAATCGGACTGACCCAACACTACTGTGGCGCTTTCTCCTAAGGTCAATGCGGTCGGGGGAACACAGGAAGAAGCAGGGCGATTCTCAAGAATGAGGGAGAGCAAAAATCCCGCTCCATGGCTCATATCGATGCTCAAAGGTAGAGCTTTATTACACCCGTAAAAAAGAAATGCAAAGACAAGCAAAAGGAGTACGACTAAGCGGCGCTGAAAGTACAGCTCGATACGGAAACCGGACGATCCTTTTTTCTTTTCACATAATAACAACACGATAAGTTACCTAGCCGAACGATTCAGGATAATTAACAGTTGAGGAAGAAAAAATTGAGAAGAAATCTTGGGAATACCCCTATATTTTAGAGTTGGTTCACCCTCGCATCGATGCGACGGTCTGCCATTAAGCAGAACAATAGGCCGCTATAAGCGTTTTTCGAACCGTTCTAATTTGGCGAAAATTCCTCTACAATCGCCGCAAAATTCTATTAGAAATGTCGAGACCTTCGGAATCGCTACGACTATCAATGAAAGCGCGGAATTAAAAGGCGCTAACTAAAGGAGTAAACGGATGAAGTACATACTAATGATGCAATTCCCGGTTATAGACTGGAAAACAAGCAATTTGGGCACTTGGCCACCGGAAGATGTTAAGAGAAATATCGATTTTCTGCACCGTTTCAATACCGACCTCCGCAATTCGGGAGAATTGGTAAGCGTAGAGGCATTAGTGGGTCCGGAAGAAATAAAAATTATACGGGCAAAAAAGGATGGAACACCCGCAATCACGGACGGGCCATTCCCGGAATCGAAAGAGTTTCTAGCGGGCTATTGGATCGTCGATGTCGATAGTCCGGAACGCGCATATGAAATTGCAGCAAGCGCTTCGGCGATGCCGGGAAAAGGCGGAGTTCCTGCGAATATTCCTATCGAAGTGCGCGCAGTTATGAATGTTCCGAACGGCGATCTTTAAGGTAATTTGAGGAGATCTCGATACATGAAAAATGGAAACTCATCATTCAAATTTATACTTATGAACCGCAAGAAAGTATGGATACCCGCCATTTTGTTGATCCTAGTACTTGCTTTGCCGGTAAGCGGTCTTTGGGACGCGAGTAATCAACTGCTTTTTCCGGTTTGGAGAGGAGTAACTAAGGATTTGTCCGTCTGTAAGGAAGAAACCGCAAAATACTGGGGAAGAGAATGCGGTAACCTTCGAAAATCGCGTGAGTTCAAATTTAGCGAAGTCAAAATCGGATCGGTTAACGGTTACGAATTACCGGGTTGGCTAATCGTAGCGGCGGAAAATGGAATGGCTCCCGCGAATGCTAGTATCTTATTAGTTCACGGCGGCGGCGGCGACAGACGGGAAGTAACAAAATATATTCGGTTTTTTTTAAACCGTAAATTCGACGTTCTTACGTTTGATCTCTCTTGTCACGGTGAGGCACAATGTCCTGTACCCGGTTTGACATACGGGCATCGGGAATCGAGAGATGTACTCGGGGGCTATCGTTACCTCGCAGATAGATACTCGAAAGTTTATGCGATGGGTTCATCGGTAGGAGCCGCATCGATTCTGATCGCTATGCCTGATATGCACAAACTCTCCGCAGTGATTGCCGAGAATCCGATCTTCAATTTTCAAAGGTTGATTATCGAATCCCCGGCAGCACCAAAATTTCTTCCGAATTGGTTCAAGAATCTTCTCGTCCAACTTACGATGCTACGCGGGAAATTCGACGGATTACTGAGTCCCGCGAATTCCATTCGCCTCGTAAAATCGATACCGATTTACTTTATTCAAAGCAAAGCTGATATAGTGAATCCCTTTAGACATACTCAAGAACTTGCCGAACTGTATGCAGGACCCAAGACGCTTTGGTTTCCGGAAATCGGAAGTCACGGTGCGATATGGGATGTCGACGCGACCGGATATGAAAGAAGACTCGAGGATTTTTTAAAAAGAGTACGATAACGAATGAGGAAAGAATCCCACCATTCTACCCCTGACAATTTGCTCGGAGAACTTGCGCCCCAGGTTCTGGGCGCAGTGATCCGACGATTCGGGGATTTTTCCTCCGCTGAAGACGCGGTCCAGGAGGCTTTATTGGCCGCGGCTATACAATGGCCTTTGGAAGGAACGCCGAAAAATCCGCGCGGATGGTTGATCCAAGTCGCTTCCCGCCGAATGATCGATCATATACGAAGCGAACTTGCGCGAAGGAGACGAGAAGAAGCTTGGGTTTTGGAAGAACCTTTCGAAGAATCGACGATAGAATTCCAGGAGTCGTCGGACGTTAGAGGCCAAGACGACACATTGATATTATTGTTTATGTGCTGTCATCCGACACTCAATCCATCCTCCGCTATCGCTCTTACTTTACGTGCCGTCGGCGGTCTAACGACCGCAGAAATCGCTAATGCGTTTCTGGTTCCGGAGGCGACAATGGCTCAGCGAATTAGTCGGGCCAAGAAGCGGATTAAAGACTCGGGTATTCGATTCGATTTGCCTACGGATCAGGAAAGATCGGAACGTTTGGATTCCGTTTTGCACGTTCTATACTTAATCTTTAATGAAGGCTATGCTAGCAGTATCGGCTCCACCTTGCAGCGATGCGATCTCTCGAACGAAGCGATACGACTTACACGGGCCGTTCATAATCTTCTACCGAACGACGGCGAGGTCGCAGGCCTTCTTGCATTGATGCTCTTAACCGATGCCCGACGTCCCGCTCGCACCGGTCCGGCAGGTGAGTTGATTCCACTTGCCGGACAGAATCGAACTTTATGGGATCGAGAAGCAATCACGGAAGGAATCGCGCTGATAAGCGACACGCTTTCCCGCGGCTCGATCGGAGCCTATCAACTTCAGGCGGCTATCGCAGCCGTCCACGACGAAGCTGGACGCTCGGAAGATACCGATTGGCAACAAATCTTAGCTCTTTACGGCTTACTTAAGCGTATGTCCGATAATCCCATGGTTACCCTCAATCATGCGATCGCGGCGGCAATGGTCCAAGGGCCGAATATCGGTCTCGAATTATTGGCGACTTTAGACGGCGATAAGCGACTTGCCGGGCACTACAGACTAGATGCGGTTCGTGGACATTTGCACAAGATGGCGGGAAACCACCAGGCGGCAATTGAATATTATCTCGCGGCAGCAGGACGTACTACAAGCGTTCCGGAGCGGAACTATTTAAATACTCAGGCAGCAAAACTGGCGTCGCTGTATGGAAAATGATTTGTAAGAATTACGATGCGAGCAGAAGCTTATTGCGGATACCGGAGTAGCTGGATTGACGGACTACCTTATTTCTTTCAGCATAAATTTCGTCGATAATGCTGTCGATCGGATCAACCAACAATTCGTTCGTATAATTCATAAAACATACAAGCGCTTCCAACCGCGAATCGAAAGCTTCACAAACTCGAAGCTTCTCCGTTTCGTTATATTCGAATCGGTAATATTCAATCCAATCCGGCTCCGAAATGTTCCACCAGTCAGGGATGGATTCATGCCATTCGAATTTATATCTGATGCTTCTTTCTAGTAAAATACAAATGGCAATTGCGATTTTCTTTTTGGCTTCCGTTTTTAGTTCCTGTTCTTTCATAAAATAACTTTCGCAGCCTTATAATCCGTCTTTCGGAAAAACCAGTTGTTTACTCTAACTTGAAATCGAGTCATATCGGCTTGCGCTCTTAATTAATACATAAGACACAAATTACCAACTAATTACATAACTCATCAATAAAAATTGCAAAAGATAGCCGAAACCTGAAGGGTGATAATCATCAACAAATCGGAAAATTAGAATAATTAAATATTAATGTATATCAAATTCCGAATATTTTCCAATCGATACGTCCCAAAGCCTACTGGAAGCAAGTAATGTAAGAATTAATAGGATCGAGGGACATTCGCCGGAAAAATCTTGAGAGAATGCTTTCGCCGATGTTCGAGCGGTGTGCTCCCGGTGTATCGCTTAAATAGCAGGCGAAAAAAACCGACATTCTCATAACCCACAGCATAACTAATTTCCTCGATCGAATCGCCGGTCTCTTCGAGACGACGTCTTGCCCATTCGATGCGTAGACGTTGCAAATACGTAGATAGCGAGTCTCCGGTCGCTTGTTTGAATCTTCGCTTCAGAGTTCTAGGACTCAAACCGACTCTGCGTGCCAAAGTCTCCATCGAAATCGAAGATGCGAATTCGGTTTCTAAGATTGTTTGCGCTTCGGCGACAGACGAGTCGTCGTGATGCTTTTGAGCCGCAAATACCATGAAAGGTGTTTGGGAAATTCTATCGGAGTCGAGCAAGAAATGCCTTGCACATTTAAGCGCTGTATCTCTTCCAAGCGACTGTTCTAACACGTGGAGACCTAGATCGTAGAAAGCGTTACTTCCTCCCGAAGTTAGAAAGTGACCTTGATCTACGACCAATCTATCCACATCCAGGTGTACTGACGGAAACATTCGTCGAAAAAGGGGAGCAAACACCCAATGAGTAGTCGCTCTGAGTCCGTCGAGCAACCCGGTCGAGGCTAGTACGAAGGCTCCCGAACAAACGCTCGCAATACGGTTCTCTCTCGAGGCCATTTCTTTAATCCATTCAATCTCTAGTCTGCATCTTCGCTTAACATTTATAACGTTCGGCCCAATTGCAGGAATAATAACCAAATCGACTTTTTCACATCTTCCGATCAAATCCGGTTTGATCTGAACACTACCATGAAGCTGAACCGGTTCCGATTGCATGGCCGCGGTTCTTACCCTGCAAATCCTCGGTTTACGTCGATTCTCCATGTCGATACCGGCAAATTCAAAGAACTCGAATAACCCGGTAATAACCGAAGCGGGTGAGTCCGGAATGAGTAGGATAATCACGTCCATATTAGCATTTAGCCTATAGTATGGCCCAATCACAACGAAAAGATATTTTTTACAATGAAAAATATGGCGTAATCACGTCGAAAATTGGCGGACCTAGACCTTTACAAAAGAGTGTATGTCCGCTAAACTCACGGAACTAATTTAAGGTCTCAAGGAGATAATGAAATGATAATAGCCGCAAGGATTATTGCCGGAATCGTCGGCGCACTTCATGTGTGGATTTTTCTGATGGAAAGCGTTCTCTGGATGCGCCCGGCAATTCATAGACGCTTCGGTGTATCGGATATAAAGACAGCGGAGATGATGAAAAGTATTTTCCTAAACCAAGGTTATTATAATTTATTTCTCGCAATCGGGGTACTTTACGGTGCGATTTTTTTCCAGCACCATGCTAGCTTTGCTCCTGCAATCATGCTGTTCTCTTGTCTTTCCGTCTTCGGCGCAGGCATGGTGCTTTTGATATCCAAACCTTCGATGGCAAGAGCAGCAATCATTCAGGGCTTGCCGCCCTTGGTCGCAGTAGTGCTCTTAAGCGTTTCGATATGTAGCTGAAGTTTTAGACCACAGACCTTAGAACGAGTCATAAGTCGATTTTTGTCGATTAATGATTCATTCTAAGGAGAGACAAAATGATTTTAAACGTACAACGAAATATTAAAAAATATTAAAATTCTATATACCATTCTCGCACTAATACGTCAGAGATCCATTAAGTTAGTCACGGTATTTACCCGAAACGGGATCCGTTTCCCGACTGCGATATCCACTTTCTTCGATTCTAGTTTAGTGATATTGGCGATAAAGATCGCCTGTCCCACGCGAAGATGTATAAGTAATAAGCCCGGGTGATCGCTTTCCGCAATCGCCTCGACTTTTCCATTTAGAATATTACGAGTATTAATTTCTTTCGAATCTTCCCGAAAAATGCTTATATCTCGCGCAAATACTCTTACTTTCATTCGAGAACCTACGCGAAATTCGCGATCTAGTATCCAAAGATTTCCGTCAGCGAAATCCAATCGGGCCAAATGCCAGTCTACGTCAATTTCCCCGATCGTCGCATCTATGATTACTCCTATATTTTCGCTAAGGCGATGAGCGAGGTCGGCCCTCGCGAGAGTTGCAGAAACCGGTCCGGTTGCCAACACTTTGCCGTCCTCCATTACGACAATATGATCCGCCAACCTTGCGATCTCATCCAGTGAATGACTGACGTATAGGACCGGAATTTTCAATTCTCTATTCAATCTTTCTAAATACGGTAAAATCTCCTGTTTCCTTTTTTTGTCCAAGGAAGCCATCGGCTCATCCATAAGCAGCAGTCGGGGGTTCGTGACTAGGGCTCGTGCTATCGCAACTCGTTGGCGTTCTCCACCCGACAGATTATCCGTTTTTCTTTCCAGAAGATGTTCGATTCCTAATAACTCGATAGTCTGATTCAGATTAATTTGTCTATCGCCTTTGGTTCGTTTTAATCCGTATGATAAATTGCCTGATACTGATAGGTGCGGGAATAAACTGGGTTCTTGGAATACGTAGCCGAGTTGACGTTTGTAGGTCGGTAATGAGTAATTATCGTCCTGCCAGATCGTTCCACCGACGCTCAAGAACCCTCGTGTCGAATTCTCTAACCCTGCAATACATCTGAGTAATGTCGTCTTTCCGGAACCGGAAGAACCGAAAAGACCTGTGACTCCTCGCTCAGGTAAATTAAGATCTACGTCCAGCGTAAATCGTTCACGATCGAGAAGTAGGCGAATTACGATTTCATTCACATTATACTCTCTTTCGGGAATTCGGCTGCAAGATATAGAGAGCCAACAATGCGAAAAATGAAAATACCAATAATATTACCGCCAATCTACGTGCCTGAAGATATTCTAACGCTTCAACATAGTCGTAAATTTGAACGGAAGCCACCCTTGTAATGCCCGGAAGATTTCCGCCTATCATTAAGACCACACCGAATTCACCGACAGTGTGCGCAAAGGATAGTATGCAAGCATTCATAAACCCCGGAAAAGTCAAGGGTACTGCGACCGTCAAAAAAGCATCCAAAGGGGAGGCGCGCAGCGTAGCGGCAACTTCCAGAGGACGATCGCCGATTGCTTCGAAGGCCGTCTGTAAAGGTTGAACCATAAACGGAAGCGAATAGAAGACGGAGGCGATCACAAGCCCCCAAAAAGTAAACGGCAATTCTCCGAGACCAAGCTGATTAGTGAGATAACCGATCGGACCGTTTGGCCCCATTGCATATAATAAATAGAATCCTAGAACAGAAGGAGGCAGTACCAAGGGCAACGATACGACCGCTCCTATCGGTCCCTTCCAGGAAGACTTTGTCCTGGCTATCCACCAAGCCAAAGGTGTTCCTATAAAAAGAAGAATTATCGTAACTACGCTAGCGAGTTTTACCGTTAACCAAATGGCCTGAAGATCGCTGTCAGAAAGGGAAATCATTATCTGCCATCTATCGGTAATTCAAAAATTATTTCCGAAAAATGACGGACGGCGCATAGGGTAGTGTGGAAAAAAACAAAACACATAACTATCATTCAGGAGCTCGACTCATAGATTTACTGAAAATTCATTTATCGGAGGCTTCGTTAGGGAGTGCAAAACCGTATTTCGCCATTACGCTCCGCGCGAATTTTTCCATTACATATTCTGCAAATTTCTTTGCCAGCGGATTCTTAGACGCTCGTTTCGTAATTATAAACCCTTGCTCTAAGGGTTGGTGGAGGTTGTTCGGTATTAAAAAGTATCCGCCTTTGCCTGATAGTTCAGGACTGATTGCTAACGATAAAGCGATAATTCCCACTTGCGCATTCCCGGTTTGAACGAACTGCGCGGTTTGTGCGATATTCTCTCCGAATACCAATTTCGATTCCACTTTTTCCCATAAGCCCGCCGAATGAAGAGCTTCTTCCGCTCGCTTGCCGTAAGGCGCGTGTTTAGGATTGGCTATGGCTATCCGCGTGATTTTCGGGTCGAGAAGATTGTTCAAAGTCATTTTCGAAGCATCTTGATTGGCGCTCCAAAGTACAATACGGCCGATCGCGTAAGGGACTACTTCGGAAGAAGCAAAACCGTTTTTCTCTAATTCTCGAGGGTAATTGATATCCGCCGAAAAGTAAATGTCAAAGGGCGCGCCTTCTCGAATTTGTGTCTGAAACTTGCCCGATGAGCCGTAAACAACGTCCACTTCGCTTCCAAGATTGGCTTTTTTAAAGGCCGTAACGATCTCATCCATCGCAAACTTGAGATCGGATGCGGCGGCGACCGTGATTTTTTCCGCCTGAACGGAAAACGATAGCAACAATATGCAAAAGATTGTTATTCGTTTAATAAACTTCATTTGTGGCCTCTATGTTTAAATTGCGAAGACTGTTTGTAAAAAGAAATACGTCGAATTGGGTTGATTCGTGTATTGCAATGCCGGGTTTGAATTCAAAGGATTGACTTTCGCATTCGTAATCGCATCCCCTGCATGCAAGAAAGCGATTCCGGTCCAGACCGAAAGATTTTCGTACGGAGTTACCTGATAAATCAGATCGATTTCAGATGCTATTTTTTTTCCTAAGTGAGTAGCGCTGGCATTATTCGAGTTTTGGTTGGACGAATCTTCCGTACTTCCCGAGACATATCCGTTATTATTATAGTAACCGTCTTGAAGTTTCGCTTTATAATAAAGATGAGATACAAAGGTGAACGTTCCCAATTTTCCGAAATCATATTTAATATTTATCGAATAATCTTTTACGTTCTGCCAGAAAACGACACCGGAAAGATTAGCTCCCGACCAAGGAATCGAACCGCCTGCCGCTCTTCTCGCTCCGAATAGAGGATTCCAAGTCGAAACCGAAGAATCGTTTCGATTAGGATCTCCCGAAGCATAAACGTATTGGATACCGATTCTTAGCGGATTAATCGGGGAGTATCCCGATTGTAGAGCGAGAAAATGAGCGTCGTATTTTTGATTTTCATTTTGAATCGCTTGTCCATTTACATTAATACTAGTTGTTCCGGGACTTTGTAACCAAGAAGTACCGACTTTCTGGCCGGTCGATCCCCCCTGCCATGCTGCCTCTATCGTCCAATCCCATTTAACCCCTTCCGGCAAAAAATTATTTTGGGTTCTATTGGTTAAGCGAAATCCATAAGTATTTAATTGATCGCTTTGTCGAGATCGTAACTCCGAATCGTATAAAGGGGCGGTGGGACTAACTATTGCCCTTTTTAGTAAAGTGAAATCGTAGAAATCGCCCCCGATCCAATTCGCAAATTTGATCCAATAATTCGTTCCGACAAAATACGCATCACCTATGGAATTGTTCGCGGTGCCGTTCGCAGTCACTAATCCGCTTGCATTATTTTGAGAACTTATCACGAAACCGAAAACATCTAAACTTTGAATACCCCTCTTTGCAGTGAATCTTAATCCGTCGAAAGAGTTTCCGATTTGGTTAAAGTTTCTTGCGCCGACGATTCTTCCGTCTCCGAATTCCACAATTTGTCGCCCGATTCGAAGTCTGAACGATTCGTCCAAACTGCGAACGTCCAAAAACGCTTCTCTAAAGGAGGTAGGATTCGAAGCCGGGACCGTTTTTTGGGTGGCAGTATTATAAGTAACTCCCGCATTCCCTGCTAAACCGAATCTGCCGTCGCCTGTTCCGCTCGGGAATTGGCTTCCTCCCCATTGGCGGATATCTTCGAGAGTTATTTTGAATATTAAATTTTTATTAATGTCACCGATTAGATACGCCTGAGTTTGGTTCGTAAAAACGTTCTTATTGTCCGGAGTGGTCTTATCGAAATCGGGATTGAATTGAGATTCATATCTAGGCCTAAGAGCAAATCCAGCTCGGTACTTTTCCTGAAACCAAAGATCTTTGTTTGATCGAACCGCTTTATTTTGCTCCGGAGTCAATTGCAAAGAGCGCAAGTATTCTCCCGACATCTTTCCAACCATCGGACTTTTATACGGAGTTTCTTGCACTGGAATCGAATCCGCTGATAATGCCGGTCCGGATAAGGATTCTTTCGGCGGCACAGGCGTCGTAGATTCCGAGACCGGCCTCACTTCATTATCATTTTTCCGAAGACCATCTTCTATCGTTCCGGAAGCAGGTATATTTTGGGGCGATTCTTCGGCACCGAGTAAATTCGGCAAAATCGTAAGCAATACAATTAAATAGCGGGCAAAAACGATTTCAATTTTCCTCAACTGCTTACAAAGCATTTTTTCATTCTTCTCTCTCAAACATTTATAAAAGCGCTATATTTTCAAGTATATAACGGTAGTAAACCGAAAATCCCGGAAAATCCCTTTTTGACGAAATTTTCAATCTTGAAATCTTGGGTCCGTAGAGAGTTAATATTCCAGCTAATGAAGAATAAGATGCAGATAGACGGAAATCTTTGGTTAAAGTATAACAAAGCGAATACTCTCGGTAAGGAAAAGATCGATTTGTTACGTGCCATCGATAAGTGCGGATCCATTTCCAAAGCTGCAAAGGAAGTCGGAATCAGTTATAAAACCGCCTGGGACTCCATCGATTTAATTAATAACCTACATAAGGAAACGCTTGTCGAAAAAAGTGTGGGAGGAGCGAGCGGAGGCGGTGCAAAATTGACCGCTAAGGCTCGTGAAATCATTCAATTTTATCAAATTATAGAGGAGGAGCATAAAAAATTTTTGAATCGATTGAGCGAAAGAATGGATAATCCTATAGAGTTACTAAATTTTTTAAACAGAATAGCAATGAAAACCAGTGCAAGAAATCAATTTTATGGAAAGGTAAAAAGCGTACAAAAAGGAGCGGTTAATTCGGAAATCGTAATTTCTTTAAAAGGAGATCAGGAAATTATCGCAACGATTACGAATCATAGTGTGGAAAATTTAGGATTAAAGATCGGTATCCCGGTTTATGCCCTTATTAAGGCCTCCTTTATCTCAATCTCAACGGATTCCATCTCCTCGCTTAGTTCAGAAAACAAATTGTTCGGAAGGATTTTTTCGATTTCCAGAGGTAGCGTAAACGATGAGATCATCGTTGAATTGCCGGGAGGAAATAAGTTAGTTTCTATTATTTCTAGCCAAGCTACAAAACTTTTGAATTTGGAAGCCGAAAAAGAGGTTCATGTATTCTTCAACTCATCCTCCGTAATTCTCGCAGTAGAATAATTTCAAGTAAATCTTCGAAGCTCATTTAACGTTCGATAAATTGAAACCATCCGAGCATTTTCTTCGAATCGGAGTCATTGACGACTATCCCCGCCGTTATCAGACCTGTCGACGTATTATAATAGTATTATACTTAAATTTGCTAAATCCTACCACCCATCAAATACCATAATAAAAACGGGCTGCGTACCGAATAAGCGAGAAGTCCGGGGATTTATGAAATATTCTATTAATGCAACAAAATAGTTGCATTAATTTTGACCTTTGCCATAATGCAACCTATTGGTAGCATATAAAAAATCGGATAAAAAGTAAATCGAACTCGAAATGCCGGTCTCAAGGTGCGGCGTATTGTCATGAATCGCGAAGAATTCAGTGAATGGTTCGGGATTAAATTCGGAGACCGGAATGCGCTAGGTCAGGGAATCAGTTCAATTAACGATAAGGATTTTGAAATTTATCCGGGAATTTTTGTTACCCAAGGAGAAAATCGATGAAAGATAAATATTTAACCAAATCCATTACTGTGGATCAAACCTCCAAAGTTGCCTTTGACGCTATTAATAATGTTCGCGCCTGGTGGTTTGGAGAAATTAAGGGAAGCACGGATAAGTTAGGCGACGAGTTTACTTATCGCCATGAAGACGTGCATTACAGCAAACAAAAGATAACGGACTTCGTTCCGGACGAAAAAGTCGTATGGCTCGTGTTAGAAAGCTCCCTCAATTTTGTTGGAAACAAAAAAGAGTGGGATGGCACAGAAATTATTTTTGAAATCAAGAAAAAGGGAGATAAAACTGAAGTTCTTTTTACGCATCTAGGTTTAGTTCCCGACTGTGAATGTTATAGCGACTGTTCAAATGCTTGGGACCATTATATCAATACTAGCCTACGGGACTTAATTGCTAAGAGTCAAGAAATCGTATAGTCGAGAGAAAAAGATCAATCAACTAGACGGTTTCTAATCTAAATATGGAGAAAATTATGGATCTTGCAAATAAAACAATTCTTATTACCGGCGCTAATCGCGGCATAGGCGCTGCCCTCGTTCGCGCCTTCTTGAAAACAGATGTAAAGATAATTTATGCAGGGTATTCCGCGTCGAAGGCTGCTTTGCATTCGGTCATTCAATCCATACGCTGGGAACTAAAATCTAAAAATATTAAGGTCATTGGAATATTCCCGGGTCCGATCGACACGGATATGAACAAGGGTTTCCCGATTGAAAAAGCGTCGTCAGATAGCGCTGCCGAAGAAATTGTTAAGGGCATTGAAGAGGACCAGGAAGATATTTTTCCGGATACTGTTTCTAAAAACATCTCCGGTATATAGAGACAAAGCGCGAAAGAATTGGAGCGTATCATGACCGGAAGTAGCTTCTGACACTTTTATGCGTAGTCGTTCAAGGATATACTGAGAATTGTACATGTCGAACAGCTGAATTGGAAATCGAACAACGTAAGAAAAATTTGATTCTTAAAATGGATGGAATTACTTGTGTTTGACCGATTCTTTTTACTGATACATTATGTCTATATTATACGATTGAAAAATGCGAAATGCATTTTTTAAAACTAAAAATTACCGCTCAATCAGTTAGGATATTTTGATTGATGCAGGATCGAGTAAGGTTCCTATATAGTCGGATGGAGAAGGAAAATGGCATTCGTTCGAATCGGTAAATTTAAAGCAAAGCCGGAAAGGGTAGTTGAGATATGTCTGACTTATGAAAAGGAAGCTATCCCAACGATTCGCAAAGCTGAAGGTAATATTAGCGCGGCGCTTCTGCAAGAAAAGACAGATCCCGAGAGCTTTTTGGCGATTACCGTTTGGCAGACCGAAGAAGATGCAGCGACGTACGAAAGAAGTGGCCTTGCCCAAGAAATGGTAAATAAAATCCGGTCGGGCTTTGCGGCTCCTCCTACGTTAGTGACATACAATGCCTTTGGAATTTGATTCTGATTTCTCCCTCTACGGATTAGGATAAGTCATACGATCAAACCGCGATTTTTTAAAAATTCACCCGGTGTGACGCCGTACTGGTTCTGAAAGGCTCGGATAAAATGAGAGGTATTTTCGTAACCGATCACGAATGCAGCTTCCGCTACGCTCGTGCCGCCCCCTTCTAATAAATTTTTCGCCTTTTCCAACCGACGCGAAATTAGCCATTTTTTTGGGCTAACACCGTATCTACGTTTAAAATCTCTTTGAAAGGAAGAAACGCTTCGGCCGGTCAGTGCAGCAAAATCCTCGACATTAAGAAGTTTATCGAAATTTTTTTCCATAAATCCTTTCAAATCCCGATCTCTATCCTTCGAAACCTTGAATAACCAATCTGGGAAAACTCCGGTTTTATCCGAACTTGCAAAAATCTGTAAAGCTTCCAGAAGTTTGATTCGAAGCAATCCTTCCGTTTTGCGTCCGAGACTAGCGAATAAAGGCCTGAGATTTTCAGCATAAAGCTTTAAGCCTCCGCCGTACGGTATCCGAAAAAGATCACCGATAGAATCGGACACGAGGCGAATTCTTTTCGACTTTAAAAACTCCTCAATTAGAGAATCCTGAAAAAAGAAAATATAACTTTCAAATACACCGCCTTTTGCCGGAAGTAATTCCGAAATCATATAAAGGTCGGGTGGTAGAAAAATTGCCTCGTTTTCTCCCACCTCGAAAAAATCCCCGCCGGAGGAAGTGATCCTTTTTTTACCGCGACATACGATAGTAAGAGAAGCGGCCTTTGCAAAGACTTCTCGCTCCGGTAGATGTTTTATTATTTTTTTATAAATAATCGCGGAGTTCCCGTCGGCTCCAAAAGCAATCATTTCGACTTCGGGCATCCCTTTCAATGTTTCAGGAGCAATTATGACTTTTACCGTCGTCGGAGTCCGCAATTCGGTAGTCTGTAACTCGCCTTTACCGCCTCTTACTTTCATTGCAAACTCCTATCGACGCCCCGTCCTAATTACATCGAAGCAAATTGTTTTTCCACCGCTTTATGGTCTTTCTTCCAAGCTTCATAAACGGAAACGGACATCGGATCCGGAAAAATATCCTCTTGTCCGGATTCCAAACCTTTAAGGATCGCATTCGCCACATCTTTCGGACTGGTTTTCGGCATTTCAACCCCGGAAAGCATATCCGTATCAACGGCGCCCGGAAAAACGTTACACACCCTTACACCTCGACTTACTAAAGTAGCACGAAGAGATAAACTCATAGACCAAGCCGCTGCCTTGGACGCATTATACGCGGATAGACCGGGCATACTGGCAAGAGACAATAATGTAAGAATGTTCACGATCGTTCCGTCAGAGTTTTTCTCCAAGATGGATGTAAATGTCCGGGCCATATTTAAGTTTCCGAAAAAATTTACGGAAAAGTTTCGTTCAAATTGATCCTCGGATGCATTTAAAATATCGTTAAAATCCAGAACCCCGGCATTATTGAATAAAAGATTCACGTCGGTCGCTCGATTAGATAACTCGGCAACACTCTTTTTACTTGTGACATCCAATTCGACGGGAACAATCCTTTTATCCGGCGGAATTGTTCCGTTCCAAGTTCTTGCAGCGGCGTATATTTTCCGAGCTCCTCCCTCTAACAGACTTTCCACAAGCGCCTTTCCGATTCCTCGATTCGATCCCGTAACTAATGCGATTGCTTGGTTTACTTTCATTTCTTTCCTCTATGTATCAAATACTGATTTTCATTCAAAGCCGCTCTAAAACAGCCGGGCGGCCCGCGATGATGAATAGAAAGTATCCGATATTTTCAGAATCCGTTAACCGGAAGCAGGACAAAATAGTCGAAATCGGTCAAAATTAAAAATAAAATGAACGCGATCCTTATAGAGAATCAGAGAATCCCCAGTGCCGTTCATTGGCCAAAAACCGGTAAAGTAAATTCTGGAGTAATGTAAAGCTTCCTAATTAAATAGCGGCATTCCGATTCCAGAATTTACTTTATATTCAAATATATACTTTTTAGATAAGATTCCGATAAAGAATTAATCTAGATAAGCAACTTATTAATTTACTCTTCAATAATAATTTGCTAAAATTCCCACTTCTTGTCTTTCCATTCTGAAAAGTGAAGAACGTTTTTTATAGGACATCTGTTCTTAGCGCTGATGCAAATATTCTTCAAGTTTAAGTAATAAATGATTCGGCCAATCAGTCAGAGCCATAGTATCAAGATCTGCAAAACCGTGTAGTACATCTGCCATGCACCTGCGTTCGCTACCGCAGACACCTTCGATATTAACAAGAACATTGTTCCTTCGAAGCCGCTTTACTTTAACTCGAAAGTCAAGGACATCACCTAGTTTTGACGGTTTAAAGAACTTAGCAACAAAACGCATTGCGGGCAACCCTAGATTTTTTTCCACAACCATCTGGGGAAATCCAAAATCCAGTTCTTCGCGGAACCAATCTTCTAAAGCTTCGACGAAAAGGTTGAAATACTGTGGAGTGAAGACGACTCCGGCAGCATCGCAATGTTGCATTCGGATTATTTTGGAGACTTTATAGACTTTTGGCACTTTTCCTCCGAAGTCGATCCGCTTCATACTATTAGTCGTTCATTTGTCGACTCATAGTAAAGAGTTATCGCACCGCAATCAAATGTTTTTGTTTTTAAGAGTTTAAGATTAATTCTATCTTGGATGTTTTTAAATAACGACAGGCCGCTTCCTAAAATAATTGGCCTAACACTGAGTTGGTATTCATCAATTAAGCCCAGTAGCATTAAGGTCACTATTAAACTAGGGCTGCCAAGCAAAATGTTTCTACCTACTTGTTGTTTGAGTTCTAAAACTTCCTTTTTCAATTTCGCATTTTTCCAATCAACATTTTTCAGGGTGTGGGAAAAAACAATTTTGGGAATATTGTCTATTATTACGGCAAATTCATCCGTTGGTTTGTTACCGGTAGGATTTTTTATTACGGTTGGCCAATAGCTTTCCATTAGTTGATATGTTATCCTTCCATATAAAAGGGTTCCTGAGTTACTTTAATAACTCGTTGTAATGCTGAAGTATTTCATCGTCGGCACTCATTGCCGTATGGTCGTAAAACCCGTCCAGTGTCATATTCATTACTGCGATTAGTTTTTTCATTTTATTTAAATAAATTATCAATTTTCATGTCGGTCGGTTAAAGTTTGCACTGCAGCTGCATAGCGCATAACTTTTTCAAACCACCATTATCCATAAATGAGTTATCTCCGATTTGAGATCGATTCATAAATGAGAACTCGGTCAGGAGTATATAGTGTAAAGTCAGTATGGAACCGCAGACATAGTTCGCCCCTGTTTACGCAACATATTGGTAATTACTGGTAGAATTTTCAGTTGAAAGTAGGCCCCGGGAGCGATTTTCTGGCGCGGCTACTTGCGATTTTTTTAGCAGGCAGGTTGTAGCAGTGTCCTAAATATTGAAACTTAAACAAGGAGAAATCAAATGAGAAAAGTAAGCGTACTCGCTCATACGTCATTGGACGGCTTTGTCGGAGGGCCGAATGGGGAAATGGATTGGATCTCACATGATGATGAAGTGTTCCACTATGTCACCGAGCATTTTAAATCGGTTGATACCTGTCTGTACGGGCGTGTCGTTTATCAGATGATGGAAAGCTATTGGCCGACAGTGCCGAAAAATCCGGCAGCGACAAAAATGGAACTCCATCATGCCGATTGGGTGGAGAATATTCAAAAAATTGTTTTTTCTACAACTCTCGAAAAAGCGGAATGGAATAACACAAGATTAATAAAAAGCAATGTCGAGGAAGAAATTTCGAAACTCAAAAAACAACCCGGGAAAAATATGATGATATTCGGCAGCCCCAGACTGACTCATTCCTTTATGAATATGGGATTGATTGATGAGTTTTTGATCAATGTCAATCCTGTCATCTTGGGTAATGGAATCCCGTTATTTAAAGACATTAAGGATAAGATCAATTTAAAACTAATAAGTTCCACGACATTCAAATGCGGTGTCGTCGGACTTAACTTTGGTAAAAAAGCAACAGGAGAATAAAATGAAGGATCGGATTTTTTAAGCGGTACGGCCGGCCAAAAAATAGATTCAGACCTTATAATTCACAGATAGATCTAGATCTACCGAAAAATTTTGTCTCTTATATAATCCAAGCATTTGGAGAAAACCAGATGTCTTGGAAGGAGACTTGCGTACCAAGAAAGAATAGAGTTCTCGTGGCCAGAAGCAGGACGGATGGACAATGACTGGCCTTTGCCAAGAGTTCGGAACCAGCAGAGTAAACGGTTATCAATATCTGAAACAATATGCTGAATTCGACATTGACGGGCTAAAAGATAAACGGAGAAAGATGACTACTTTCAATGCAAGTACAATAATCATCGACCGCATGAAGGATTAAAAAATGAATTTCCGATGACGACCGCAAACCATCGAGAAGAGTATCCTTAATTTCTTCCTGAAGCATATTATCCAATAAACGAAATCATTGTCAGGCAAATGATTTAAGGGGTAATTATTGTGCGGTTGTCAATCTTTCCTTCATCCGCTCTAGAGGAACCAGCTTGGACTAAAAGACATCGCAGATAGACGCTTGCAAGAATTCTTTTTTATCAATCGGGACTCGAGTAATCGATATTTATGCGGGGAAAGAATTGCAATATAAGATCCTTGTACTGTTTCAATTAACGTAACAATTATGATTTATTTAGCACTTTTCTATAAGAGGAAATATTGAGTATCTAATGCAAAGTAAGAACTGAACCTCCGAAGCACACAGTGTCGAAATTTCAAGCGACATAATGTCGATTATCGGAAGTACCTTGTTACCTCACGTAACAATCTACTCCAAATGAATCCGGAAAGATGCAAAGTAAGTATAGGGAACTTACAAACTATTGAACGGAGTATAAAATTTAATGAAATTCTCATTTCAGTCAATATATTATTTCTTTTCGATTTTTATTAGAGAAGGAGACTTATACGGAGTTACCTCAGCTCAAAGAATTGTAAGTTAAAAATACTAAATCAATTTAATGAGACAAAACTCCTTCGAGTATTCTCCAGAAAATAGAATCGGGTCGCCTGTGGTTGTCTCTCAGTATACTAACCAAATGGAAATCTCGTCGCTCGCACGCTAGAAATTCAGGATTATAGCGAATTCTAATTTCTCAAAATTGTTTGAAGAAATACTATTTCAGGGGGAACAAGGATACCCAATTCGTTTAGTATACTTTACTTTCATCTAAAATAGAAAAGAATCTTCCTCCTTTTGTAAATCGGCTTGCTCTTCGAATAATTAGAGTATACGAGTGTAAGACTTTCATTAAAACTGCGTCCTAAACGAAAATTCTTAAACTGAAGATCATGTTGAACGAAAAAAATGAATCTGGCATCGGAATTACCTCGAGGTTTTGTAGAAAAAAATTTCTTCTACCTGCCTCCCTATTATTTTTTTTCATATCCGTCATTATCCCGATCGCAGATTCTATTTTAGGATATTCCATTCAAAGACTGGGTTTAATCGTCGGAGGAATTGCCTCTTTCATTAGCATTATCTTAATTTTATACGGGAAATATATAGCAGCCGTTTATATTTGCTCGATTAGTTTTTGCTTGGCTCTTTGCGTCGGGACTTTTTGGGGTACTCATAATATTGCGTTCTGGTTTCCGACAGTCGTGCTGTTTCATTTATTCTTTGCCTCGAAAAAACATACCGTTTTTGTTTTCGTGTTTTGCTTGTTACTTTCTTTTATCCAAGCATATTTAAGAAGAGAAGAATTAAATTTTGGAGTATTAACGGACTCTATCGGCTCCTTAATCGTTCTCTCCGTAATCGGATTAATGATCGCCACTGATTTGGAAAAACTTCTGCTCCAGAAGAATTCCTTAATCCAAGAATTGAACCACAGAGTCAGAAATAATTTACAGGTCGTCTTAGGACTGATTTCGCTGTTGAAAGCTTCCAATGAATGGGCCGCGCCGACATTAAATATTCTGGAACGCAGAGTTTTGGCTTTATCCAGCGTTCATGATATCGATAGTGATCCATCGGATCCTGGTAAAGTCCCAATGAGCATCGTATTCGCCGACTACCTGAATCGAATCGCGGCCGAAGCGATTCGATTCCCGAAAATAAATATCCCGAAAAATGAAACCTTTCTTACGATCAAAGACGCAATTTTTATGGCGATGATTGCTGGAGAAATTATCACTACCGGAATGAATTCTCAAATCGAATCGTCCGTATCAGAACGACTTATCAATATAGAAATCGACGAATTAGAAACGGATTTAGTGGAATTGAAAATTACCGGGATTGCGATCGTTTTGGGGCAAGGCGTGGAATTCATCGAATTGTTAGCCGAACAATTAGGCGCCAAATTACGGGTCGCACACGATGAAGAAAAACCGATTAGCATCGTCACATTTAGAAAGTCTACCTAGGTGCTCGTTGCCGGACCGTAGTGAATGAAATAATCTCTTTTCTCGCAAACTCCCGTCGATAGAATTGGAATCTGAAGATGCCTATCAAAGTTTTTTCTTCCGACGACTTAACTCTCTTAGCGGAAAATCTGCTCTCTTCCGTTTCCGCCGAAATACGAGAAGAAGACGGATTGTACAGTCCGATTATAGTAATTCCAAATCAAAGTATGGAGACGTGGCTATACTTGGAATTTGTAAAGCGAGCCGGAATCGTTTTCAATATCCGTTTTCTCTTTTTAGAAAAGGCAATCGAAGAATTTTTATTAAAAAAATATTCTCCGGATCTAAAACCTAATTCGCGTCCCTTTCTTCTACCGGAAGCTAGGCGTTTTCTAATTTACGAATACATTCAAAAAACACCCGGCTTTCTCTCGGATTACCCGATTCTAAGCGCGTATCTTCTACCATCAGGAAGAAAAAAGATAGATCCTGTTCGACTATTCGAATTATCCGGAAGACTCGCTAAATATTTCAAAGATTACGAACTGCAAAGACAGGATTGGATTCGAAATTGGATAGGCAATCGATACGAAATGCTTCGCATAGGAGCCGAGGACATCGAAGAATGGAATGCTACGAAATCGCCGGTTTTCTTTTTACAAAAAGAGTTATATGCAGCGACTGCAGCAAGCGCTAACGCCGAAACACTTATTCAATTTGCTATGCGAACTCGCTCTTCGGAAAAAACGCCGAATACTAAAAAAGCAAAGCACGGAAAAATATATTTATTCGGACTCTCACAATTATCTTCTACCTATATAGCGTTGTTTAACGCACTTTTACCTGAGCTTTCCGTAGAAGTATTCCAATTCGGTCTACCGCAAGACGCGGTCGCGACTGACGCATCGCGGCTAACCACTTGTCGTAGCTGGGCAACTCCGTTCCGCACACTCCATCAAAGTTGGCTAGCTTCAGGGGCTCAAATTCATAAGATTCAAGACCGCGAAAAAAAACAAGATTCCCTGCTTGAAGCGCTACAGACTTATCTTTTAAGCGGAAAACAAGCTCTGTCGGACAGGCGATTCCGTGCCGACGCAAGCCTAATAATAGCTGAGGCTTCGGGAAAATTAAGAGAAGTGGAGTCGGTTTTTCACGCAATTCTTTCCAAGCTAGATGATGATCCGACACTTCGCTTAACGGATATCGGTATTTTCTGCGTAGACCTTCCCGATTATCGGCCGGCAATTGAAAGCATCTTCGAAGGGGGAATCCTTGCGAAGCAAATGAACCGGAATGGAAAGGAGGAATTTTCTCCAAAGACTCTTCCTTATACGATACGAGACGTGCGTGCCGGAGGGACAAGTTCCTTTTTGCGCGGATTGCTATGTATTTTCCCGTTACTCACTGGAAAAAAATCAAGAAAGGAATTCTTCGACCTATTTCGAAATTCTTGTTTCCAGGCAAAATGGGGTATCGACCCGGAAGCGGTTCAAGAATGGGGTATATATGCAAAAAACCTAAACCTTTACGTAGACGACTCCTTGGAAGGTGATCCACAGTCATTTTCCTTTCGGAACGGATTTATTCGATTGGCAATGTCTGAAGTCCTACCCGAATCTGCAGAGGCGGATACCGGTGTCTCGCCTTATCCTTCCCAAAATAAAATTTCCGTAGAGAATTGGATCGGTATTTGGAAAAAAGTTGAATCCCTTCTGAACTCCTTTTCCGATCGTTTATCGGATCCAAGTCTTTCATCCGACGAATTACTGGATTCGTTCTTAAGATTCGCGCAGGCAATGCTCGTTCCCGCCGAAGAAGAACCGGAAGAAGCAGCGATAGCGTTGGAATTGTTTTCCCGACTGGAATCCTTAAAAGGGATTTCGTGGGATGCCGGCGATGCTAAGGATAGAATTCGATTTTTTGAAACTTTTGTTCGCGAGTCCTGCGACGGAATTCCGGTCAGAAAGGGGAAATATCTTACCGGCGGAATTACCGTCTCAGCTTTGCAACCGATGCGCCCGATTCCGTTTCGGCATATATTTATACTAGGACTCGGGGAGGGGGCGTTTCCGGGAATCGACGATCGCTCCGCCTTCAACCTCAGACATCTGTCTCCTCGTATAGGCGATATTACGACTAGACAGACGAATGAATCCTTGTTATATGAAACGATTTTATCCGCGAAAGAAAGCCTGAATTTCTCCTTCGTTTCCCAGGATACGGGTAAGGACGAGGAGTTAGCGCCCTCCCCTTCCTTATTACAAATCGAGCAAGCGTTAAAAGAATTCATTCTACATCCGGAAGAAAGTGTCAGGATTCCCCTGCCGTTAAACAAACATAGTAGACAATATTTCGAAGCCAGGACTATTCCCCGCGAAAAGGATTTTCGGTCCACTTTCTTTAAAACGTACGACGCGTCCGCCATCACGGCTTACGGACAAGAAGAAGGAAAAAGAGAATACGCTAAAAAAATATTGAATTTCGGAACGGCCTCGCATTCCGCAATGTCATTACAGATCGAAAAGGAACTTACGATCGATTTGAGTGAGCTCATACAATTTTGGAGATCACCTCTCTTTTATTTTCTTAGGAAAAATTTCGGGCTGTACGTCCAAGACTTCGAAGAAGAAGAATCTGCATCCCAGAGAGAGCCGTTTCGAATTTCGGAAAGTTTTTCCTTAATTTCGGAAACTTGGAAACTTTTCGGAAAAAATTTTTCCGGGAAAAAGATACCCACCGATTCCCTCCCCATATTTTTACAAGGATACGAGAAAACGATTCAGAATTTCGGCAAACGCGGCTTACTTCCGCGAGGAACCTACCGTGACGTAGAAGAGATTCTCAATGCGGAAAAGTTCGAACGGTCCTGGGAAAAAATCGGACCACTGATAAATCAAAGTTATTTTTACGACGCGCTTTCTTTCGGCGAGACCGCTAAACAAGGATCTATCCTTTCTCTGCCGAGCCCATTCTTAGATATTTCCGAAGGAATTCGAGTGTACTTTAGCGGACTGAAGGAATCGGTGTTCGTTTCCGACGAGAATGCAAACATAATCTTAATCTATCCAAATTCGAAAAAAAACCTGAAAAACGGAATCGAGCCGCTAATAATACAATCACTCCTGGATCTCATACCGACGGAATCGAAAAAACAAAAGACAGTGCAGGTGTTATTCGGATACGTCTCTAAAGAAGGGGCGCCCGACGAATATCAATTACAATCGGAAAGATTGGAAAGCAAAAATTTCCTAAAAGATCTTGTAGAAGAATACCTCCGTCCTTGTACTGCATTAATTTCTCCGCAATTTTGGGAAGATTTTCCGCTTCGAAAAGAAATCTCGCAAAGTGCAAAAAAAGAGGATCGAGAAAGACTTTCTCAAGAATACTCGCTTTGGATTCGGGAATCTCTAGAATACGACTTATCCGAATATTTAAATCCTACGCTCAGACTTTTACCGTCTCCTAAAGATCATATTCCGGTAAATGCTTTGGATTTATCCGAGAAATTATACGAACCTGTTTTGCGGAGTCTATCATGAGGCCGATTTCAATCGATTTTCCTCCCTCTTTCGCGGATGGAATCGATTCCAAAAGAAACGGTTTTATCGGCGCTTCCGCCGGAACGGGGAAAACCCACACAATCGTATACTTAGTATTGAAATTGTTAAGAGAATCTTTTCTTGCCTGGGACTCCGATGCCGAAACTTCTCCTCCGCTCGGAATCGAATCGATTTTAGTTCTAACGTATACCGATAAGGCCGCTTCGGAATTAAGATCCAGAATTCGGGCCGGAATTAAGGAAAGAATTCGGAACTTGGAGGAAGCGGTTCGAACTAATCCGATTTTAGAGCCGGAACGTCAGTTTTTTTTGGCGCAAGCAGGCCGACTCGATCAAGCCTATATTTCCACTATCCACGGATTTTGTAGTAAGATTCTCAGGGAATATTCCTTAGAAACCGGATATCCCGTAAATGCCAAGCTTGTTCCGGAATCCGAGCCTTTGAATAGGATTCTATATTCCAGGATGCATTCTGAATTCGTCGGCGAGATACCGAAAGAAAGCCTAGCTTTAACTCTATTAGAATTACGTAATTTTTTTGATAACGGATTCACTGGAAATACTTGGGAAGATTTTATATCGGAACTTGCCGGAAAAAAGGAGATTTCCCCCTCGAATGTTAGGCTGATGCCTCGTCCAAATCTTTTACCCGGAAAAAAAGAGATCTGTCTATGTATTCAGACATTATCTCGCGAGTATTCGGCCATCCTGCCGTTACAAGAATTGCTATTGAAATACGTACATGCAAACACCAAAAAAGCATTTTTAGACCGGGAACTCGCCTTCAAAAAAATCCTAGCTAAAGCCCTATCCGCGATGGAGCCATTCGATCCGATCAGGGTAACGAAAGCGATCTTGGAGATCAGGCGTTTAAAAAGAAAAGAATCCGGAGTCGGAAGCGTTCTTTTCTCAGACGACGAATTAAAGAAAGGAGAATCCGATCCAGCATGCGGTACTTATATCGCACAACGAGAAAAAGTGAAAAAAGCTCTTTCCGATTTGGAGACGATAGCCGTTTCATTCGTTGTTCAAATTTCGGAAATTATCGTGAAGCAAACTCCTTCCGAAAAGGCCGAAGAAGGCGAAATTACGTACGGTGATATGATCCGGAATTTGTCCCGATCTTTGTCCGTTAATCAAGTATTATCAACCGAATTAAAGACAAGATTCCACTATGCGATCGTAGACGAGTTTCAAGATACGGATTCCGAACAGTACAGCATTTTCCGAAATCTTTTTCTCGAAAAGAGTGGCATTGCCGATTCAGAGACTCGTTTATTTCTGATCGGAGATTCCAAACAGGGAATTTACGGATTTCGCGGAGCGGATATCGGTACGTATTTATCAGCAAAAAAAAATTTGGATTTAAACGGAAAATTCGCGGACCGATCCGTCGTTTACCCGGAATTAGATACGAATCG
Source organism: Leptospira broomii serovar Hurstbridge str. 5399 (assembly GCF_000243715.2). Lineage (NCBI taxonomy): Bacteria > Pseudomonadati > Spirochaetota > Leptospiria > Leptospirales > Leptospiraceae > Leptospira > Leptospira broomii. The sequence continues at coordinate 98,463 of NZ_AHMO02000007.1, forward strand.
ACGTTCATTACCGGAATTGATTGCGGCGTATAACGACCTTTTTTCCGCCCCAAAAGGAGATTGGTTTCCGTTAAGAGAGCCGGGCTTTGATCCGATTCCGTACGCGAAAGTAAACTCTGCTGCGTCCGGTAGAAAAGCCGTCCTATATTCGGATAGGAGCGAGCGCGGCGCTCTTAACGCATTTCAGTTGCCCTCCGCTTCCAGCAAAGAAGCATTAAGAGATCCTTATGCTAGATTTATAGTTTCGGAAATTCTGCATTTGGTATCCCGCGAATCTAGAATCTTAATCCAAAAAGAACGACCCGGGCGGCCTCCGTTCGCAGGAAAAGTGCGTTACGGAGATATAGCGATTTTGATCCGAAACCAAGACGATTCAAAGGAATTGGAAAATTATCTAAGAGCGGAAGGAATTCCATATACTTATAGCAAAAAGAGAGGACTGTTTTCCTCAAACGAAGCTTATCGTTGCAGACAAATTCTTTCTTGTATAAACGAAGAAGGAAGTCCCGATTCATTTTATAAACTCTTACTCTCGGATTTATTCGAAGTCCGACCGACAGATTTGCACCGATTCGATGAATATTCCGTCGAATCCAAAGAAAAGCGACTGTTAGAATCTTGGCGTCGATATGCCAGAAAAAAAGAATACGCAAATCTTTTCCGTTCCTTATTGACCGAAAGTTTACTAGCTAAACCTCGAGATACCGAGAAAACTCGAGATTGGGAACGCAGGATTACGAATTTTCGACAAATCTTCTTTCTTTTATCGGAACAAGCGTCCTTAAGTGATCTTTCTCTGCGCGAACTGATCGAGCATCTCGATTCTTGCATTACTAATTCGTCCACCCGAGAGGAAGACGATTATCTGGAAAGAGAAACCGAGGAAGATCGGATCAAAATTCTAACAATTCATTCCAGCAAAGGTTTAGAATTTCCTTTCGTATTCCTTTTAGGAGGATTTACGGGATGGTCCCCTGCTCAAAGAAAATACTTCGAATATCGGGAAACGACCGCGATTGCGGATCACGAATTGCAGAGCGTAAAAATAATCGATCTGGAAAAGAAAGAACTAGAGAAATTTAAAGAGTATTTAATAAACGAAGACAAAAGATTATATTACGTGGCGGTCACAAGAGCTATGTATAAGTTCTATTTTCCCCTGTTATCTTCGCCCGCTCCGGAAAGACCCTTGGAGTTATTCCGTAGATCGTTCGAAGCAGCGATGCCGAATTTTGATCCGACGTCGAGTGTCGCCAAGATTTATCAGAATGAAACGAAAACGGGTTATGAAGTTAAATTCTTCACAAGATTCCAAGAAAATACAGATTTGCCCGAAGATACCGAATCGGATCTCGCGGAACACCGAGCTGTTAGGGATGTGTTTCATTGGCCAAACGGCTGCGAGAAACGAACGATCATTCTCGAGAGTTATTCTTCGTTAGATCGCTATACGAGCATTCAGAGAGAAAATGGATATCGGATAGAGACTGAAAATGCGAAAGGCGACGAACTCGAATTCTTACAGTCCGCTCAGGACGACTTACCATCTTCAAATCAAATGGGAAATCTCCTTCATGCGTTATTAGAAACGATTGATTTTTCATATTTTTTACGTGCAAACAATCCGATAGAATTGAAGGATTTCCCCGCGTGGAAAGAAATAGAAAACTCTCTTCGGATACATGGATACGGTAAGGACGAAGATCTGCTCGAATTTTATACGGAAAGGGCAGCTACCTTTCTTTGGAATACTCTGAGAAGCCAACTCCCCTATACTCAAAGTTTGAATTGCTTAGCCGAATTGAGCTCAGAGGAAAGAAAACACGAAGTCGATTTCTTTCTGAGGATTCCCAATCGTAAAATCGAGAACGAAAGCCAATTATTAAACGGAACCGTGGATTTTATCTTCTTTTCCGGGGGAAAATATTGGATTGCCGATTGGAAATCTAATAAGCTAGGCCAGCCCGGAAATCAGCCATCTTATTCCGAGAAAAATATAGAAATTAAGGTCAACGAATCCTATTCGATTCAGTTGGCTCTTTATTCCCTTGTCCTAGACGATTGGCTTCGCAATAAATACGGACCGAAATACGATCCCTGTCTGCTAGGAGGTATGTATTTTATTTTTCTACGAGGGATGGACCCCTTACAAAATGGAAACGGGACATTCTTCCAACACATTGATACTTCTTTTATCGAGAAATCGAAAAGTCTGCTTCTAGAAGTACTCGAAACGAAACACAATGATTCGTGGGGAAAAGAATGATAGAGGAATCTCCGATCGTCGATCTAGATTACGTAATGTTCCTTTCCGCTGAAATGTCTCGCGTGTTACCGGAAGTCAAGAAAGAAGACTTGTACGAATTGAATCTGCGTTTATTGCAAGCGTTGAGAACCGGCAGTTTAGGCGTATCCGAAAATCAAATCCGGAAGAATTTCGAGTCCCCGTTTTTTAGATCTCGCAACGGGATTTTATATTACAGAAAAACTTTTGAAACTTTAACTGAAGTTGAAGACTCCTTCCGCGACCTACTAGCTCGCGAAGTCCCTAAAGACCAGAGAGATCGAGTTCAGAATATTATTAAAGACATCACCGAAAATGATCCTCTGGAATTTCAAAAAAACGGGATTAAAGTAACTCTTTGCGGCGAGGGGGAACAAAAGGAAGCGTTAGAGGCGGCACTTAAATCTTCTTTCTTTGTACTGACCGGTGGTCCCGGAACGGGAAAAACGACGGTGATTACGAGTCTTTTGCGAGCGCTGGTTCGTTTAGGTTATGAAACCGAAAAAATCGGATTAGCCGCGCCGACAGGCCGAGCGGCACAGAGATTAAAAGAATCTTTAGAAAATACTTTAAACCTAAACCGGGCCGAAAACGGATTAGATCAAAAACTTTTAAATTTGCCGACGGCAACGATCCATCGGCTTTTAGGTTATAACCCTAAGAATAATTCTTATAAATTCGGAAAAGATTTTCGACTACCTTACGACGTCATCGTAATCGATGAAGTTTCAATGGTCGATCTAGATTTGATGTCCAATTTGCTGAGATCCTTACCGAATCGGAAACGGGAGAAATTCAGATTCATTATTCTAGGAGATGCTGATCAATTACCGAGCGTGGAAGCGGGGGCAATATTATCGGACATAGTTGCCTCGATTTCCTCATCTTCGAATTTCTTTCGCCTAAATAGAAGCCATCGGCAGGAAGGAAATGCGTCTCCGATTTTCGCCGCTGCTCAAGAGTGTATCGGCGAAAACTCGAATGTAGATTCTCTCTTAAAATCCATGTTTGCAGCGCGAACTAATATTTCCCTAGACGAAATAGTAGATTCGACATCATCCGAAAATGAAGCGGGATTTTATCGGATTCTATCGGATTTTCCGAAGAACCGGAACCGCTTTTTGGAAAAATATATAGAGAATTGGATTCAACCTAGATTGGCAAAACTTCCGGATCCGAATAATGAAAGCATTAAACTAATTGAATATCTTTCGAAGGATTTGAATCATTCCCGAATACTCACTATTCTTAGACAAGGGGATTTTGGAAGCGAGGGAATCAATCGGGACATCAATCGGATACTAATAAAGAAAGGGTATAAAAAGACCCTAACGATCGGGAACCGTACATATTTCCCGGGGCTTCCGATCATGATCACAAAAAACGATCGTTCAAGAGGAATGTTCAACGGCGACACCGGGGTCATTTTAGAAGCTAAAACAATTTCAGGAGACCCCGAGCTTCGCGCGATATTTCTTTTGGACGGAATGATTCGAGACTTTGCTTTGGACACCCTACCCTCGCACGAACCTGCGTTTGCAATTACGGTGCATAAGTCCCAAGGTTCGGAATATGATAATATATTTATTCTTTATCCTCCGGATCCCGAAAAACCCGAGAGCAAGAATTTGACTAATGAACTCTTCCGAACGGAAATTCTTTACACCGCTCTAACTCGTGCAAAGCGGAGAGCCGTCTTACTCGCAGATGACGGACTATTAGGCTTATCCCTGAGCAAAAAATCGGAACGGGTTACCGGGTTTCGACTTTAGGATATGATTCCCCACCCCTACTGGGTGGGGGCCGGTGAGGCGGTTTCGCAATGTCGTTAGTATCACGTCCTTCGGAATCTGAAAAGTCTTTTTTGAAGGTACAAATTCTGTGGGAGCTTCTTCAAAATCCAGGCGTCGAATACTCTATTTATGGTCTCTAGTATATACTCCATCCCAGTTTGAAGCAGGAGGATTCAGTTTGTATTCCTTGCATCGATCAGTGAGTAAAAGGACTGCTTTATCGGAATGACCTTTAGCTGTCTGCGATTCTTGAAATTTACGAATCGCTTGATCCCATTTTCTGTCGAGATACAGACTTAAACCTTCTTCATATAGACCGACCGATTCCTTTAGAGAGGAAGGAATTTTATCGCCAATTTCGGCAACCGCCTCATATAACACAACTGGATCGTTCTTACCTTTAACTCTAACCAAATCTAATTTTCGAGTTACGATTTGATTTTTAATTTCTTCATACACGGAATCCGAAACAAGAATCGATACTCCGTAATCTTTTCCGGCAGCCTCTAAACGAGCCGCCAAATTTACCGTATCACCCATCATAGTATAAGAAGCTAACGCATCCGTCCCCATAAATCCGACTTTCGCCAAACCGGTATTCAAGCCGATGCGTATATTCATGTCACGGGCTTCGGGAATATAACGATGTTCTTTGTTCCAAGTCTTCCGGAGATCCTCTAACTTTGCGAGCATCTTCAAAGAAGCCTTAGCTGCTTTTATACAATGTTGTTCTACGTCCACCGGCGCGTTAAAAATACCTACGATCGCGTCTCCGATGTATTTATCCAGAACTCCTTCGTGCTCCTTTAAGATAAGAGTCATTGCGGAAAGATATTCGTTTAATAATTCGGCAAGTTCTACTGAGCTTAACTTTTCGCTAATCGCCGAAAACCCGGCGACATCGGAAAAGAAAGCAGTGACCCTTTTTTCGGTTCCGCGCTTTAGCGCAGCTAGATCCTTCATCGCTTCGCCGATAACAACCGGATCGATCATGCTACCCAGAATTCCTTTGATCTTTTCCCTTTCCCGCAAGCCGCTTACCATGTGATTAAGAGCGATAGATAAATTTCCGAATTCGTCATTCCCGCCGGGCTCGAACTCTACGTTTAGATCTCCTTTTCCAACTTCTTCTGCGTTACGAATCAAACGTTTGATTTTCTGAACGACAATGCCCGATATGAAAATCGCTAAAAAGATGGAGAACCCGCAAATTCCCAAGGCGGAAAGTACCGCCCTATCTCGATTACTTCGAATGGATTTCAATCCCTCTGTTCTATCCACGATAGTACGAATCAAACCGGAAAAATTGGATGCGAGTATGACGGTAGGAACATCGTCCACATCTTCCGCCAATAAGGGAGTCGTGTCTAATTTCCAAAGGATTTGCTCCGCTTCCGTTCGGCTATTTCCGATGATACCGTCCGGAAATAAATTTTTCAACTTTGCGGTCGGGGTCTCGCTTTCTCCGGAATAAATCCAATCTCGTAAGGCACTCCATCTATTCTTGAATAACTGACCCCCCTCGTCCGATTGAATCGATTTTTCATAATCGGAACCGTCGGGTCGAAAGCGAAGAAGAACCTGATCTTCAAGCGCGGAGTTTCTAGCGGACCCCAAAGCCTCCACTTTTTCCACGTCTTCTTCCTTAGGCGGATTGTTTCTTCGATAGGTTGCAAATAGCAAGTCTCGTTTCCGAACTAAAGAGGAATAGTTCGCATAATAATTCTTAAATTCTTTATCCTTAAAAGGAGGAATCGGAGGTTTCTTTTCTCTCAAAACCTTAAGCCTTGCTTCTAAAAGAGGGGGAATCTTACTTAGTTCTGATAAGATGGCCCTTTCTTCGCCAAGGTAAGCGTTCCAAGTACCAGGATGCCTCCGAACGGATTCGATCAGTTTGGCTCTTTCGGTCGAAGCCGGATTTCGAAAATGCGGAGAATACAAAGCTTGCAACTCAAGATTCGATTGTTGAAAGGAATTTGGAGGGATTTCTCCGGTAATCCCGACTTTCTCGACAAGGGTCGATAGGGCGGTTTTGAGACCGTCCTCCAATGTATTATCAAACGGGATTTCGTTTAACGGGGAATCCGGATCGAAAATTTGCGTATCTAAGGTAGGCTCGGATATTTCTCCGGGGACGATTCCTGTCAAAGCAAAGGTCTGGATTCTGAAACGTCCCGTATCCAACCCTAAATCTTTGATTTTCTTGCGCCTGGAATCGGCCAGAAGCTGAACGATCGCCGAATCCATTTTAGAACGATGTTTTCGAGCGATCAAAAATTTGCTCTTTACTTCCTCTTCCAACGCGGACAGTTCAGTCGGATCCGTTTTTTCCTGATTTTCTTTAATCTCGTACAATCTCTTGCGAAGTAAGGATGCGTCCCTATCGGCAAACACGAATTTTCTTGCCAACGATTGTAGTTCGGAAAAATCCTTTTCCCCCACACGCTCACTGCCTTCTTGTTGCAGCTGCGCCTTAATATTTTTCTCTAGAATTTCAATATCTGCCTTGGAAAGATATTCCGAATAATAGGTGTCGAGAGTTTTACGTACTTTGCTTTTTCCTAATGCTCCGAAAAGGCTTGTTTTGATTCCGAATAGGGAAACTTTTTTTTCCTGGACTAACGTTTTCGTGGTTCTGTATTTCTTAAGAGCTTCGGTTTGCTTACTAACTCGATCCCTAAATTCCTCGATCCTAATTAAACTTTGGGAAATATTGTCCAATTCCAAAACGAGAGACGATATATATCTTCTAGAAATGGCGGCCTCCCGTTCATAACTTTCGGTGAGAATCTCGGTCTGCTGACGCACATAAATGAAGGAAAGAATTAGGATGGTTAAAGCGATCAAGCTACCCGTAAAAAAGGCAAGCTTTGCTCGAATCCCGGAATATAGGAGGCGAAAAATTCCAAGTCCACTGTCAAGAATGCGATTTACTAACCCGCTTACAATTGGGGAAGAATTCTTGTTCATAGGAAAAAAAGTCCCTAAAGGGACGGTATGGCAAGCAATATACTTTGAGAAATTTCTTTACCAATTCGATTTTTTCGAATTCTTTAGAAAGATTTTAGAAGAGTTTTTCGAAGGTCGCTGTTCGATAGTCGGAAGTTAAATAAAAAATATGAGAGCAGGCGGGACATCGATAATTCCCTTGTCCTTTCACTCGCAAAAACTGGAAACAGATCGGACAGGCAACCATGCCTTCCTCTATATCTTTCTTCCTATCCTGCACTAAGAAAGCTTTCGCTTCCTCGCGGGTTGAGAAAAACGGAATGATTACGTCTAGTCCGAGTTTCTTCCAATCTTCGACCAATGTGGCGGGCAAAGAACAGACCGAGAATTTGGACTGAGGGTGATTTGTCGCCGAATTCTTGAGAAGGACTAACCCTTCATGGTCCCAGGCGGTCAACCCACCCGCGTCCAATAAAATTCGATGAATTTCCGACGATAGGACTTGCTCTATCTTTTCCCGAAAGGCGGTCCCAAGTACCGAATCGAGTTTGCCTTGGAGATTGACAATTAATTCTTTCACAGGTGGCACTCTGGAGAATCGATAAGATCCGGGTTTTCCGCAACCGAAAAAACCCAAAAAGGTTGGACTTTTACCATTTAGCGATAATTTTTTCCTTAATGGAACATTGGAATCGCCGGACCTTGATATTCCCTCTGGACCTTTGCTTTATGGTCCTGTCCTACTTTTTAGCACATTTAATTCGATTCGAATCCTTGTCCTTCCTGCAAAAACCGGACACATTTCTAATCCCTCTCGCGATCGTAGTCGCATGCCGATCGGTCGTATTCTTATTTTCGAATATTTATCGTTCCATCTGGGCTTACGCTTCGATTCACGACCTTCTGGAAATCATTAAAATCACGGTTCTCTCGTCCTTTATTGCGACAACCGTGTTACTCTTCTATAATCGCTTCGACCAAATGTCGCGGATGGTCCCTGTTCTGGACACCATTCTCTTGCTAAGTTTCCTATGTCTCAGAAGCCTTTCCTGGCGTATCTTTCGGGATCAGTATATCATTAGAAAAACCAGGGAGCACGGGGCTCCAACTCTCATCCTAGGAGCCGGAAAAATGGGGGCGTCCCTGTTATCCGAATTCCGCAGACACAGCGAATTGAAATTAAATCCAGTCGGGTTTTTGGACGATGACGAAAGTAAAATCGGCGCATTGATTCAAGGAGTCCCGATTTTAGGGAATATCTCGAAAGCAGAAGAAACCATTCGCAAACTAGGGATTAAACAAGTAATTATCGCTATTAAAAATCCGGACGGGAAGCTGATCGGTCGATTGCTAAAGACTTTCGAATCCACTGAAGTGGGCTTTAAAATCCTTCCTTCCATCGGTTCGCTTTTCTTCGATTCTCCCAAAATTCAACAGTTGCGGGAAATCCGAGTCGAGGACCTTCTTGGGAGGCCGGTGGTCGATCTGGAAATCGAATCCATTCGTTCTTATATCAGAGGAAAATCGATTTTAGTTACCGGCGCAGGCGGATCTATCGGAAGCGAGATTTGTAGACAGGTCGCGATCTTTCAGCCCTCTAAACTAGTTCTACTAGATTCTGCAGAGACCCCTCTATACGAAATAGATTATGAATTGCGCAAAATTTTTCCGCATTCCGGAATCGAGTTTTTTCCGGTCGTCGCAGATATTAAAAATCTTTCGCGCGTGAGTTCCGTTTTCGAAGCGCATTCACCGGAAGTCGTATTTCATTCCGCGGCGTATAAGCATGTACCGATGATGGAAACAAACCCCTCGGAAGCTGTTTTAAATAATATATTAGGCACTAAAAATGTCGCGGACATTGCCCGTTTGTCCGGAGTAGAACGTTTCGTACTTATCTCGACCGATAAAGCCGTTAACCCCGTTAATATAATGGGCGCTTCCAAACGTGTAGCGGAATTATACATCCAACATGTATCTCGGGAGACTCGGACCAAATTCATTACGGTTAGATTCGGAAACGTGTTAGGATCCAACGGTTCCGTAATTCCAAGATTTCGGGAGCAAATCCAGGGCGGCGGACCCGTGACGGTAACTCATCCGGAAGTCATTCGATATTTTATGACGATCCCGGAAGCTACCCAATTAGTTCTTCAAGCGGGTTCCATGGGTGAACGCGGTGAAATATTCTTATTGGAGATGGGAGAACCGGTACGAATTCTCAGCCTGGCCGAGGAAATGATTCGTTTATCCGGCTTACGACCGTATGTCGACATCCCTATCGAATTTACCGGCCTAAGACCCGGAGAAAAACTTTTCGAAGAATTGTTATTGGATTTAGAGGGCATCAAAAAAACTCACCATCCAAAAATCAGGATTGCCGCCCCTTTAGAAGATAGCGATGTTAGCAGCTTCCAGGCCAGGTTTCAGGCCCTTTTGAACGCCGCACGTTCCAACCAGGAAAAAGATATCTTTACTCGGTTTAAAGAGCTAGTTCCGGAATACAAAGTTCATAAGGATTACATTACTGAAGAAGAGGCCAGGGCCTTAGAAAAGAATGGATCATAACCCCGAAGATATCACCGTACTTCGCGATTTTAAAAAACAACTCTTCTCCCTCTATTGGGAAAGGTTCGGTACTTTCTATCTGCATGCTATGCCTCATCCCGATTTAAAAATCGGAAAGAGAGGCTTAATCGGAGATGAATCTGAATCCGGAATTATATTAGTCATAGGTCCGCGAGCCGCGAGGGACATTCGTATAGAACAGGATTGGGCTTACGCAGAACTTCAATTCGGGTACACTTGGGAGCAAGTTTTCATTCCTTGGGACGCAGTGTTTCGGTACTTCGATAAATCTCAGCAAACCGTTTCGCAAATGAGAATTTTCTTAGGCAAGCTGCAATCTTCCGCGGGAACTGGTCCTGAATTCGCCGAAACCGATTCTTTGCCCTCGTCCGGAGAATTCGTTACAGAATCGAAGGCCAAAGGAAAGAAGCGCAAAGACAACGTCATTGAAGTGGATTTCGGGAGTAAAAACAAAAAATGAGTAATTACAGATGGTTCGTACCGGGAGATCTCGACGGTTTCTTCGGCCTAATGATCGACAATTTAATTCAGATCTTAGTGTTAGTCGCCCTCTGCGTCGGGCCATGCGGAATGCCTCAAGAATTCGTTTTTCGAGTTATTATTCCCGGCGCGGCAGTTTCTTTGTTATTGGGAAACTTATTCTACGCCTTTCAAGCGAGGCAACTTGCAAAAGCGGAAGGTAGAACCGATGTCACTGCGCTACCATACGGGATTAACACCGTATCACTTTTCGCTTTCGTATTTTTCGTAATGTTTCCCGTTTATTTAAAAACGGGAAGTTATAAGGCTGCCTGGGCGATGGGCCTACTAGCGAGCTTTCTCTCAGGATTGATCGAAATGTTAGGAGCCTTTGTTGCGGAAAGGATTCGGAAAGCCACGCCCCGTGCTGCGCTTCTTTCCGCTCTTGCAGGAATCGCTCTCACATTCATCTCGATGGATTTTTTAATTCGAACCTTTCAGAATCCTCTAGTCGCTTTCGTTCCTTTCGGAATTATTTTATTACAATATTTTGGACGCGTGGTTTTTCCTTTTAAAATTCCGGGCGGCCTGATTTCGGTCGTAGTCGGAACTATCTTGGCTTGGTATTCTCCCTATTTTTCGGGAAAACCGATTATGGATCCGGAAGCGTTAAAATCCTCGGTCGGCATCGGATTGTATCTTCCGATCTGGAGCGCAGGTGAAATTTTTTCCGTATTTAAGGAAGCGGATATCAGAGAGTATCTTTCGATCATTCTCCCGATGGGAATTTTCAACGTAATCGGATCTCTTCAAAATATAGAATCCGCCGAGGCGGCCGGAGATAAATTCAATACTCGAAATTCTCTTCTAGCGAACGGAATCGGAACCGTTGCAGGTTCATTCTTCGGTTCGCCCTTCCCTACTACGATTTATATCGGTCATCCCGGTTGGAAAGCGCTAGGAGCGAGGGCCGGCTACTCTACGCTGAACGGAGTTTTTATGACCGTCGCGGCTTTCTTGGGGCTTATGGGATTCCTTTCTAAGCTTATCCCTATCGAGGCAGGAATGGCAATCGTCTTATGGATCGGAATCGTAATCGGCTCCCAAGCTTTCGAAGCGACTCCGACTCGGCATGCGCCCGCCGTAGTGATCGGTTTACTACCTGCGATTGCGGGTTGGGGCGTTCTCTTAATCCAGAGTACTTTTAATTACGCGGATCCGATTTTAACGAAGGCGATCGAGGGAACTGCTGCGGCTTCCCAGACTCCGAATATTTGGCTATCATTGGTCCCCGCAAATCAACCCATCTTTCCGTATCCGTTAGAGGGGCTCTTAAGTCTTTCTCAAGGATTTCTTCTATCTTCCATGGTATGGGCGGCGATTGCGACGTTTGTGATCGATCGAGATTTTAAGAAGGCGATTCTGGCGAGCTTAGCGGGAGTTTTTCTTTCCGCGACGGGATTTATTCATGCTTATTCGCTGCGTGGAAACGCAATTTTAACTCCATTTGAGCCGAATTTCGGCCCGTTTGTGAAAGGATATTTGCTTTTAGTCTTACTTTTTCTGCTGGCTTCCTTCTTACGGAAGGAACCGAGAGCGGTCTAATAGGATATGGGAAGAACACCCGGGGATGAAATTCGTCCCGAACGTTTCTATATAAGGAGAAAAAGTCACCTATGTGGATGATTCGTAGATTCGGATTGTTTGCGATAACAAACCTCGCAGTGATAGCAACGATCGCATTCTTAATAAGAATTACCGGTCTCGCCAGCTATCTGGAAAAATCGGGTATTTCGTACGGAGGATTGCTTCTTTTCTGCACGATATGGGGGATGGGCGGTGCATTTATTTCACTCTTCATTTCCAAATTTACCGCTAAAATGTCGATGGGAGTCGAGATTATAGATCCTCGTACGGCAGCAGGATGGCAAAGAGATTTGGTCGCACGAGTCAAAAGACTCGCAGACGCGGCTGGTTTACCGATGCCGGAAGTCGGCTATTATCAGTCTCCGGAAGTGAATGCTTTTGCAACCGGGCCTAGCCGATCTAGCGCGCTTGTGGCAGTTTCTACCGGACTTTTAAATGGAATGGATAGCGGAGAAATCGACGGAGTTCTCGGACACGAACTATCTCACGTTGCGAACGGAGATATGGTAACTATGACCCTAGTGCAGGGAGTGGTGAATTCATTCGTATTTTTCTTTGCTTGGATTGTGAGCACTCTAATTGCATCCCAGCTCAGTAGGAGCGATGACGATCGCGGAGGCGGAGGCTTCTTTATGCGGTTTATGATTCAACAAGTACTCGTAATGGTATTCGGATTGTTGGGTTCCATCGTGGTCGCTTACGTTTCGAGAGCCAGAGAATATCGTGCGGATGCCGGCGGTGCAAAATTAGCAGGCAGAAGTAATATGATTGCCGCGCTCGAACGGCTTAAAGCTGCCTTTACCGTCGACCCTGTAGATCAAAGAGGGGAATCGATTGCGACTCTTAAAATATCAAATCGCGCAGGCGGATTTGCTTCCCTATTTGCTACCCACCCTCCTTTAGAGGAAAGAATTGCTGCCTTACGAGCAAAAGCATATTAAAATTAGGTTGATAGCCGCCCTAAATTAAGGGCGGTTTCATCAAAAAAGAATTGTTCCCGCGCTTCCGAAGATTGGAATAGGACTTCGAGCCTATGTCCATCGTTAAATCAAAAATTCGCACCATTCCCGATTATCCCAAAAAAGGAATCCTTTTTCGCGATATCACTTCTCTCCTGTTGGATCCGGAAGGTCTAGCACTTACTATCGGAACCTTTGTGGACAGGTATTCCAACCAAGGAATTACGAAAGTTGCGGGAATCGAAGCTCGAGGTTTTATAATCGGCGCCCCCGTCGCTTTTCAATTGGGAGCCGGATTCATTCCGATTCGGAAAAAGGGAAAACTGCCTGCGGAAACCGTCGCCCAAGAATATGATCTTGAATACGGAAAGGATATCATTGAAATTCATAAGGACTCGGTCTTTCCGGGTGATAAAATTCTGCTAATGGACGATCTAATTGCGACCGGAGGCACTATGATCGCTGCGACGAAACTTTTGCAGCGTCTAGGCGCAGTGGTTACGGAAGCGGGCGTAATTATCGATTTACCCGATTTGGGAGGAGCTTCCAAATTGAAAAAAGAGTTAGGAGTCGATGTCTATTCTATCTGCGAATTCGAAGGCCATTGAAGTTTGATGCCTATTCTTAAAGTTGCATTCGTTTCTTTTGTTTTTTTCGTATTTTCACTACCTTCCTTTGCAGAGGAGAAAACGGACTTTGATAGCGTTCGGAAGGCCGTAGTTCAAATCAAAGTCTACTCCCAAGCTATTAATCCATATTCCCCATGGACAACCGACGGAGTACGCGCAAGTTCTGGAACCGGTTTTTTGATCGGTAAGAAACGAATTCTTACGAACGCTCACGTGGTATCGAACGCAAAGTTCATTCAAGTGCAACGTTATAATCAAACCGAGTGGTATCGGGTAAAGATCCTATTTATTGCCCATGATTGCGACCTAGCCATCCTGGAAGCGGAAGATGGACAATTCTATAAGGATTCCCGTGATCTAGAGCTCGGAGAAATTCCCGAGCTGAATTCTCCATTAATCGTCGTAGGATATCCGATCGGCGGGAACAAAGTTTCCGTAACAAGAGGTATCGTTTCCCGGAAGGAACAATCGGAATATTCCCATTCGTCCGTCGATAGTCATCTCGTTCTTCAAGTGGATGCGGCAATCAATCCGGGTAATTCGGGCGGCCCGGCTATTCAGGACGATAAAGTAGTGGGTGTAGCCTTTCAAGTAGCTACCAAAGGAGAGAATATCGGATATCTGATTCCAACGAACGTTATCCGACATTTCTTAGTGGACATTGAAGATGGAACGTACGACGGCTATGTCGAGCTCGGGATCAGTTTTTTAAATTCCTTCAATGTTTCCCTTCGTAAAGCTAAAGGAATCCCCGATGGTCTAGAAGGGGTATTTGTTACTCGCATTCTTCCTCACGGTTCTGCAGACGGATATTTGCAAGAAGGAGATTATCTCACCGAGATCGACGGAAGTCCGATCGGGAGAAACGGAACCACCACTCTAGATAAGGATGCCAGAGTCGATTTTACGGAGAATGTCGACAACAAGCACGCAGGAGATAGAATTAAATTCAAGGTATTTCGTGGAGGAAAACTCATCGATATTTCCTTCGAGGCTAAGAGAATGCCCGACTTTGATTTTATGCGAAATCGTTACGACGCGCCGTACGACTATGCGATGATCGGCGGCCTACTCTTCCAAGAAATGTCTCAAGATCTTTTAGCGACATGGAGTCGTGCCGGAAGCACTTCGGGCGGCAGCCAGTTTCTATACAGGTATAAATATTTCATCGCAGATCGAATCAATCGTTATAAGAAGGCGGACGTAATCCTTTACAGAAAACTAGCCCATCCAGTAAATTCATCCTCCGATTATTTCCTCAATTTGGTAGTAGAATCCGTTAACGGAATGCCCGTGAATAGTTTGGAAGATTTGAAAAAGATTCTATCTTCGACAAAGGATCGTTACTTACGATTGAAGTTTCTGGACGTAGAACTTCCTTTAATTTTAGATCGGAACGAAGCGGAAGCCGCCGATCGTCAAATCCGTTCCACGTATGGGTTGGAGTAACACATTGAAATTCCGTATTTTCTCAGTTATTTTTGCGGTATTCTTTTCTTCCATGATTGCGGAGGCAAAATCCGGAAAATCTTCCAAAGTCGCGACTACAAAAAAAGTTCAGGAATTAAAGACATCCGTTTCAAACGCCTCCGTCAAAACTAAACCGGAAGAGGAACTTGAAAAGAGCATCGTTCAGATCAAAGTTTCCTTTCAAGAACCGGATTATATTTCACCTTGGAAGAAAAAAAATCCGCGAGTTCGCCGAGGAGTCGGAATCGTTATCGATGGGGATAAAATATTAGTTCCTGCTCAAATTCTGCAATACTCGACTTTAGTAGAAGTTAAAAAATTCTCTTCCTATGCGGATACTAAAGCGACGATCTTTCGTATCGATCCGGAAACGAATCTTGCCCTACTAAAAGTTGACGAAAAAGGTTTCTTTCAGGATTTGAAACCTTCGGAATTTCAAACGAGTATCTCCTATCCCAAGCAGATATCCATTTACCAATTGGATAATTCCGGATCGATCCAAAGCGCGACAGGAGCCTTACTTAGCTTGGACTTGGATCTCTATCCGCAAGGGCAAATCGAACTTCCGATTCTAGACGTTAACTCGACGGAAACCTTAAACGGGAACGGAGAAGTCATCGTTGAAAATGGAAAAGTCGGCGGCATCCTATTTGATTTTAGCGGGGATAAAAACGCAGGCAGAGCAATTCCTTCCTTTTTAATCCGCAAATTTCTAGGACTTTCCGGAAATTCGCAAATCGCCTATAAAGGATTTCGGCATCGCCCGGTAACCGATGAGGCAACCAAAGCATATTACGGAATCAACGGAAAGAATGAGGGGATCCTTGTTGCAGAAATTCTCCCCGGAAGTTCGGCAGATGGAATTTTGAAACCGGGGGATGTGATCCTCGAATTCGGCGGCAAAAAAATCGATTCCAAGGGATATTTCGAACATCCGGCCTATGGTAAGCAGGTTCTTTCCTTTATCGCGCATATCGGCGATGAATTCGGATATGAAGTCGGTAAAAAGATTCCCGTCAGTATCCTTAGGGAAAAAAAGAAAATGGAAGTAAACCTCCCTCTAAAACCTTTTCCTTATACTTCGATTCGAATTCCCCATCGCGATCCTTCCAATCGACCCGATTTTTATTTGGATGGCGGTTTTCTGTTCGTAGATCTCTCGGAAAATTACCTGTTTGAGTGGGGAAAGGACTGGCGATCGCGAATAGATAAAAAGCTTTTATATTTGTACGATTATCATAAGTTCAGATCGTCCGGCGACAACGAAGGTAGAATCGTCCTATTATCACAGGTGATACCCGACGAATCGAATAACGGTTATCACGAAGTTTTTGCGAGAATTCTCGAATCAGTCGAAGGAGCTCCCGTCCTTTCCGTAAAGGACCTCATGCGAAAAGTGAAGGAATCCAAAAAGAATTACATTTCTCTATTGTTAGACGATGGAACCGAAGTGATTCTTAACAAAGCGGAACTTACAAGCACGAACGCTAGAATCAATGCACAATACAAAATTCCATTATCTTCGATGGGAGAGAGAAAATAATTCTTACCAGATACTGTTCGTCATCGGCTTGGCGATAAACGCGATCTTAACGAAAAATAAGATCAAGACGATGCCGCAAATTCCCCAATAGTGCCAAGCCGAAAGTCGATCGTCTTCCGCCTGCCAAAGAATCAGCAGCGGGATGGAAACGGTAAACATACGGGAGATGTTTTCATACGTAGCCCAGTATAAAATATATCCGGCCGAGAATATTGAAAACATAGTAAGCGCGAAACCCAGTCGAAACGGAAATCCCTTTTTCCAATCCCCTCGAAAAAGAAGCGTACAGCCGCTCAAAAACAGAATAAGCAACGGGAATCTGGAAAACTTTTTAGCTAAGGAGCGAAACAGTCCGCCATCAAGAGGAACGGATCCGACCATCAAGCCGTAAATCTCTCTTAGATAACCGATAATTCCGCCTAACGGATCGAAAAAATCCGCAAAACGAGCCGGCGTAGCTTCCGGAAATTTGAATTTTAAAAATAAATTCCAGAGACCGGGAAGAACTAGACTAGTAAGAATCCAAAGACTTCGGCGAAAGTCTTTCTTGAGAAGAGAATCGACGCCAAGAGGAAAAAGTAAAAACAATGCCTGTTCTTTTGTAAGAAGCGCGAGTCCGCCAACTAATGAGAATAATATAAATCGTTCCTTTTTGTAAGCCCAGTACGCAAACACAAGAAGACTAATTAGAATCGTATCGGAAACTAAAAGGATATAACTGCCAAGGGCAAAAGGCGAAAATAAATAAAAGACGGAGAGAATCTTTTGACGATTCGGTAACAAATCACGAATCGCCAAAAAGGAAATTATCATAAAAAATATATGTAGGAAGTACATCCCGAAAATCGTTCCGTACGGCCCGAGCCATCCGAATGGAGCGGCCAATAACGGGTATCCGATTCTAGGCGCTCTTACGCTCGTCTCAAAGCCGTTGGGCCAATCCAAAGCAAGCCCTGAAATCATTCGAGAATAGAAATAGAAAATTTGGCCGTCATACCCGGCCCCTAAGTTTCCTTCCTCCCCGTGAAAGACGATCGCGCCCTTTGGTACTTGTAGGGAATTTAAGTCGCAATATTCCTTTCCGAAATTAATTTGGGATGTCGGGTTCCAATCGTATTTTTTCCAAACCAGAAGGGACGAAAGTGAATAAATAAAAATAAAAAGGAGAATAAGCGTATTTTGATTTTCTAATAGTTTATAAATCTTTCGGTAAAAATCACCGGAGAATGATAGGAACTTGTTTTCACGCAAATCTTCTCGCACCTTTCAATCTCCTTATTTCTCTGCGTGAATTTCTTCACCGATCCAGGATGAGAACGTATTCGTCGAGGCTTGAGCGGCGGAATAGGTTAGATGATGAGGATCTAGAAAATCCCTTTTATCCTTCGCTATGTTTTTAGCGTCTCGGAACGAATAATGTTTCGAACCTAGCGATCGTAAATACGAAAGGTATCCTTTATACCAAGCGCTGTTTTCATATACGACTCTCTCGATCGGATTTTCCGCGGAATTCACTATCATTACCTTGACTCCTTGGTCTTCCAAATACTGAACTCCCTTTTTGAGATATTCCAATTCGGACCAGGTAAAGAACTGTTTAGAACTACTTAGCTTTTCCTTTGCGATTTTGATCACTTTTAAACGGGTTAATGCAGACTCCGCATCTTTGTTCCGATAGATTCTTTTCTCATAATCTTCAGCATATGCGACGTCGTCCAGATCCGCGATTCTGGAATCATCTATTCCAGGAATTCTCGCATAGGAGATATCACTTCTGATTTCTCTACGACAGAAATTCTGCGATAATCGGATTCCGTATATCTCCTCCGTCCCGAAAATTCTAGTGTCGACTTCGTTGGAAGAAACCGGTTTATCAGTTTCAAACCGAAGTGGAATCTTATCCTCCGCTCCCGAAAACTCCAAATCTAAATTGGACCATCCCGCCTTTTCGAATGTCTTATCGAATATCAGAGTCTCCTCGGGCTTTTCCTGAAAGATTCTTACACGAGTTTTTTCATTCTGAAGAAAGATACTTTCTTTAAGATGCCCGCTTTTAGTTTCACAATCGATATGGAATTTGGGTTTGGTCCAGCCCCTCAAATAAATTCCTTCCTTCGGCAAAATACCCGTATAATAATGATAAGATCGACCGCTGCGAAAATGATGTTCGATGAAAGAGTCGAACGGATCGTATACGAAACTACGATATCGAGTTAAAAGAAATAAAGATCTGGACAAAAGCCCTAAAAATTGGGGTTTTCCCAATTTTAAAATTTTAAAAATATTTTCGCTCAAAAACTCCGCCGGATATAAGATTCGGTTTTGATGTCTGCCGGTACTAAAATCTATAAATAGCCGTTTTTCGTCGAATCCTACCGACATATCTGGTTTTCCTAATTCCAATTCATCGTCGCCGACTAAGTAATCCAATTGAAAATCGGCCGGATTCAGAACATAGAAAACCAGTTTGGGTTTTTTGGACGCAATATGCTTTCGATAATAATAAAAATCGGATGGTGTAAGAGCCGGGTGTGCGTAAAATTCCGCTTTTACTTTCTTGGAAGAATCACCTCCATTTTTTTGAAAATGCTCGGTAATCATTTCAGGAAAAACGGAATATAAAGCCACGCTACTCCCGACGACTAAAACTCCGTCCTCATCCTCTTTGAATTGAATCCTATTTCTTTTTTCCAAAAAGTTAAACCAAGGCGACGTGTCCCATTCCAATTCGTTCGGAAAATGAAATAAAACAAAAGGGAAAACGACCCTATCTAAAAAGGAAAAAAATGCAAGGAACGCGATACTCATTACGAGCACGCGTAGTTTGGAAAATTTTTCAGTCATTTGCTGGTTAGGTTACATTCCGAGCAAACCCCATAAAGAATGATCTCATGGGAGTCTACTCGAAATCCTTTAGGTAAGTTTTCGATCGGGAAAGGACAAACTTCCACATCGAACACTCGATCGCATCTGATGCAATGAAAATGATGATGGTGTTCTAAATGACTCGTTTCAAAACGAGACGATTCTCCTGGAAGTTTTATCTCGTGAATTTTTTCGGATTCTAATAGGTTATTTACGGTTCTGTAGACTGTCGCTATTCCGATATTCTTTAATGTGATTTTAGAAAGGTCGTAGATTTCCTTTACGGATAGGGGACCTTTCGCATCTTGGATCACACGAAAAATTTCCTCTTTCTGTTTTGTCTTCCGAGACGCGGCTTTCTTATCTTCGTTCATTTGGGAATCCCAAGTAAACTCTGGGAATACAATTTTATGATAAATTTTCGAACGGAAATGAGAATTCTTCCCATTCTTGCAAATCTATCTGGACGGATTTTCGAGTTCTTCCTCCATCCGAACTTCCCAATCTGGGAACGGATCCGAAAAGGATTCCCAACCGCTCGGACCGTAAGAAAATTCTTCCTCAGTAACGAGACAACCGTCTAGTAAGCTTGCGATTTCTTCGTGGTCCATGTCAACTCCGATTAAAACGATTTCCTGTCTTCGATCCCCATACGGTTCCTGCCATTGCGCTAAGATTTCTTTTTCCGATTCTGCTTCGGGCCATTCCGATCGAGCGGTTGCCGCCCACCAGAGTCCCGCATTTTCAGTTCGACAGGCGCCGCCCGCTTGAGACCATCCGCCTACCCAATCGGGTCGAGTGGCCAACCAAAAAAATCCTTTGGAACGGATTACTCCAGGCCATTCCTCCTGAAGGATGTCCCAAAACCTATGGGGGTGAAACGGTTTTCTTGCACGGTATACAAAGGAACTAACTCCGAACTCTTCCGTCTCCGGTAGATGTTCTCCCCGAAGCTCTTTCAACCAACCTGGAGCTTCCGCAGCTTTTAAAAAATCGAATCTGCCCGTATTTAAAATAAGTTTCGGATCCACTTCACCTTCTTGTATAGGAACGATGAGAGCGTCCGGGTTCAAGCGTTTCAAAATGGAAGTCAGGCCGATTAACTCTTTCTGCGAAACCAAATCTATTTTATTGATCAAAAGAACATTCGCAAATTCAACTTGCTCGATTAAAAGATCGACGATTGCTCTAGAATCGTCTTCGTTTGCCGCCAAATCTCGGTCAGAAAGATCTTCGGTGGAGGAATAATCCTTTAGAAAGTTCCTAGCGTCGATGACCGTCACCATCGTATCCAGATCGGCGATTTGCGAGAGAGAAAAACCCGACTCGTCCTCGAATGTAAAGGTTTCCGCAACAGGAAGAGGTTCAGCGATACCTGTGGATTCAATGAGTAAGTAATCGAATTTACCGTTTTTCGCAAGCTTAGAAATTTCGCTTAATAAATCTTCGCGCAACGTACAGCAAATACAACCGTTGGAAAGTTCGACCAAAGTTTCTTCCGTACGGGATAGCTGTGCGCCCCCGGATTTTATCAGGTTCGCATCGATATTCACTTCACTCATATCGTTTACGATGACTGCAACTTTGAGACCCTCACGGTTTTTTAAAATATGATTTAATACCGTGGTTTTTCCGGAACCCAAAAATCCGGATAGGACAGTGACTGGAAGTCGGCGAGAAACTAACATGAATTTCAGCATTTAGAAGATCCTATTTCTGTCAACTATTATTGATAATTAATTATCAATATACATCCTGCAGTTTATTCTTTCGGATCTAAAGTAAAATTAAAAGTACGTAGTTCCATTATCTACACCGCCGTAAGCGGCAAATTCGTGTTTCCAGGATAGCCTTGGTCGATATAATTCAGCTATGAGAGGAGTTGCGATTCTTTTAGGAATAGTTTTAATCGGATGCTTATTCCCTGCAAAATCAGGATTGCCGATCAGGACTCAGACTGGAAAAACGTTAGGCTATTATCCGGTGGAAACTCGATGGATCGGTTTTGACCAAGCTCCGTCGCTCGGAGATCTCTCTTCCTTTCAGAAAGTGGAAATCTTGGAATTTCCTCTTTCGAATCTTTCGTCACTAGAAAAGCTACCGCAATTACCGCGCCTTCGATATATCAATCTTAGCGATACGAAAGTCCGCGATTTTAAACCCTTAGAAAAGCAACCCAAGTTAGATTCAATTATCCTTAACGGAATTCAGATTAATGATATCGATATCGCCACGTATTCGGGCTGGAATCGGCTTACTCGAATCGAACTTTCTAACACAAAAGTTTCTAGGTTGGAATTTCTGGGTTTCGGATGCGCAGTTAGACATTTAGAACTTCGAAATACTCTCGTTTCCGATCTTCGGCCTTTGGCAAATTGTTTGCAACTAAGGGAATTGTATCTTCAGGGGACCAAGGTTTCAAACCTGGCTCCGTTATACGGATTAAACGAACTCATGCATTTGCAGTTGGACCGGACTTCCGTCGCGGACGAAGAAATCAGCGGTCTTAGAAAGAAATTACCGTATCTAAAAGTCTTTCCCGGCATGCGCAAAATTCTAAATTCTGAAACCGGATTAGATAGATAAAAAAACCGATTTATTCGTAGGCCAAAGGTGCGGCCTCTCCCGGATTCGTGTATAAAATAAGATCGCCGGTAGAAATACTTAATCCCTCCGCTTGAATTTCTCCCGTCGTTTCCACGGTTATCAAGGATCTAAGTCTTCGCCTCTTTCCATCCGATTTTTCTAATACAAGCGTAGCATCTTTTCGAACCTTGGAGAGACGCATTCCCCAAATTTCCAAAATTCCTCGTTTTGCGAACAATACGACTGCTGCGACTCGATTCGGAGCGGAAGATGAGGATCTTCTCAAATGGATCCCTTCCTCTTCGCCTTCCGGACCAGGAATTAAACGGATTTGATTCTGCCCGGATTTCCATATTAGAAATTCAAAATGGTCGCACTCGTACGCTCGAGTCAATGTCCAACGGTCTCCACTTCCTTTACTAGTAAACATCCTGCAAAGTTTAGGTCGAAAACGGTAACCCCTTCCTTTAGGATCGGCTACGATTTTCCCTTCGAATCTAGTTTCTTCCCAATTCTTAGATTCGGTGACCGAGAGTTGGCTGAGCAAAAATTCGGGTCGTTCTCTTTTTGTATTAAGGTAAATTTGTCTTATGTAGAACCCAGTCGGGATGCTTTGAATCTGAGAAAAATATTCTCCGTCTTCCGGCAAGCTAGTAATCCCTTCGGGGTAATCCATCGAGTCCGTACGGTTTATCGGGGAAGGACGAAAGGAACATTGGAAAGAAAACAAAGAGATAAGAAATAAATTTCCAAAGAAGGCAAAATATTTCCAACGAGAAAAAATCGAAACTGTCAATGCGACTTGCTCCAACAATAATGTCTTTCCTAATTGACCATAAGATAGGGCTCAGACGAGTAAAGCAGATTCCTATCTAGGAAGACGACTATCAATGAACAGGTTCTACAATCGAGAACCAGCGCCAGTCTGGAACCGACACCGAGTAACAGTCGGCGCCGTAAGACTGATACGTTCCTTCACTTTTATTCTACTAACGTCGTTTGGCGCCAATTTTTGCACCGCTTTTATCCATTCGAAATCTCAACATTCGGAATATTCCCCGTCGATTAGTCAATTTTTGTCGTTAGTCTCTTCTTCCTCCAATTGCAACGGAGACGGTGCATTCTGGGCGAGAAACCTAGTGTCGAATACATCCTATTGCACCCAGACAAACCTCGTGGCTTCCGGACAATACATTAACGTTTACGCAGAACCTTCTCTGATAAATGCATTAAATTATCAGAATATAGCAATGGAATTCGATACTCAGATACACCCTAGGTTAGAAGCGGCTTTTGGTGTTCCTAACGATCTGGATAAGAACGGAAAAGTAACGATTTTAGTACTCGATATCCGAGACGGAAGTTCGCCTGGAGGATCATTTGTAGCCGGATATTTCGACCCGGCCGACTACTATCCCGATTCGCTCACTTCCCGTATTCGATCCAATTTTCAAGACATGCTATATTTGGACGGTGTGCAATTAGTGGCCTTAAGAAATAAAGATCTATCTAACGGAAAACCGGATACGTTTTTAGCTACAATGTCCCATGAATACCAACACTTGATTCGCTTCCAATATGAGGCTATCGCTTTGGCCCAAGGTGGAAATAGAGACGAAACTTGGATTAACGAAGGTACAAGCGAAGTCGCATCCGACATAGCCGGCTATTCCCCCCAAACGGCCAGAATCAATTGTTACCGAGGAAACATTCCCGGCGCCTGTGTCAGAGGAGTCAATGGCTCTTCGATCTTCGGCTCTCCGCATTACAATTCGGTCGTTGATTACGCGTTTTCTTATCCGTTTATGAAATACGTATATCTTTCCTCCGGCGACAATACAGCAGAACGGGATCTGTTTTTCAAAGCGAGCGTACAGGGAATTACAGGAATTCGCGCAGTCGATGCAAGCAGCTTGTTTGAAGTATTTCGAAAAACTTCTAAGGCCTACTCTGTTCAAGATCCTATCATCGGTTCTCTCGGATCGACATCGGGAGACACCTTCCGAAGAATATTCGCCTCCTTCCTATGGCAATCCATCGGAGATACATCCCCCGATACGGTCCAAGCCGGCACAGATACGATCGGAGCGGATGCGCTTCGCCAATCGATCGATTCGATTATTGCTCGATTTCCGTTTGTCGAGGCGAATCTGGATGGAATTGAGCTGCAAGGTTTATACACTCCAAGCAGACTCCCTGAGATTGTCCCTTTACCTACATTGAATCCGGGTCAATTTCAACTCGTAAAATTGGCCCAAGAAAATGTGAATGCTTCACCAGGATTATTTTTAATGAAAAAAAGTTTTAATGGAAGTGACTATTCAATTCAGGTAAATACCGAGCCGTACAGAGCGGGAGATATTTCTTTTTCATACGGAAAGACGAATTCATCAGGGGATGGCCAAGGAATCGAATTACCGGATTCGGATGCTCCAAACCCGATATGTCCTCATGATTTTTTAAAAGTGAATTCGGTTCCCTCTAGATTTCCGGGATTCTCCCTATAAAAGAATTAAGGCGCTCCGGAAAGCAATCCCCGAAATTCCCCCATTCTCTCTTCTGCCGCTTTTTGAGCCGATTCGATCGACTGGTTCACGGCCTGCTTTATACTTTTCTGTAATAGTTTTTTGTCGTTCTTGGCCAACAACTCGTCTTCGATTCGAATTTCCTGTACTACGAGTTTTCCGTCCGAAACGCATGTAACTAAATCGTTCTTGGATTTTCCTTCGAAAGATAATGCTTGCAGTTCTTTTTCCAGACGCTTCATCCGAACGCGCATCTGATTCATCTGTTTTAGATTCTCTAAGTTCTTTCCGCCGAACATTCAATCCCTCTTCGTCCCGGAATTTCCGGTTTCCATTAAAGGATTTTTAGCCGCTCTTACGAAGCAAGTCTTTCTCAAAGGATCATGAATGTTCTTCGGCGTCCTTTTTGCGATCGATTCGTTCTTCTATGATTCTGAACAAGCTTCCCTCGGGATAATTACCCGGCTTGGACATCTTGCCCGCAGGAGTGCCGAAGATTTCCGGAATCAAATCCTCGACGTGAGAGCAAGAAACGATCTGAAATTTACCTTTCTGCATCGAATGCAGTATTTCTCTAGGTAGATTCAAATCTCGCACATTATCTTTCGGGATATAAACAGTATATCTGTCGCCGGGAGATCCGCTCAGCTTTGTAACGTCATACCAAGCTTGTATTTTCGTATTCACGGAACCTACGGGTAAGATATCCCCGTACTGCGAGAGGGCCCCGGTTACCGCTATATTGCAAGGAATCTCAAGGCCCGAAAGAGCTGATAAAAGCGCCAAGAGTTCGGCACAGCTCGCGGAATCACCGTCGATAGGAGAACTATTTTGCTCGAACAAAATCGAAGCATCCAAACCGAATGACTGAATATGCGAAAACATTCCTTTTATATAGGATTGTAAAATGAAAACCCCTTTATCGTGTAGATCGCCGGAAAGATTTACTTCTCTTTCTATATTGATTAGGTTTCCGGTTCCCAAGGAAACTCTTGCAGAAACTTGGTTTACTTGCCCGAAATCCAATAAAGACGATTGCAATAAGATCACGGATAATCCGTTAATCCGTCCGGTTTTTTTCCCCTTCAAAGGGACGGCGATCAATCCCTCTTTAATATTCTCGATGTATTTACGTTTGTGGATGGCGGTTCGTTTTTGGATTTCTTCGGGCGCGCGTTCTATTTGAATTCGGCTCACTGCTTTCTGACCTTTTTTACTGAGAGCGAGAACTTCCGTAACAAAGGAGCGTAATTCGGATAAATGTAAGGACAATCTTCTTTGGCTATCATTCCAGCGGAGTGCCAGCTCCAAAAGAGCATCCAAAGCGCTTTGATCCATCGGAGGATAGCCGGGTTTTTCCCAAGATTTGACCAACCCGGAAAATAGAGGTAACCAAGCGGCAGTCAGGCTGATTTCGTACGGCATATGAATTTTGAAATCGAAACTTCCGTAAAAATCCGGATCCAATTGAGAAATGGCATCTACTTCCGTCTCTTCTCCGATTAAGATAAGTCGAAATCTAGATTGAATGCTCGGGTAAAATCGATTGATATGACGGGAATCCGGTCCTTCCGGTAAGGAAAGAAAATCTATCTTTCCGGTTAAAAGAACCCCTTTTAAAAAATAATATAAATCGGGATCTTCCACTAACGGACGAAGCGGCAAGAGTAAAAGCCCGCCATTGGCCTCGGCGATTCGTCCCGCGCGATATTTGTCCGAATTGGGGAAGCCCGCCAACGATAATAGTGTCGGCGTAGGTTCAGCGATTACCGGTCGATTCTTTCCGATATCGGAAAGGTAATGGGCGAATTGCAAAAGATTCGATTCTATCTCGGGACCGGTGATCAGTATATGCCTAAAAAGCTCCGGATTTTCAAGAGCTTGATGAAAGGTCCTTACCTCTTCTTTATGAAAGACTAGAAAATCGGGTAATCCTTTTAGCTGTTTCGGTTTAGGCGCTTTAAATTTAGTCTGAGCCTGAGTGGGAAGAACTTTGCGTAACACTTTCCCATACTCTCTTTACTGGGAGATTTGCTCAATAAAAATAAGCGATTCGGATATTTAAGATCCCTCGGGATTCTAGAGAAGTAGCATCGCGTCGCCGTAAGAAAAGAACCGGAATTCCTTCTCCACTGCATAACGATACGCGGCTAATACCCGCTCTTTACCTGCAAACGCGCAAACAAGCAGAAGCAAACTGCTTTCCGGCAAATGAAAATTCGTGATTAGCCCGTCACAACTTGATATCCGATCCCCAGGCTGGAGAAATAATCGTGTAGTACCTTCGCCGGCTCGAAATTGCCCCGTTTGCCGATCATACGAGGATTCCAGAGCTCGGAGAGTCGTAGTTCCTACAGAGATGATTCTTCTACCGGCTTCCTTTGCGGAATTCAGAACTTCGGAGACTTCCGCAGAAATAAAGTAAGACTCTTCGTGCAGTTTTTTCTCAAAAAAATGCTCTCTTGAAAGAGGTTGAAACGTTCCATAACCTACTCTCAACTCCAGTTCCACAAAATCGATTCCCGCATTTCCGATTTCGCTTAGTAATTCCGGCGTGAAATGTAATCCGGCGGTGGGAGCTGCGACAGAACCTAGATTCTTGGCATAGACCGTTTGATAACGAATAGAATCTTCTTCGGAACTTTCCCGCTTGAAATACGGAGGAATCGGGATCTTTCCTATACTTTCAAAATCTTCCTCGTGGAAATCGGACGTACATTTCAAAAAAGTGAATTCTTCCTCCTTATTTAGTACGATGAATTCGAACGAGTCCGATTCTTCCGATCTCAGCGAAGTTCCTTCTTTCAACTTTTTGGAGTTTCGAATCAAAGCCTTCCAAATATTATCTTTTCCCTGAGAAAGAAATAATGCCTCATGTTTACGTCCCGAAATCGTTTTTAGATAAACTCTACGTTTACTGACTCGGGCTGCATTTGCTATAAGGACATCGCCCTTCTTGAGATGCTTTCGGATGGAAGCGAAAGAAACTTCTTCGAGTAAGGTATCTTCTTTCCTATCAAGAACAAGGAGCCGACTCTCGTCACGACGAGACAAAGGATGCTTTGCGATTCGGTCTTCCGGAAGATCGAAGGAGAACTCGGAGAGATCCTGAATTTCCATAGTTCCAGAAAAAACCGAAGAGACTTGAAGAAAACCGATTTTTCTCTCCGGGTCAAACGGCAACCGAGAACCGTTATTTTGTTGGCTTTTCGAGGCTTCCAGAAAAGAGTACCTGAATGCGGATCGATCTCCGAAAACGGGGGCCCCTGCTCCTTTTTATAGCCCTGCTAGCGTATCTTTTAGCAAACGGGCTAAGTCACGTATCTCAGGACACTGACTTTAAAGATTATTTCGAAGCCTCTAAAAATTTTAGAATCCAGAAAGACCTGTATGATCTTGACGTTTTAGAAGAGCTAACAGATGAATTAAAATCAGGTAAGTTAAACTTAAACGATATTCTTAAACCGGAAATTTTTCTACGTCTGCAAACTAAGATGGATAATGTAGGCGCATATATTTATCCTCCTACATTCGCCTTTTTACTAATTCCTCTCTCTTTCTCAGAATATGAAGTTTCATCTGCGATTTTCTTTTGTCTTAACTTCGGAGCTCTTGTCGCGAGTCTTTTTCTGATCGGAAAATTCTTGGGGCGGAACAGGCAATTTCTATTCCTCACAGCGGCCATTCTACTTTGCTTTCGATTTATCGAAAATCACCAAAACAACAACCAAGTCGGCTTCATTCTAATTTTCTTAATTCTTTCCTCCGTTACCGTCAAAAAAGATTGGTTGGCCGGACTACTGCTTGCGCTCGCAATCGTAATTAAAATAACCCCCGCGGTTTTTCTCTTCTATTTTCTGGTCAAGAGAAGGTATTCCGTTATATTCTATGCGTTAGGGTTCGGAGTACTGTGGGCATTTCTTCCCGCGTTGCTTGAACCTTCCTTTACTTGGAATATGAATCAAACTTGGTACGAACTCGTTTTAGAGAAATACCTAAAATCTCCGGCAATTCGGGCCTGGAAAAATAACCAAAGTTTAAGTTCCACTTTGGCGAAATATTTCCTACAATACGCGGATATCATGAATCAAGGTCGATTCGGAATGCCCTTGGTCGAACTTACTTTAAATCAAATCAAATGGATCGGAAATATTCTTTCCATCGGAATCGCCGCGCCGTATTTATATCGGGCATATAAGGGCGCCTCGGACGGGTTTCTTTTGTCCGGCCTCTTTTTCTTTTCCGTATTGTTTAGCGGAATTTCTTGGATTCACGCATTCGTCTTTTTACTTTTTCCGACGGCGTTCGCTCTTTCTTCCTTTTGGCCGAGGACGGAAAGATTTCCGAATCGCGAGGAATGGAAATCCTTATTCGGTAAAAATAAATCTGTCGGCGCGTATCTAATTCTTTCTTTTACGGTTCTACTTTTAAATCGAGCAATTGTCGGATCCGCTGCGGAAGAATTGCTAATGATGTTTTCCTTTCTATTTTACATTTCCGTAATTCAATACTCCTGCCTCTTTTTTATCGAGTCTAAAAATAATTCGGAATCAAAGTCGATTTAGCCAGCAAATGATCGTTAAAGATTCTTTAAAATATAAACCTAGAATTGCGGTGGACGCTAGGCCTTTAGCTTACGGAATCAACGGAAATTCTCGTTATCTCGCGGAGATTCTCCAGCGAGTTTTGAATGAAAATTCCCCCTTAGAATACTACCTTTATTCTAATAAACCCATTCATCCGGTATTTCATGAAATAGCCAAGAAGGCGCCCGTTTTTATTCCCAGTCGGCTACCCGGACTTTTTTGGTTGAATCTTAGTATGCCGTCCATGTTTCGCGATCACAGGATCGATATTTTTTGGGGGACTCTCCAGCTATTGCCGGTATTCGGCCGAAATATCCCGATGGCGGTTAATTATCACGACCTAAATTTTCATTCAGCGCCGGAAACGATGACCACTGCTAATTATTGGCAGCATCGTTTTTTTTCTCCTCTGACACTTAAACGGGCGGATAAAATATTTTGTCTCTCTAAGAATACTC
This sequence comes from Leptospira broomii serovar Hurstbridge str. 5399, assembly GCF_000243715.2. Lineage (NCBI taxonomy): Bacteria > Pseudomonadati > Spirochaetota > Leptospiria > Leptospirales > Leptospiraceae > Leptospira > Leptospira broomii. The sequence goes on from NZ_AHMO02000007.1 coordinate 127,805, forward strand.
AAAGAGAGATCGCGGAATTTTTACCGAGCGTGGCGGATAAGTTGCAAGTCGTTTATCCGGGAGCCCAGGGATTTGAAAGCGTCGTTCCTCCGAATAAAATCTTACCGAAAAATTTCCTTTTTTCCGTGGGAACATTGGAACCTAGGAAAAATTTAAATACCTTGGTGGAAGCGTATCGAACTCTTAAAAGAACAAATCTCGATTATCCGTTTGCCTTAGTTCTCGCGGGACGCCTAGGTTGGAAATCGGAAGGTCTAACCGAAATTCTTAGGAACGGCTCGCTCGAATCCGAAGGGATTTTTTTTGTCGAGAATCCCAACGACGGGGAATTGGGTTGGTTGTACAAAAATTGTTCTTATTTTATGTTTCCGTCCTTGCACGAGGGTTTCGGCCTCCCTCTTTTGGAAGCAATCCAAGAAGGAAAACCTTGCATCGCCTCGGATATCCCCGTTTTTCACGAGGTCCTAGATTCGCAAATCGACCTTTTCGTATCTCCTAAAGATACGGAAGCTTGGATCAAAGCTATGTTGGAAGCAGGAAATAAAGGGGCTCGATTTCGCAGCGGTAAGTCCAGGAGATGGTCTTGGGATTCCACCGCGCAAGAAGTTGAAGAAGGTCTTGTAACACTCTGGAAAAATAGAAAAAGAAAGCCGGGAAAAATAGAGGAATAAAGGGTATGGGTAGTACGAAAATTCCGGAGAAAAAACTTTCACCTTGGTGGGAATGGGCTCAGGCCTCGACTAACGAACGAAGTAAGAAAAGTCTCTCTTTAAAACTTCGTAAAAATCCGATCCCGGCAATATTATCCATAGGAATATATGCAGGATTTTTAAATTTGATTCTACCGTTTAGAGAGATCATCGCTACTTGGTTGTTTAAGTTTGTGGAATTCCTTCAAATTCCCAAAGTGTTGAAACTGCAGTTACTTTTGGATCCTCAACTTTACAAGTACTCCGCCTTAATTATCGTCGGCTATATCGCTTTCGCGTTCTTCCTGGATTTGGTTCGTTTTTTGGATAAAAATTTATTCAATAACCTATATTGGGAAGGAGCTAAGCTAAAGCTTACCCGAAGGGGTTGGTTGGGAGGGGAATCCGTTCGCTGGGAACCGAATCAATCAGGATTACAAATTCTGCATAAAGGCGGAGTCTTGCGTAGGCTATTAGGCTTGGAAAAACTCGTTTTTTTTCTGCAACCACCGGGCGCAGACGTTTCTTTAATAGCGGAATCGCCTTATTTCTCTTCTCGCAAAAATTCGGAGTTCTTAAAAGAGCTGTTTCATTCCTAGGATGAATCCGTTTACAAAGATCCTTTTCTACCCTTTCTCCCAGCTCAAGTTACTTTCCGTTCGGAAGTTGCCTTGGGAAGGATTTCTATTTTTAGGATGCCTAGCAGGCGCCCTTTTTTTATTCGATCTCCGCTTCCTCTCCAGACATTACGACTGGGACTCCATCGTTTATACTCATAATATTAATACGGACAAAGCTTGGAAGGTCTTCTTCAATCCTCATCATATCGGCTTTGAAAGCACCGGATATTTGTACCTTAAATTCTGGCGATGGGCTCATGGTCCGGATTCGATTATGTTCGGGTTACGCCTCAGGACGTTGTACTTCGCCATTCTATTTATTTTCGTCCTGATGGTGACATATTGGAGATTGTACAAAGACATCGTCGGGGCAGTGATCTTAGGCTTGGGAGTCCATTGCACTCAGGGATTTTGGTTCTACGCTCAACATAACGATACTCCTTTGATTCACTCCTGCCTTACTGCATGCTTGTATCTATTTTGCGTATGGAATGCTAAGAACGGATGGTCGACCGGGAAACTATTCTTTGCGTTCTTCCTGCAAGTATGGAACGTTTATTTTCATCAGTCGGACACGATCTTCTTAACTCTCGTACCAGCCTCCTTGCTGTTTGCCAAAGAATGGCAAGGAGCAGAATTGGAATTTTCCAAAAAAATTAAACTCATTCCGATCTATTTGATCGCTGTCGTTTCTACTTTGACACTCTCTTATTTATTCGTGGGTTTTATCATTTTGGAGAGGGACCTCACTTCGCCCCCGACGAGCGAAAAGAATTTTGCAAATTGGCTCTTTCTTTACGCGACACAAGAGAAATGGGGAGCCGCAAAAGGGGCCAAAGATTACGTTATGAATTTCTATCGGGGTATCGGAGACGCCTTTCTCAACTTTGAAGGAGTTAAAAACGGACTTAGAATCAAGATTGCAAATCCGACGGATTTAAAAGCCTTACCTTACAATTTGAATCTAGGCTTTTGGGTTGCCTGTCTAGGACTGGCCCTGGCTAACTGCGTTCGACTTTGGCGAAACTTTAAGATCGAAATAACTCTTCTCGCTCTCTGGCTTCTCCCGTCTTTGTTTTTTTATACTTGGTGGGAAGGATATTTTTTCGAGTTTTGGGTTTCCACCGTAATAGCACTTCTTATTTTTTCGGCATTGGTAATACGATCGTTCATATTCGAACACTTGTATTTCGGAACGAGAGCAATCGGGCATATTTTGTTATTTGCGTATCTACTTTTACTTCTATGCATAAACTTCACTTTTTCAACCTATCCTCGTTCGGAACGGCCGACCGTTAGTTTTATCGAAGGAATCGAGGACAAATACAAGGCGATAACACCGGAGCCGGTTTATGGAAAAGAATGAGCGCCTTCAGAACTCTAAAATAGGGTTGTGGGTTTCACTTCCCGCAAAAAACTGCTCAGGAACCGAGGAAAGACGCACTCATGCTGTTTAATTCCGTCCACTTCATGATTTTTTTGCCGATCGTTTTGATCGTAGCGAAGATTTTGAAAGGAACCAATCGGAGGCTCTTCCTCCTTCTGGCAAGTCTCTACTTTTACAACGCCTGGCACCCGGCCACAATCAAATGTACCGATCTTCGTACCGGAAGTTGGATCGAATTTTGGATCGATAAGTCGTTCTGTGATTTTGGGATCAACTTATATATACTAATCTTAATCGTTTCGATGATCGTCGATTACTTTGCGGCTCTTTTGATGAGCCGGGATGGAGCGAGCGACAAGTTCCGGAAAATCTGCTTAATCGGTTCTTTAGTCACGAATCTCGGTATTCTAGGATACTTTAAATATACGAATTTCCTTTTGGAAGTATTCGCCGACATTCAAAATCTAGGGCCTACAAAGATAGATCCGTTAAAGATCATTCTGCCCGTCGGGATTTCCTTCTACACGTTTCAATCCATGAGTTATACCATAGATGTTTTTCGGAAGCAGTTGGAGGCCCGCAAATCGTTCTTAGATTTTGCTCTTTATGTTTCTTTTTTCCCGCAACTAGTAGCGGGACCTATCGTGAGAGCACATACTTTCTTCCGAGACTTGGATCACCCTCATACCGTTACTCGACAGGATATAGAGATCGCATTTTGCCAAATACTAATGGGCTTCACTCGGAAAATCGTCTTTGCAGATAATCTCGGCAAAGTTACCGATTTTACGTTTAGGAATTATACGACCCTCAATCCGATAGAAATCTGGACCGGGACGTTGGCTTTCGGTTGGCAGATCTACTTTGACTTCGCAGGCTACACGGATATTGCAATCGGGGTCGCAAGATTATTCGGATATAAATTCGATCCGAACTTTAACTTTCCGATGGTTGCGAGAAACATTGCGGACCATTGGAGTAGATGGCATATTTCCTTCTCCACATGGATAAGAGATTATATCTACATTCCTTTGGGTGGGTCGCGAGCCGGAACCCTTATCACTTATAGAAACCTATTCATAACATGGCTTTTTGCGGGAGTTTGGCATGGAGCGGCTTATCATTATGTGGGATGGGGACTTTGGCAAGGAGTGATGCTTGCCGTTCACCGCGAATACGGAGCGACCAAGTTTGCCGCATGGATCAACGAAAAAGGGGGCAGAACATACGATGTCTTTGTCCGCATTCTGACCATGTTCTTCCTTGCCTTCGGGTTCATTCTATTTAGAGCGGAAACGATGACTAAATCCTGGGATATGATGAAGTCTATCCTCTTCATCGTACCGGGAGGAATCCAATCGGTTAAGTCCTACGTAAATTTCGAATACGGGTTACTATTGGTTGTCTGTTATACGATGGCTTACTATTTTTCTAAAAATACGATCGAATCCATCGTTGAGAATCGCAGAAAATTCATCCTGTTCTTTTTAGCAAACGCGTTTTTACTTTTGATATTCGGTGTTACCGAAAGTAAGAACTTCCTGTATTTCGATTTCTGAGGTTATCGGGAAATGAATCCATATTTAAGCCTAATTCGAGACAGAAAGTTTTGGATACCTGTTCTGATCCTTGTATGCTTCGACCTCTGTCTCCAAGCGGGCGTTTATAGGCCGTATTTAAAAAAAGGTTCTTTTGCCGCGAATGTAGTAAGAAACACCGAATATGTTCTGGAAAAGAAAGCCGTCTTCGATCCTACCGTCGTTCTTTTAGGAACTTCCGTAGCCCATCAAGGCCTTTCTCTCAGAATCCTAAATGAAACGCTGGAACCTTACGGCGAGAGAATGCAATCCTTTGCAATGGAAGGAACGGAATTAGTAGTTCAAGACGCGATCGTCCATAAACTGCTCCCGCAGTTCAAGAACGTGCATACCGTAATTCATGTACTGGAAGTTTCCACGCCATGGTTGGATTTGCAAAATTTAGAAATCCATACTCTATCGATGTTAAGCGAACTAGAAAGAAGCGTGGCCTTTAAGAAAATCTATGAATTCGATTACAAAGTGAATTACGATGACTTGGCCTTTCTTACTTTCAAAAGCGTCGCATATCGCAGAGATATGCGTGATTTCTTTTTAGATCCGTCAAAGCGGCTAAAGGACATAGGGAGAAGAAGAAAGGAAGCCAAGATCGACCCATGGCCTTATGAAAATCCCAACCTTGCCCGAATCAGTATGTACCCGGAAGCTAAGGACGTGGAATCCTGTTTAAGAGCCACGGATCCTACCAACGGACAACCGATCCCGCAAGGCTCGGATCATTTCCATAAAAAGGCGGTTTGGGATACTTGTATATTGGCGAGAAAAACTCCGACAGTCGTCGGCTCGGACGCCGCCGTCGCTAAATTTTTTAGCCGATTAAAGATTCTACACGATGATATTCGAAGAATCGGAAAACAAAACGGTAAGGAGATTCGGATCATTGCGGTCCTTGCCCCCTACAGCGATATCGTGCGGGCATGGAGAACTCCGGAAAGAAATCGGATCTGGCAAGAGGAATTGGAAAAGATTAAACCGGGAATGCTTTTATTGGATTATCAGTCCAGTTTGGATGGCAGTAATAACGGCGATTATTATTATGATTTAATCCATTTAAATAAATTAGGGATGATTAAATTTTCGGAAGCGATGGTAAAAGATCTCCCTTCGGCATTAGGTTATACGGGAAAACAAAGTAAATGATTTTTACATCCACTCTTTTCTTCTTATTCTTTCTAATCGTTTACATCATCTACTGGACATGGAATTCCAGAAAATTTCGGGAGTGGGTTCTTTTAATCGCCTCTCTCGTCTTTTATGCCTCTTGGAATCCTCCGTTTCTTCTTCATCTGCTTGGAATCGTCTTCCTCAATTATCTTTTTCTAGGACCGATTATTCGGACCAAGAGTAAGGTTTTACTTAGAACCATACTCGTTATCGATCTTCTGAATTTGGCGATCTTTAAATACTTTTATTTCGTCACGGATAATCTTTTTTACGTAACGAAATGGTCCTTATTCGATACTTCATCCATGCCTTTCCGGATCATTCTTCCTTTGGCGATCAGTTTTTATACGTTCCAAATCATGGCGTATATGATCGATGCATATAAAGGAAAAGTGGAAGAAGGAACGAGTCTGTTTCATTTCACGTTATTTTTACTTTTCTTCCCGCAATTGGTCGCCGGACCGATCATGCGGGCTCGCGATTTTTTTCCACGCTTAGAACACTTAAGAATTCACAAAACGTCGATTTATACCGGGCTCTTTCTGATAGGCTTAGGAGCCTGCAAGAAATTATTGATCGCTGACAATCTAGGAGTTTTGATCGACCCCGTATTTGCTAGACCGAAGGAATACGGAGGTCTTTCCCTATTTTTAGCTTTAAACGGGTTCACTTGGCAAGTGTATTCCGACTTCTCCGGTTATACGGATGTCGCTCGAGGATGCGCTTTATTATTCGGATTCAATATCCCGCGAAACTTTCATTCTCCTTTCTTCAGCCAAAATGTTCACGAACTATGGAGACGTTGGCATATCACATTGGGAACATGGTTACGCGATTATGTGTATTTCGCACTGGGAGGAAACAGACTCTCCGAACTTCGCACTAATCTAAACCAAACGATTACCTTTGCTTTAGGAGGACTTTGGCATGGAGCCAATTGGACTTATATCGCATGGGGAGTTTCGCACGGATTCTTTTTAACGATCGAACGGTTTATGGAGCGACATGGAATTCAGATTCTTCCGGCCCAGGGAAAACTTTTTCAAGGAATACGGATGATCTGGACGTACTTGCTTTTCGTTTTCGCCGTCGCTTTCTTTAGAGCTTTTACGATCTCGGATTCTTTATATTTTCTGAAGAACGGATTTTTCGGATTTAAACCCGAGAGTAAAGCCGCCTTCCTATCTTTCGATTTAATCATACCGTTTCTCCTCGGAGGTTTCCTATTCCATGCCCTGGAAGAACCGAAACGATATCCGATGTGGTTTCACAGGAATCGAGGAAAACTTCTCGTTGCATTTCTTTTAGTCGCCGCTCTTTTCTTCGGAAATTATGCCGGTAAGGGCCAAGAGTTTATTTACTTCGCTTTTTAGGATAGATTCATGGAAACCGCAAAGAACTCTAAATTCCCACTTTTCTATAGAAAGATTCTTTGGATTCCACTCGGAATCGCAGCCTTGGCTTTCTTCTGGGACAAACTTTTATCTTCCGAATGGGTTCGACCTTATACGGAATCGGGCGCAGAATATTATTTTTATGAGATGAAGGGTCGTATTTTAGATACGATGAAGAAGGAAACGGATTCCAAGTCTCCTGATCAAAAAGTTATGACTTTTTTCGGAACCTCGCATATGGGAGAAATTTCACTTTCCGAGATTCATAAAGAAAATCCGAACCTTATCGTTTATAACCTCTCGGCTCCTTCCGCGCCTTATTCGTTTCATACGTATACTTTAGAAAGATTATTGGATAAAAAAATCCCGCTGGATTTCGCGATTTTAGAATATTATCCGGATTCGGCTACCGACTTTGCCAACCGATATGCGTTACGATATTCCTATGATTCGATGTATTTCTTGGAACATTGGAATGTGTTCTCTACGACCGATTGGGACACTTTTTTGAGAGCGAGGGTATTTCGAACTTCAGTATTTCCGCCTAGATTTAAGGAAGCAGCCTCAAGACTCAAGCATCCCGAAGAGCTTGCCTATTTAATGGCGATTCGAAGCAAATTGACGGACGAGTCGGATCGATTTAAAGGTGGAATTCCCAATACTCTTCTGGCAAACACTCCCGAAGATAAATTGGATTCGGAAGCGGAACGAATCCATAGAGATACGTATCGCAATTATAAACGCTCGGAAACTCAAGTCGCTTTTCTTAGAGAATTCTTAAAAAGGGCCTCTCAAAACGGAATAACCGTAGTTCTCTGGTCGCCTCTACTCTATTCCAAATTTACGGAAAAAGTAAAACAATCCCCTTTTTATCCTGATTGGATTCGCTTGAGAGAACAACTAGTACTAGAATATCCGAAAACTTTGGTCCTGGATCTAGAAGATTATAGAGACCAGGTAAAATGTCAAAAATTCATAGACCCGCATCATTTAAGCGGAGGCTGTTTCGCGGAACCCACTAAGATTCTAATTTCCTACTTGGAAGCGAAGACCGTGCCTCATAAGAAGAATTCAGGAAAATAAATCATGACGTTCGACGAAGCGCAAAAATCCGTAGATGACTGGATTCGAAATTTCGGAGTACGATATTTTTCCGAGTTAACAAACCTTGCCATCCTAATGGAGGAAGTCGGAGAATTCTCAAGACTAGTCGCGCGTAAATACGGAGACCAGTCCTTTAAAAAAGGAGAAGATCCGGACGCTCTCCCGAAGGAATTAGGAGATATTCTCTTTGTATTAATTTGTCTCGCGAATCAAATGGGAATTTCCATGGAGGACGCCTTTCGCGCCACTTTGGAGAAAAACACCGATCGCGATAAGGATCGGCATAAGAACAATCCGAAGTTAGGGACGTCGGATTCCTCGTCTACTTAGATCCTTTAACGGCGAGTTCCAGGGAATCGATTCCAGATCGTCTAACTATATCTAAAATTTTTACGACTTCGCCGTAATCGGCGGTTTCATCCGCAAAGAAACGAATTTCCTTACCTTTTAAATTTCCGGATCCCAGTTCTTTTTCCAAACCGCTTCTATCCAAATTGACTCCGTTCCAGAGAAACGATCCGTTCGGTAAAAGTGCGATTTCGATTCGATCGCCTTTGGGATCCTCGCCGATTCCGACTTGCGGAAGATCCAAAGGAATCGAACGAATTTCCTTTCGAAAGCTTACCGCTAACATTACGAAAACAAGAAGTATGAAGACTACATCGATAAAACTGGTTAGATCTATCGCTCCTTCTTCCTCTCGCAGAATGGACTTTCTCATTTCGCTTCTCCGGGCGGAATTTTTGTCCATGAGAGCGTGTCTCTTTCCAGATCTAGTAAGCGATGCTTTAAATATTGATAACCTAATAACGATGGGATAGCGACCGCTAACCCGAGAATCGTAGTGACCAATGCCAATCGAATTCCGCCGGCAAACGCATCCAGACTCACCGTCCCCGCTGCTTGCAGCGCGGAAAAGGCTTCGGATATCCCGAGCACCGTTCCTAATAGGCCGAGCATAGTTGCAATGCCCGCTAGGTGGCGAATCCAAGAAAGCTTGGTTTCAAGCGGAAAAAGCGCCGCAGAAACTCGCTCTTCCCAGACCCCGGGATCTGTCCCGGAAACGAACCCTTTGAGTAAATTAATTCTGCGTTTGGGTAAGGTCGTCAAAACATGAATGAATGTCGCTAAATTCCAGATTGAAAGAATTCCGATCGCAATAGAAACCCAGTCCCAACCGTTACCTAAAATACCGTTACTCATTTACCTCGATTCCTTTTTCACAAAGTAGACATTGCAACCTTTCATGTCGACCGCAAGACCTAGTTTGAATCGCTCTTGCCAAAGCGGATTTAAAAAAAAAGCTAAGGGAAATGACTAGTTTCCAAATGCCGACCACCGAAGCCAAAGCGCAGTTCGTTAAGCAGAATTTCGACGCTATCGCGGCCAAATATGATCGCTTCAACGATTGGAATAGCTTTTTCCTACATCGAATTTGGAAGAATCAACTCGTAAAGGAAATCGAGGAACTGGCTGGGCAGAAGATTCGAGTATTAGACTTATGTTGCGGAACCGGGGACATCTCGGTAAGACTAGAAAGGTCACTGCAAGTCGACAAATTACTTTCTATAGACTTTTCGGAAGGAATGCTCGATGTTGCACGGCATAGATTGGCTGGCCCAATACAGAAAGGTCGGGTCCAAGTTCAGCTCGGCGATGCGACAAACCTTTCCTCCATTCAGTCCGCTAGCCTAGACGCGGTGAGCGTCGGGTTCGGCCTGCGAAACGTGGATAATTTAGATAAAGCGATCTCGGAAATCTATAGAATCTTAAAACCCGGAGGAATATTTGCAAACCTTGATGTCGGTAAAGTTAAGCATCCGCTAGTCCGATGGTTGGCGAATTTCTATTTTTTTCGAATCGTTCCACTTCTTGGGTATCTCCTTTGGGGAGGGAAAAACGAAATGTTCAATTATTTACCGGTGTCTTCGTTAACCTACCCCGATCAGAATTCTCTGAAAGAATTATTCCAAAAGCACGGATTTAAAGATGTCCGGTATAAAAACTTCGTTTTTGGAAATGCGGTTTTGCATACCGGCAAAAAATAATACTCCCTTTGTCGTATTCATTCCGAACCCGTCGTCTTCTCTTAGACTAGAGTTTAAATGCGGGAGTTTCAAACCGCCATGAAAAAAATCATACTACTGGCCCTAATGGCCGGACTGATTCTAAATTGCAATAACGGCAAAAAAAAAGGCCTTTTGCTTCCATTCCTTTCCCTTCTAAACACCCAAACAGGAAGTACCGGTAGTACTGGAATTGCCGGCAATTCTGGAAGTGCCGGAGTGGTATTTGCACCTGGCGACGGTTCCGGAAATCCCGTTAACCTACCTAGCAACAATTCTACCCCGACATCTTCTTCGGGCACAGGAACCGGAACGACCGGCAATTCAAGTTCGACTCCGTCAACTTCGTCCGGAACCGGAGCGACAAACTCGGGAAACCCGAGCGGGAGTTCCTCTTCCTCCGATGGGTCCGGTAATACGAATATTTCCAATAATTCTTCTTCGGATGGAAGCGGATCTTTTAGTTCTAATACCGGTCCTTCCGATAATTCTTCCTCAAACGGAAACTCAGGGAATCATTCCAATTCCGGCAATCATTCATCGAACGGAGGCACCGAGAACAATTCCGGTTTCGCTAATAATCCTTCGTCGGATGACAGGTCCGGAAATAACGGAGGCTCAACCAATACTTCTGGTTCGGGGAATTCAGGCGGAGATAAAGGATCCGGAACTCCGACCGTGGCAGTCGTAGTCGTAGATGATCCGAAAGGAAGCTCACATTTCAATTTTAATACGACTCAAACGATTCCTCTTAACTTAACGGTCGTGGATAAGGAAACAAAGCCTGTCAGCGGGGCTACGGTTCTTGTCTATGACGAGACGAGTAATCTTCTTTTCCAAGGGATTTCCGATTCTTCCGGTAAGGTAACCGGATCGTTAACCGTTCCGACGTCCGTGGGAAGTATTACGATCGATATTTCCATCGGAGGAGAGTCCATTTCTCAGTACGTCAGTCTGGAGCAACGTTTAGGAATTACTAGAACGATTCGTTACGCGATTACTCTGCCTTCTAATAAGGTTGCAGATTCCGACGGAGACGGGGTCCCGGACAACACGGATATTTATCCGGATGATCGGTCTCGTTCCACGGAACTTTTATATCCTGCCGAGGGAGTTTATACGCTTGCATTCGAAGATCTTTATCCTTCTCCCGGTGATGCCGATCTGAACGACTATGTCGTGCAATTCAGAAACGAAGAGGACTTGGATGCGACGGGTAAAATCGTGCGGCTTCGCGGAAAATACCAGCATGTCGCGAGAGGAGCAGGGTACACGCATAAACTTTTACTCAAGCTACCCGTTAACGTAGGCGCAACCGTTACGTATAAACGAACTGACGGTAACGAGAATAATAAGCTGGCTCATACAACCGCAACCCTTACGGCCGCACAATTAAATCAGGGATACGAGCTTTTACCGGACTCGGGCAAAACTCTGAACGGCCAAAACGCAAATCCGGGAGAAGTCTTCAAGCAAGGTCATGTGGCCACCATCGAGATCATCTTCAACACCCCGGTAACAAGAGCTCAGCTGGGTGCGTTCCCTTACGATTTATTCGCGCATGTAGTCAATTCGAAGCAGGATATTCATTTTCCCGGACTTTATAAAAACGCAGACGGATCGGACGCATATATGGACTCTACGGGATTTCCCTGGGCAATCCTTATACCGGGAGCCTGGAAATATCCGTACGAAAAGCAGGATATACGAAAAGCCTCACAAACCGGTTATGGAGACTTCTACCTTTGGGTAGAGTCAAAAGGAACTAATTACAAGACTTGGTATAATCATATCACGAATGAAAGTAAGGTCTTCCCCGTTCCGGATTCCCCGAACTTTTTAGGTTACCTATTTTTATCGGTAAAGAAATTCGCGGCATTCTACGCGATCGCCCTCTTAGGAATCGGAGGAATCGGACTGTATATCTTGAGAAGGAAACAATCCATCGTTATCTAAGAAATAGCGTCTTGGATTTACTCCAAAGGAGGCATTGTCCGATACTAGTTGGACAATGCCTTTTTTTATGGGTCGAACGGAAATCTGGTTGGAGTTAACAAAGCCGATTACGGCTTTGTTGGCCGCCTGGTTTTACTGGGGCTTCTATAAAAAGACGTACTACTCGGGACAAGGCAATCTTGCAACCGTGACGGCCGTTTTCTCCGGAATGGTCGCTACCGGAATTTCTCTAGTTTGGGAAGTTCAAGTTTTTGATTTCTTTCCCGAACTTTCCCAATTTTCCCGGGCGATCTTTAGCGGAGCTCTCCCTGAAGAAAGTTCCAAGGCTCTTATTGCACTTTGGTATTTTCGGCGAGTCGGAAGAACTTTAAGCCTCGCTGACGGACTTTATTTCGGACTAACCGTAGGAGCATCGTTCGGTTGTATCGAAAACATTTTTTATTCTTTTCAATTGGAATTTTGGCCTAGCCTCTTGCGAGCCGGAACTTCGTTGCCCTTGCACGCTTTTTCGGGAGGAATTTTAGGCTTCTTTTTGCTTAGAAATTATCAAATCCGAAAAGCCACTTTCTCAAGTTTCGAAACCTGGCTAGCCTTCTTAGGAGTTATCTTACTCCACGGGATTTATAACGGATTAGTCGCAGCCGGGGGAAACGGGATTCTATTCGTTCCCATTCTATTAGGATTATCTTTTATAGTTTTGGAATATCTAGTCGTTCAAGCGCAAGTAACATTTCCGTTCGAGTTGATGCAGACTGAGAATTTATTTTTGGACGATTATTCTATGATCCAGAAATACAGCCGATATGATTCATGGTTACGCAAGACTCAGACAGGAGAGCCGATTACCGAAATTCCTCTATTTCGATCCCTTTCGGCGGGAAGAACATTAGTCGCAATTTTCTTATTTGGGATGCCTATATTCTGTTTAAATTTTTATCTTTTTTCGCCCCAACTCATTCCGTACTACCTGGTAAGTATCGATTTCCAACAATTTATCGCGCTTTTTATGGAGTACCCGACCTGGTTAGGTATTTTGTTTCTTTTACGGGGTTTTTTAAATCCGTCCTTCTTTCAAGAGAGAATCTTAAAAGTACCGTTATTCCTATCTGTCACTTTGGGAACTCGCGAAGAAGAGGAACCTACTCTTGCCTATTCTCTTTCTATAAGAGGTTTTTATTCTCCGGTAACAAAGGAACCGATTTTGGGTAAAGAGACCGAGGCGTCTTTTTATATTGCCGGAAAAAGCTTTGTCGGAATTAGAGCGGTTCCGGTTTGGAAGAACTTCAGACATGAAGATCCAAATCATGAAAACGGAGCATTATATCGATTCCCGAATATACCTTGGACTCTAATTATTTGGCGCTGGACCGTTCGAATTCGGCAGCAGATCCGGAATTCATTTGATGTGTTACATGGAATCAAGTTCCGACGAAACTAGACTTAGATTAGTAAAACAAACGTCGATCAACGAATTCGATTTAATCCGTCAAAGTCTTCTGCGGAGATAAAGAACTCGGTTGGTCCGAATTCCATCCAGGAAACTCTTAGAACTTTTGCAGTTAAAAGTTTTGCTCCAGCAGGAACGGTCAAAGCCACCGGATTTGATATAGAGTTAAGCGGAGTGCTCCTAGACTGTAGTTCCACACCTTTTTCATCCGAAAAAATCCATTTAATATAGATTGGCTTTCCTGGTTTAGGGTCTTGAGCTAGACCGACTCTTAGATTCACGGAATTCTTATCACCTATAACCCATGAAGTTCCTGAATGGAATACGTGGACTCTTAGGCCGTTTTTAACCGTATTCTTTTCCCTCGCGGAAAGCTGGAAGGTCTTGCGCTCCTCGTATCGAAATTCGGGTCCCTGCGCATGGCTAGAAAGCTTGACTAAGGTTTTCATAGCGATTGTAAGACCGAACACCAAACAGACTAAATTAAAGGCGGGGACGATCCACCATTTCGGAAACATTCTCGTAGAAGGTCCAGAAGAGCCTAAAATCCAAAATAAAAGAAAACCTAAACTTCCGGCACCTCCGATCCAAGGTTGGTAAAAGAAAACAGGAAAAAGTAATAAAACTAAGGTCCAGTACGTTCCCCGTAAATACGCCTCGAATCCGATCCATGTGGCAAAGAGAAGAAAAAATAAAACTCCGCCGTCGCTTATTAATAATACCAAAGAGCTGAGAACAAAATCCTGTTGTCCTTGCGGAGGAAAAGATCCTTTGGGACCTAATTCTATCCAACGAAGAGCGAAGTTTCCGAAGCCCTGCCCGAAAATGGGGGCTTCCTTCCACCAATTCCAAGCGGATAAAGTTTGAATCCAGCCGTCCTTCCAGTACAATTCTAGGATTTTGGAAAGTCCTTTTCCTTTATGCCAGGCCGTAGCTATGTCTTCCCTAAATACCTGCCAAGCGGTCGGTGACCAATCAAATCCTCCCGCAAAATACATTCCCACAAATAAGAGAATGGTTCCGACGAAAACAAGAGGAATGAAGGAATATTTTAAGATAGGATTCCTGAATCTTTTTTGGTAAGAGAGAATAGCGACCGTCATTCCTTCCAAAAGTAAGAGGACCCAAAATCCGCTTCCTTGAAATCTTCCCGCTAAAAAGAGGGGAAGTAAAATCGAGATGCTTAACACAACTCTAGAGATAATCCGCCAGTTTCGACTATGAACATGATATAAAAATAAACCCGCTAGGATCGGCATGCCGACCCCGAAGGAAGCTGCATCCGGAAAGAATCCTGAGACGCCAAATGTTTCCGCATTACCTGAACTGAATGGAAAAACAGTTTCTTTAGAAAGTCCTTGGAGAGCTCCTAAAATTAAATTTGCGGTGAATCCAACGAGAATTCCGGTTCTCCATTGTTTTACGGGCGGGTCCGTATCATGAGAACTTGTCTCTTCGGCAAGAAAGTAAATTAATGCCGAAAGCCAAACTCCCAATCCGTCCAAAGTCAATCCAAACGCGTACTTGGACGAAATCCCTGTGGAGTATTCGGTATCCTGAAGAATACCGTCCGTCAGCGGAGAAATGCCAAAATATGTTAGTAGTCTCTCCACGAGCAGAAAAGCGAAAAGTGCAAGAAGCCCGGCTTTTGGATTCTTAGTGAAGTCTAGAGAATTCTTATACGGTCGGTTGATATAAAAATATTTTAGTACCGGATCTTCTTCGTTAACCGAGTGTCCATAGAACGTTGAAACATACTGTCTCAGAAAAACACCTAAGGTTGCACCGGTAAATAGTGCCGAGAGATAAAGAAATCCTATTTCCGTGGCTGAAAGTAATCCCGGAGAAAGAAACGCGAATGCTGCCGTAAAGATCCTACCCGATTTGCGATGATGCAAATTCGGTAATAATCCGGCGAGGAATTGAATGCACGCGATCCCAAAACTTGCATCCGGATTGCGGACCAATAAAGACCAGCGCAACAAAATATAAGATAAGATCACACTTAAGATAAGCGTTAAGAAAGTAGGGGTTCTAAGCGGCCTCAATCGGGCAAAAATGCTTGGCACGAATTGGAAATGGTCCTGGAAAGTAGGTAGATTTCAATCTAAAAATGGGAAAAGAACAGAAAGGAGAGACTCAATCGTCTAAAGAATCCAAGTCCGTAGGGATTTTATATGTACCCGTTAGCGTGGGAGACAAAGGGCTTTTCTTACCGGAAGCGCGATGCTTAGATACGGCCTCTGCATACTCCACGGTGTATCTAGTCCATGGAATCGCTTTTAGGCGGGCTAGAGGAATTTTTTTACCGGTTCCCTCGCAAATTCCATAGGCCCCATCCTCGATTTTCTCTAGGGCCACATCGATTTCACGAATCGTATCGATTTCGGATTCGGTTAGAACGGAACTGAGCATTTCTTCGTTGATTTCGGATGCGATATCGGCGATATCACCCATCTCTTTTAGGCCGGAAGGTTTACTGTTATCTTCCCACTTGGCATACTTCTCCAATAGAGAGTTTTTTCTCTCTACCAGTAACTCCTGCAACTCGGTCAGGATTTTCTTATCGTATGCAAGTTTTTTTGCGACCATCGGTTTTTCGGTTATACCTTAGATTCCTTATGTTCGACGTGCGCTCTGCAAAATTTGCAAAACTTTTTCGTAACAAGTTTCTCGGATTTCGCCTTTTTATTTTTCGTCTGGAAGTAAGCATCTTTCTTACATACCTGACAGGAAAGCTTAATGATCTCTCTCATGGCGGTTTCTCTTTGCGAAAATTAACCTAAAACCTAAAAAACGGGATTTTCGAGCCAAAAATGACTCCCCCCGCCTGTAGGTTTCGAGGTTGCATAAGCAATAAAAAAAAAGTTGGCTGAAAAATCAAGGAAGATCATTCGGAAACTCCGAAATTTCCTCTTTTCCGACGGGTGGATACTTTCTCCAAATTGCCGCTAAAACACTTCCAATTAAAGAATGAATAAAACTGGATAAGGCAGCCGGGATTGCAACAAGAGGGTCCGTAAAATTATTTTTAGATAGAACGACTCCAAGGCCGCTATTCTGCATTCCGACCTCGATAGAAACTGTTCGAGAAACGATTAGGGATCGTGTCGTCAATTTAGCAAACCAGTATCCGAAAAAATAACCTGCCGAATGTAGGAGGAAGACAGCGGAAAGTAGAAGCATCCCCGATTTCATAACCGCAGATTTTCCCGACCCTAAAATAGAAGAAACAATGAGTGAAATCAAAAGCACTGCTACAAATGGAGAAACCACTTTAATTCGATCGGCAAACCTGGGAGTGTATCGATTCAAAAGAATCCCTAATGTCACTGGTACGATAACGACTTCAAAGGTGTTCAAAAATAGCCCGTACGGATTGGCCCCCACACGATTTCCGACCAAGAGTAAGGTTAACATAGGAGTAAGGACGACGGAGAGCAAAGTAGATACGGCAGTCATAGTCACCGACAATGCCACATCTCCTCTCGCTAAAAATGTGATCACGTTGGAAGCAACGCCGCCGGGACAGCAAGCAACCACGATTAGCCCCGTTGCCAGAGGAGACGGAAGTTCCAATAAAATTCCGATAGCCCAACCTGCCAAAGGCATAATCGTATATTGACCTACTACACCGATCAAAACGGCCTTCGGAGTCTGGAAGACTCGCTTAAAATCTTCCGGGACCAGTGTGATCCCCATTCCAAGCATCGTTATTCCTAAACTATAGGTAATCCAAGGGCCGTCGAACCAAACTATCCAACTAGGATAAATCCAACTTATGGAGACTCCCGCAATTACCCAGACAGGAAATAGAAGAGAGATCCGTTCAAAAAACTTTGCCAATCTCACCTTGCCAAGAGATCGACTACGCGATCCAGTTGCTCTTTCGCGATATAGATATGCGGTGAAAATCGAACCTTCCCTAGACGCAAAGCGCACATAACACCATTTTTTTTCAAATGATTGACCGTGTCTTCCATGGATATGCCCGGCTTTTCGGCCACGACAATTCCAGTTTTAAAATCCGGAAAATGATCCGAACAAAGCTTCCAGCCGGCCTCCCGTAACCGGTCCGATAAGTAATCTGCGAGTTCGTAAATTCGAGCCATAGAAGAATGGAAGCCTATCTCATTCAGCATCTCCAAGGTCGACTGAAAATAGACCCAGTCAATAAAATTCACGGTTGAAATCTCATACCGATCTGTACCTTTCAATTCTTCGCGATACGGAAGATATACTTCGTCGTTTACAACCGACCCCGTACCTTTGAACGGGAATTGGAGAGATTCCAATTTTTCTTTGGCTACGTACATCACTCCTAAACCTAGAGGTCCAAGAAGCCATTTCCAAGCCGGAAAAGCCATATAGGAAATTTTCATTTCTCTAGGGCGAATGGGTAACAAGCCGACACCTTGTGCCCCATCTAATGCAAATTCGATTCCTTTTTCCGCCAGAAGAGTTCCGATCTCTTCTAAAGGAAAAGGCATCCCTGTACACCAGTGAACCGCGGAAAGACTAACCAATCTAGTTTCCGGAGTTAACGAATCTTTTAAGTTTTCTAAAAATCCTTCTGGAGTTTCCGACATCGGAACAAAGGCGAGTTCTACCCCTTTTTCCCTCCAGTGTTCCCAAGGGTAAATGTTGGAAGGATACTCATTCTCAAGAAGTAAAATTTGGTCCCCAGGCTGCAACTGCACACCCAAGGAAATAAAATTCATCCCTTCGTTCGTATTATGAATTAAGCTGAGTTCTCCCTGGTCACAACCTAGTAATTCGGCGAGAATTTTCCGAATCACCCTTTTGACGGTTACATAACGTCTTACTTCCGTGAGACCGCCATGAGACGCATATCCTTGAAGATACTCGTTGACCCAACGGATCGTTTCAGTATTACAAGGAGTAGTACCGCAATTATTTAACCAGATCATTTCCCGATTTACTGGATATAAGGCTTGGATCTTTACCCAATCCGGAGTGGCGTTTGTTTTCATCCTTCGTCCAAATTGAAACTTTAGTACGGAAGACAAAACCCTTTTTTAACGGAGCGTCTCGGAAAGAGAGCGCTCCGATTTTAATAGGAATCTCTAGCGTTTTTTCTTGGCAGCCACTTTCTTTTTCGGTGCGGATTTCTTAGCGGCGATCTTTTTCTTTGCCGGTACGATTTTCTTTTTGGCGGAGGCTTTTTTCGGGATTGGGACCGCTTTCTTAGCTACTTTTTTAGGGAGGATTTTTTTGGGTTTGGCAACTTTAGAACTTTTAGCGCCTTTTGCGGGACTATCTACCGCTTTCGCGACTTCTTCGGCCTGTTCGTCCCAAAAATACGCACCTCTGCCCGAATGAGTTTGATCCAGGGCATTGAGCTCCGCTTCCAAAAGGGACTGATAATTCTGACTATATTCCATAAGTTTGCTAAACAATAGCCTAATATTCGGATCGGCGAACTTGGTCGTTAGCTTTTCATAAAATGCCACTGAGTTCTCCGCTTCTCTAATTGCTAGCTCTAAAGCTTCGTGTGCGTCTTTGGAGCCGGAACCGGTGATCGTCCGTTCCACTTTATTCATCAATCTCTGAATCGTCGTCTGGTGAAATTTATGGATCGCCGTAAGTTGTTTTAGATTAGGCAGTTCGGCGCCTTCCGCTACTTCGTAAATTTCAGTAATGAATCTGATATGATCATCCACTTCCTCTGCAAGGCGTTCGAAAAGTTCCCGCGTACGACCCGGTGGAAGTTTTTCGTACGTATCCATATAGAACTCGAAGTAGTCCTTCTCGTGTTGGATCGCCGCTGCAATGGCCTCGAGGAAAGTTGTTTCTTTAAGAGGTTTGATACTCATATGTTAACTCCGGTCGCGTCAATTCTAGGGAGATTTCCCATCGGGTTCAATACTAATTTTTCGTTTTTTCTCATCCAAAAATTATCGCGCGTGTTCATTTTTTTTGAGGAACATCGACGCTTGTAAAAGCGTTTGCGGAAGAAATTCCATTCTTTATTCGAAAAAACAATCCTAAAATTTCAGTTCAAGATTCTTCTTCCGTGGAAACAAAAATTAAAAATTGAGCGAGGTAGTACGTTCCCATAATCCAACTCCCGTGTGCCGGAAATCGGATCGAAGTGAAATGACTTAATGCAATCAGCATATCGGAAAAAATAAAAATGACTGCGCCCGAAATTCCCAGCCACAAATCCGATTTTTCACATTCTCTAGATGAAGCTCTCCAACCCATCGTGCAAATCGCGGCAACGTAAAGTAAGACCGGCAAACTCATAGCGATCGGAATTCCAGGAAGAAGCCAGTAGTAGAAGCCGCCACCTACAATAACGAAGGGTATTAGGCGGACGATCTGCACCGGATTTCCACGAGAAAAGCCCCAAGAGTAGGATAACTGCGCGATCAAAAAACTTCCTAAGCCGAAAACGAAATATTCTGCCGGAAAAGTTAAAATTGCATCCCCGAAGAAGGAAAATACCAAACCAAAACCTATCCATATTCCGGTCGCTCTAGTCTGCCAACGTCTATCCCTAGTGAAATCCCAAAGCAATAGCAGAATCGGTAAAACTTTCGATCCCAGCCTCAATAAGAAGACCTCTGGCCAAACATTGACTACAACCAGATGCAAAAGGCATAGGAGAGGATAAACAATATAAAGCAATTGAGCCTCCGGGTTCGGGAAAGTCCGGGATTTGGGATTGTCTTCCTGCTCTCAGGTTAGAACCTGTCTCCCATCAACCATTTTCGGGTCTGGACGCTGCGATGCTTTCTTTTAGCCAAAAAGATTCTACACTTTTTCTCATTTTCAGCTTAGGGGTAGGCCTTTTAATTTATCTAGATTTATTTGTTCTAAATAGAAAAGCCCGCAAACTTTCCCTTAGAGAGTCCGGCTATTGGACTTTGTTCTGGGTTTCCCTGGCGTTAGGTTTCGCATCCCTCATATATATATTCCACGACGATCCGATCCAGCCAGCCATCGCGAAGGAAAAAACTCTAGAATTTTTGGCCGGTTACCTTTTAGAATATTCCCTCTCAGTCGATAATCTTTTCGTTTTTATTATGATCTTTGCGAAATTCAGAATCCAATCGCACCATCAACCTATGATTCTTAAATGGGGTATTTTAGGGGCCTTAATCTTTCGTGCCGCGATGATCTTTTCAGGAGCGGAGTTAGTCTCGCGATTCGAATGGATTCTATATCTTTTCGGAATTCTTCTTTTATACTCGGCATGGAAAATGTACTTTCATAGCGAGGAAGAAGATTTCGATCCGGAGGAAATGAAACTCCTAAAATACGCCAAAAAGATCCTGCCGATGACTTCTACATTTCATCCGGAAAAATTGATGGTGCGCGAGCAAGGGAAGATAGTCTTCACATCAACCTTTCTGATTCTTCTTGTAGTGGAGTTCAGCGATATACTGTTCGCGGTGGATTCGATTCCTGCGATATTTTCGATCACTCAAGATAGCTTCATTATTTATACCTCGAACGTCTTTGCAATATTGGGACTGCGATCCTTATTCTTTTTACTCGGCGGTGTAATGGAACTATTCGTTCATTTAAAAAAGGGCGTCTCTCTACTTTTAGCGTTTGTAGGAATCAAACTATTATTACCGGCGATTTCTAAGCCGTTACTCGGAGAGGAAATCCATGTCTCTATAGAGATTTCGTTATTCGTAATTATTAGTACGCTTATCGTGTCCGTGCTAATTTCCCTTCCCCATTATTTATCAACGAAAAAAGGAACCTGATCGGAGTTTTTAGACTTTACATGAAGATTTTGACTTATTCCCTAGAAAAAGGATCTTCTCACAAAAGAAGAGAATATTATGGACACTGAAAAACTCTTTAGCGAATTCCCGCCGGTCTCAACGAAAGAATGGACGGATCAAATCATCAAAGATCTAAAGGGAGGCGATTTCGAGAAAAAGCTGGTTTGGGAAACTCAGGAAGGCTTTAAAGTTCAGCCCTTTTATAGAAAAGAAAATCTTCAAGGATTGGAATGGTCCGTTTCCAATCTTCCGGGCACCTTTCCTTTCGCTCGTTCTACACGAAAGCTCACAAACGAATGGAATATCCGTCAGGATATAGATTCTATCGATTTAAAACTCGCAAAAGAACTGGCTTTAGAAGCAGTCGCGAACGGAGTGAATTCAATCGGATTCGTGGTTCAGAATTCTACGACCGGGCGGAGGGGAATTCCGGTCGAAAAAAGGGAAGATTTAGAATTTCTTCTGACCGAACTCCCCCTGAATGATATCACGGTTCATTTTATTGCCGAAGAAAGATCTCCGGAAATACACGGATGGCTTCCTAAGATCAAACCGTTAGTCGGCGGATTAGGATACGATCCGTTCCGGATTTTAGCCCGCCACGGTCGCTCAGGCGGTCATGGCCCGGAGACTCTAAAACCTATTCTGGAAGAATATGCGGCAACTTGGCCGAATTATCGAAGTCTTACCGTTCACTCCTCCACTTTCAGAGATAGCGGATCTACGATCGTACAAGAACTCGCTTTTACATTGGCATTGGGATCAGAATATTTATATCAACTTTCCCAAAGCGGACTAAAACCGGAAACCGTTAACTCTCAAACCATACTGCAATTTACCGTTGGGCCCGACTACTTTTTAGAAATTGCAAAGTTTCGTGCCGCTAGAACTCTCTGGGCGGAAATTTTTAAGGTCTACTCTTCCGAAACTGGAGAGGCAAGTTTACCCTTTATCGCGGCGGAAACCGCAAAGTACAATTATGGGGTCTACGATGTTTATAATAATATGCTTAGGGCAACGACCGAAGCGATGGCCGCCGCAATCGGAGGGGCCGAAATTATCACCGTCCTACCCTTCGATCATCTGATTCAACCGGCGGATTCTTTTTCGCTCCGAATAGCGCGGAACGTTCAGTTATTGATGAAGCACGAATCCTATCTGGACAAAGTCGTCGATCCTTCGTCCGGCTCTTACTATCTCGAAACTCTGACTCAGTCCATGACCGAACAGGCTTGGAAATTGTTCTGCGAAATCGAAAAAGAAGGCGGCTTTCTCTCTTCTTTACAATCGGGAAAAATTCAAGCTCGCATCGGAGAATCCAGGAAGAAAAAGGAAGAAAATTATTCGACTAGAAAGGAAATCTTTCTCGGAACGAATCAATATCCGAATCTAAAAGATAAAATCACCAATAAGAATTTAAACAAATCCGTACCGACGAAACCTCTAGAAACAAAACCCGGGGAATCGACCTGCCTTGCAATACCTGATTTTTTTGCAGGCGATGCGATCGAAGAAATTCGATTCTTAACTGAAAACCGGGAACAAAATACGGGTAAACCGATAAAAGTTTTACTGATCCCGGTCGGGGATTTAAAGATGAAGAAGGCCAGAGCAATCTTCTCTTTGAACTTCTTAGGCTGCGGAGGCTTTACGGTCATCGATCCAGGCAGTTACGAGAGTTCCGCTGAAGCAAAGTCCGCCATCGCAAAAGAGCGACCTGAAGTGATTGTTTTCTGCTCTTCCGACGAGGAAGTTCTAAAATGGGTAGGAGAAATTCTTCCCGAACTGAATCCAAAACCGATCCCTCTCGTCGCCGGAAATCCGAAGGAAGTAGTTTCCGAATTGGAAAAGTTGGGAATCCAAGGCTTTTTACATATCAAATCCGATCTACTCAAAACCTTGACCGATCTTCAAAAAAGGCTGGGAATACGATGAAGCGACCTACATTCGAGTCTGATCTTAAACATTCTAGTTCAAAGGAAACGTATGCCGATTGGTCCAAGGAAGCCTTAGATGAATTAGGACTTTCTAATTTAGAATCTAGAATCTGGCATACCCCGGAGAAAATTCCGGTTAAACCCGTTTATACTTCTGACGATGCTAAATCGCTCGAGCATCTGGAGTATGCGGCGGGAATTCCACCTTATCTTAGAGGACCATATTCGACCATGTACGTCCAGCAACCTTGGACCATCCGACAATATGCAGGATTCTCGACGGCAGAAGAGTCAAATGCCTTCTATCGAAGGAACCTGGCAGCAGGACAGAAAGGTCTCTCGGTCGCCTTCGATTTGGCGACCCACAGAGGATATGACTCGGACCACGAACGCGTTGTTGGAGACGTGGGAAAAGCGGGCGTGGCTATCGATTCCGTTTTGGATATGAAGGTTCTTTTCGATCAAATACCGTTGGATCAAATGTCAGTATCCATGACGATGAACGGTGCGGTCATTCCGACTCTTGCCTTCTATATCGTAGCAGCCGAAGAACAAGGTGTGAAACCGGAGCTACTTTCCGGAACCATTCAAAACGATATTCTAAAAGAATTCATGGTACGGAATACTTATATTTATCCTCCAGAGCCGTCCATGAGAATTATCGCGGATATATTTCAATACACTACGAAGTATATGCCTAAATTCAATTCGATCTCGATCTCCGGTTATCATATGCAGGAAGCGGGAGCGACTGCCGACTTGGAATTGGCTTATACGTTAGCGGACGGACTCGAGTATCTTAGGACTGGAATCAAGGCCGGAATGGATTTGGATAGCTTTGCACCTCGGCTTTCGTTTTTTTGGGCGATCGGAATGAATCATTTTATGGAAATCGCGAAGATGCGAGCAGGGCGTTTGCTCTGGGCTAAAATCGTCAAAAGTTTCCAGCCTAAAAACAACAAGTCACTCGCATTAAGAACTCATTGCCAAACCTCCGGTTGGAGCTTAACCGAACAGGATCCGTTCAATAATGTGGCAAGAACTTGCATCGAAGCGTTGGCCGCCGCTTTAGGGCATACTCAATCCTTACACACGAATGCATTGGACGAAGCCATCGCTCTACCTACGGATTTCTCCGCAAGGATCGCAAGAAACACTCAGATATATCTGCAGGAAGAGACGAATATCCACAGAGTAGTGGATCCTTGGGGCGGGTCGTTCTATGTGGAATCTCTTACGAACGATTTAGCCCATCGCGCTTGGGAGCTGATTCAGGAAGTGGAAAAATTGGGTGGGATCGCAAAAGCCATCGAAACCGGTATTCCGAAAATGAGAATCGAAGAGGCCGCCGCTCGGAAACAAGCAAGAATCGACTCGGGAAGGGACGTAATCGTTGGAATCAATCGATATCGGCCAAGCAAAGAGAATCCGCTTGAAATATTAGATATCGATAATACTGCAGTTCGCGAATCCCAAATTCGTAAATTAAACGAACTTAAAAAGAATCGGGATGCTAATGCGGTTCAATCTGCCTTGGATGCTATTACCAAATGTGCCGGAGGGGAACGGGGGAATTTGTTGGATCTGGCAGTTGACGCGGCCAGAAAAAGGGCAACTCTCGGAGAAATTTCCTTTGCAATGGAAAAAGTCTTCGGCCGTTACAAAGCAATCACCCATTCCATAACCGGTGTCTATTCGGAGGAAATCATGGACGATCCGGATTTTAAGAAGGCCAAAGGGCTTTCGGAAAAATTCTCCAAATTGGAAGGACGTCAGCCCAGGATTATGGTCGCGAAGATGGGACAGGATGGACATGACCGGGGGGCAAAAGTAATCTCTACAAGTTTTGCCGATATGGGATTCGACGTGGATATAGGCCCTCTATTTCAAACTCCTGCCGAAGCAGCCAAGCAGGCTGTGGAAAACGACGTGCATGTTCTAGGTGTTTCCAGCCTTGCAGCAGGTCATAAAACACTGGTGCCTCAGGTCATCCAAGAACTGAAGCGCTTAGGAAGAGACGATATTCTCGTAATCGCCGGCGGCGTGATCCCGCAACAAGATTACGAATTTTTGTATAAGGCGGGAGTAAACGGTATCTTCGGACCTGGAACAAAAATCTCGAAGGCTGGAGTGGATATACTGGAACTTCTCATCAAAACCGCAGAAGGTGTTTAGGATTCGTGCCTGAATCGGAGAAAAAAAAAGAAAGCCTTCTTAGAGGCGGCGGTCATCGAAAGCCCCTTCCGGAAATAGGTACGTTCGTAAAAGGAATCTTAGACGGAGATAGGGTTCTACTCAGCCGGGCAATCACTCTTGTAGAGAGCACTCTGCATTCCCACCAAGACTTGGCGGAACAAATCATCGAACGTTGCCTCCCCCATTCGGGAAAAAGCATCCGAATCGGAATTACTGGAATTCCAGGCGTCGGAAAAAGTACATTCATCGAATCCTTCGGGAATCTTCTTGTTCAGAAAGGGAGAAAGCTCGCAGTATTAACCGTTGATCCGACTTCACAACTTTCGAAGGGTTCCATCTTGGGAGATAAGACCAGAATGGAAACTCTCTCCAGAAAAGAAGAAGTGTTCATTCGCCCGACTCCTTCCGGAGATTCTCTTGGAGGTGTTGCCCGTAAAACGAGGGAAACAATTTTTCTGTGCGAGGCGGCAGGCTTCGACACTATCTTAATTGAAACGGTAGGAGTCGGCCAATCCGAAACAGCCGTTCATTCCATGACCGATGTATTTTTACTTTTACTCATTGCAGGTGCCGGAGACGAGTTGCAGGGAATCAAACGCGGCATTATGGAAATGGCGGATTTAATTGCGATTACCAAGGCCGACGGAGAAAACGCACTAAGAGCAGAACGCGCCAAATCTGAAACCGCATCGGCAATTCATTTTCTCCCGCCTCACGAATCGGGCGCCCCAACGAATGTATTAACATGTTCCGCGCTGACAGGACAGGGGATTTCCGAACTATGGCTCGAAATTTTAAAATATATCGAAATTGTACGTTCGAACGGATATTTCGATATAAACAGAAAAGATCAAGCTAGGCATTGGTTATATGAGTCGGTACAATCCCTTTTGATCGAAGACTTCCGGGAAAAATTAGAATCCGAATTTTTACTTGCGGAGCAGAAAGTCACTCGAGGTGAGGAAAGTTCCCTGAAAGCCGCTCGAAATTTACTGCAACTTTACCGAAAAGGTAAATAGAATTATTACGGTCTTATAATATATTTTTAACGTTAATTTTTAGTTAGTAATTTTCCGATCAAATCGCCATTCAATCCCCAGTCGAACTCCAAAATAGAATAGAATTTTTTCCTTGGAAAATATATCTTTTCCGATCGTTTAGGCGGATAAGAAAAGTAGAAACCGAACGAACCATTTAGACCTGGGTCGGTTTCATCCGAAGGAAAAACATCAATGCCTCTTTTGTTTGCAAGAATCCTAATTATAACTGCTTTTATCGGGATTCTTTCCGCCTGTGCTACTTCAAGTGCTGGGCTTTCAACAAGTACAGTACCGATGGCTGACAAAAAATATACGGTATTAGGTCCTGTAGAAGGCATGAAATATTGGATCACGTTCGACGTCGCTATTATCGGGATTCCATTAAAATCCCCGCCGATCGATACACTCTTGGAAGAACTTCAAAAAGAAAAAGAAGCGGATGCATTGATCAACCTGCGCTACTGGACTGATAAGTACATCTTTCTTTTCTTAACGCTGAATCGTTTGCATATTTCAGCAGAGGCAGTTCGATTTGACGGAGTCATTTCCAACCCCGTTTTGCAACCGGAACCGAGACGGAAAGGACGATAATCTCTTTTTCCATGCAGAAATTTTTCCTAAAAGCCGTTCTGGTTATTTCCATTATTTTTACCCAAGCCTGCTCGGGAACAATCACTCGTACCGAGGTAGGAGGACGAGTCAGGGATCCAAGACTCATCGATTCTGCAACTATATTGCGTAGTACAGACTATGAAGAACTAGGAACGTCTACGGGAGAGAGTTCCGTCTTTTTTTTATTCGGTCTAATCCCGATGACAAATCCGTTGAATATGGACTATGCGTTAAGCGAAGCAGTTCGTAAAATCCCGGGCGGGAAAACTTTGGTTAAAGTCAGATATTGGCATGAAACTCATTTATTTTTTCCGGTCGGTACTGTCAGCATTTTGAAGGTAAAAGGTATGGTGGTAGGTGCTCCGCCCGCGGACATAGGATTCGAGACGGAGCCTGAAATCAAAAAAGATTCTAGCGGCGGAAAACGTTCTACTCACGGCGGGGCTTCCTCGGACGGAAAGAAATGAAGAAGATTATAATATGCTTCTTTTTAGTTTCCGTTTCCGCGTTCTATTCGGGGGCTTGTGTCCGGGAAGATCTAGTTTCGCAAGGAGATTCGAATAGTCAAATTTATGCCGCCGCCAAATATCTTGCGACAAAGTGCGGAGATCCGATTCCCACTCCATATCCGGTTGCAATCGGAGATGTGCAAAGACGAAATTTGGATCTTTGTAGTATTGCTATCACTAAATCCGACTGCCCATTCATAAGTTACCCCATCGCATGCCTATTGATCTATTTGGACAAACCTACGGGGGATATTCCTTGGTACGAAAATTTTAAAGATGCGTACGTTACTCCAAAGGTGCCATAAGTTATGAAACGTATCGCCTTTAAATTCTTAATCCTATTGGCATTTGCGCCGATCGAACTTTTAGCCGAAGTCACGTTCAAAGCCAGACTATTTTCTCGCCAAAAAAACCAAGGCGAAGCTAAAGCGAACGTTCTTTTGTTCGAGACCAAGAAATTCTATAAGACCGATTCAGAAGGTTATTTCGAGGCAATCGTACCGACACCCGGAGCCTATACATTCCGAATCATTAAAGTGGACGGGATGCAGGAAATTAAAGGGAACGTGGACGCGTCCGGCCAACTCGTAACGCTTTTTATCGACGCCCCGACCTCATCCGGCGGTATCGGGATCGGCGGAAGCAGTGTCTCTAAAGGCTCCATTAACGTTACTGCGGAAAGGGAAAAACCGATACTATCCCGGACCACGATTAAATACGACGAGATTAAACGAATGCCTGGAACGTTCGGGGAGCCACTTCGTTCCCTGGAGACGATTCCTGGTGTCGTA
Source organism: Leptospira broomii serovar Hurstbridge str. 5399 (assembly GCF_000243715.2). NCBI lineage: Bacteria > Pseudomonadati > Spirochaetota > Leptospiria > Leptospirales > Leptospiraceae > Leptospira > Leptospira broomii. The sequence continues at coordinate 156,081 of NZ_AHMO02000007.1, forward strand.
CCTGCCGCAGCTTTCGGAGGTGGAGCGAACAATTACGTGATCCGAGGTGCGGATCCGAATACTAACTTATATTTAGTCGACGATCTTCCAATTTTGTATCCCTTCCACTTCGACGGGTTGAGCGCCGTCGTAAATGCTAACCTAATAAAATCCATCGATGTCTATACCGGTGTTTTCCCCGCTAATTATAATAACGCATTGGGCGGGGTCATCCATATAGATACCGTAGATAAGGTGGATACCTCCCAACGAAATGTGATCATTTCCGCTTGGGCCACAAGCGTAAATTATATGGCGCCTACCTTCGGTGGAAAAGGTTATATCATGGCAGCAGCCCGAGTCGGATATCTGGATAAGACTTTTAGCGAGATAGGAAGCAGGTTGGGAGCAAGCTTACCCGATGGTCTTCGCCTTCCTAGATTCGTAGATTCGCAAGTTAAGTTCGTTCATAACTTTACCAATGAACATCAAATTTCTTTCCACTCATTCACGTCGAAAGACGACTTTGCTCTGGACGCTCCGGCAAAATCAAAGAACGATCCGACTAAGGACCCGTTTGCATCCATAGCAGGTGGAAGTGTTTCCGCCGGGCAGGGATTTAGAACTCAAGCGCTCCGATATACTTGGAAACCCACGGAAACTTTTTCAAATCGGTTGACTCTGATCAGTTATGATCCCTTCACCGATTTCAATGTTTCCCTAGGATCCATTAAGGGAAAGAATACCGCTATCGGCGCCTACAATGGGATGCGTCAGGACGCTTTCTGGGATCCGAATCGGCATGTAAGCGTAGAATTCGGATCCGAGTTCAGACTCTTGAACTATTCATCTCAGGGTTCTTCTATCGTTCAGACAGACCCTACTAACCGAAGTCCCAATCCCTATGACACTCAAAATCCCGCGTACCGAACTATCCCGACCAATATTCGTGCACAAGGGACCTACTATAATTCTTACTTAACTACAAAGCTTCGTTACGGTGGATTTCAATTCGAGCCCGGGGTTCGCTACGATTATATTCCTTACGTTCATCATACCGCATTAGGACCCAGAGGACAGGCATCTTATAAATTCGAAAAAGGAACTACGATTTTTGCCGGTGGTGGAAATTTTTATAACTTCCCGTTAGATACTAGATTCAATAAGGATAGTGGAAATCCGCATTTGGACTTTCAAAAAGTGTTTAAATACGGGGGTGGTATAGATCAACAACTAGCCGGCGATTATCAGATCAAAGGGGAAGTATTTAAACAGGAATTTTCAAGACTAATCGTTGCTGATCCGTATATCACTGACCCTATTGGAACCAATCCAGATCCTTATGGAAAAATCACTCAGCCCTTTCTCGTAAATAAAAACTTAAATTATTCGAATAGTGGAACAGGCTGGTCTCACGGATTCGAGCTCGTACTCAGAAAAAATTCGCGCCCTGGAACGCGTAACTGGTTCGGATGGATTACATATACTTGGTCCCAAACTTTTCGAAATAATAACGTATTTATACAAAATCCCGGCGATCCCCCTTTAACGTCCGATCAGAGGTATTTGGCCCAATTTTATCATAATGCCAAGCAGACCCTATTCGATTACGACCGAACAAACGTTATCAACATGGTTTTTGGATGGCGCTGGAGCCAGGAATGGCAATTCGGAGCACGCTGGTCCTACTTGACGAACACACCCTATACTCCTATCGTAGGCGATGACGGGGGTAGGTTTAGCAACCCCGCGAACGGGCAAACCATTTGGACTGCCGAATACGCGAATAATCCCTTCCTCGCGGAGTACATAAATTCGCGAAGATTGAAACCGTACCATCGTTTGGACCTAAGGTTTGACCGATTCTTTAATTATGAATGGGGTTTTGTGAATACGTTTTTTGAAATCATCAACGTTTATCTGCGGGAAAACGTGAACGGTCAAAATTTTGACAATACAAGGCCGTTCTCCGGCACCAACCCGAAGCCTTCCCCCACCTTCGGAACAATCACTCTCGCTGGAGGTGTTGTTATCCCGTTCTTCAACATTGGAATTGAGGTGAAATTCTAATGCTTACGGTTACAAAGAAGAATTCTTTTTTTATTAGATCCTTCCTTATTATTTTCGGTTCCGTCTTTCTTGTCGCCTGCGTAAATCAAGGAGCACAATCTCAGAATAAGGGCGCAGACCCGGGCTTGATCTTGCAATCACTTCTTCAGAATTCACCCGATCCTTTGAAGGCCTGCGTAAACGCAAATGAGGAAGAGGAAACGTGCTTGAAACTCACGGAGGATCTATCAGGCATCGACGAATCCTCGTTAGCAAAAATCATTTCCGGAAATCAATCGGCGACGTATTCTCAATATTGTACTTCATTACTTTCTTCCGAATCATTTTCAAAACTAAATATAAAAGCGCAGGAATGCGTCATGACTTGCAACGAAGCCTATTGGTCTGCACTCAGGTCGGCAAGCAGATGCGAAGGGCAAAGTTCCGATTTGATCTCTGCCGAAGGTGCCGATACTCTGTCTTGTATTCGTAATTGTTCGAGTATATCTTCCGGTCTCTGATAAAAGAGGGAACAAAAACGGAATGACGGTTATCCTATCTCACGAAAAAACAGGAATTAGGAAGGATAGGTAGAATGAACTTTGAGATACTTGTAGAAGTCGGAGAATCGGCGATCTTTATCATCATGATTATTGCAAGCATCATCGCCGTTGCTGTCGCTGTGGAACGCGGCATAGTCTTCTTCAAAAATACGAAAGATTCTAAGAACCTTTTGCCCGAAATCGTTCAGACGATTCGAAACGGAGATATCTCCAAAGCCGCAAAGTTCACCGAAGTCCATCCTGAAAACGTTTATGCCCGATTTGCAAGTTTCTCAGCCGAACACTCCAAAAGTGGAAAAGAAAGCTTAGAAGAGCTAATGGAAGGAAAAGCGATCGGTGAACGCGTCGAATTTGAAACTCGACTTTCGATTTTAAATACCTTAGGGAATAACGCGCCGTTTATCGGTCTTCTAGGAACGGTCTTCGGGGTCATCAATGCATTTTATAGATTAGGAACGTTAGGAAATACAGGGGCGGAAGTAGTCATGCGAAGCATCTCAACCGCCTTACTTGCGACGGCAGCCGGACTCGCAGTCGCAATTCCCGTTGTTATGGCAAATAACTATTTTACTCGAAAGCTAAAAATTATCCAATCCAACTTAGACATTCTTTCAAAGGAGTTTCTAGCAAACCTTTCCCGGAAATAAATACCGGAGCATATAAATAGGAGGAAAGGATATGGCGGGACAAACCTCTTCCGGAGACGGAGAAGAAATCGGTAGCATTAACATTACGCCCATGGTCGACGTAATTCTCGTTCTGTTGGTCATTTTTATGGTCACTGCGAACTTTCTAAAAAAGGAATCCATCAACATCAATCTCCCGAAAGTTCAAGCGGCCGACCCTAACGTGGCTCAATCCGTTCAGGTAGCGCTTACCAAAGACGGGAAAATCGTTTTGGAAGGATCGGAAACAACGCCCGAAAAATTAGGAGCTCAGTTGGCCCGGGACTCGAAAGTCAGGCCCAACATGAGATTGACTCTTTCTGCGGATTCTTCTCTTCCTTACGGGAAAATTGCGGAAACGATGGGAGTTATTCGACAAGCCGGAGTGACAAAGATCGCTCTTTCAGTTAAGAGATAAGTCTCGAAAATCGATGAATGCAAGGTTACTGACAGTCCGGGATTCGATCTTGAGCTGGTACGAAGGTACGAACCTTTGGGATCGCTGTCTGTACGGCTCGATTTTGGTGCATTTTCTATGTTTCGGAACCTACTATATCGTTACACATTTAAAACCGGGTGAAATCGATTCCGATAGATTAGAATTTCAAGATATCGAAGTCGACATACAGGAAATTCCTCCCGAACTGATCGGCGGCGAAAATTCTCCCGCTCCTGTGGAAAAAGAAGAATGGGTAGAGGGATCCGATAAAGATGGAAAAGATCCGGAAGATAACGATATCGATCCCAACAAATTAAGCGGGGATGGAACGGACAAAGACGGCTTTTTATATGCTTACATGGGCGATAAACCACCCACGCCGATTATCGACTTTGATTTACGGGATTATTTTCCGGAAAAAGCCAAGCTACAAGGAATTTCCTACGCCGATACGATTTTGGAAGTTAGAGTGGACGAACATGGTAATCTAATCGATGCCAAAGTTTTAAAAGCAGGGATCAAAGGATACGGATTCGAAGATGCAGCCATTCGCGTCGTTCGAGCCGCTCGTTGGAGTCCGGGTTATGTCAAGGGGCGTCCGATTAAAATGAACCACCGTATTCCGGTAAATTTCAAATTAGATGATTGAGTGAATCCTCTTACCCTCGCGAGAACGCGTTTCCTGAAAAAGAAGATATCTTTGACAACGAGACCGTTTCACTTTTTTGGTTAGCATAATCTTAACCGTCAATATTAAACGAGATCCGATAAACGGTAACTCGTTCGAAAACTTCCTCGCAGCGCAGGCCAAGCTAGAGGGTCGCAGAACTCGTATGCAGGACTAGAAAAAACAGTCGGAAGTTTTACATACACCAAGAACGGAGAATCCCGTTTACACATCATCCTCGGAGAGCGTATGCAGTTGCCGCATCTTTCGGAATTTTCGAAAAGACGCGCCAAAAAACCGAAAGCACTAAACGACTTTTTGCTAAAATCTCGTTAATTTCTTTTTTCCAAAATGCGGAAAGAGTTACTCGTCGGCGCTTGAAAATCGGTTGAAATGGATTCGGCTAAAGGGGTAAGGTGTAATGCCCTCAAAAACTTACCCTTGGAGCGATAAGAATGATTCGTCTGGCAGCTTCCTGCATTATGATCCTTAGCTTTTTTCTTCTCCCTGTAGAAGCCCTGACTCCGCCTCCTTCTCTAGAATCACAAGTGGCTCATTCCAATTTTATTGCACTCGCAAGATTATCCAATGTTAAGGAAAGCAAGATTTCCGCGAATTCGATATCGGTGACGGCTAATATAGAAGTGTTAAAGCCCATAAAAGGAGGCTCGGATTTACCGACAAAATTCGACTTAGCATTTCTCGTTTTCCCGGAATATTTCGGGAAATGGCTAAAAGCTCCTCCGCAAGAGGGAGATTATATTCTTTTTTTAATTAAGAAAAAAGTAAAGGATAGCAAGGGAAAAGAGACGGAAGTGGTCGCTCTCTACGAACCTCATCCCTACGCCTTTCGGGAATACTCGAAAGAGTTGGAAGAAAAAATTCGAGCCGAAATCAAAAACTAATTTAGTTGGGAGAACCGAATGAAAATGCTCAGAAAAATTTCCGTTTTAATATCGACTATACTGCTCGCCGGGAACGGCGTATTCGGACAACCGGCAAAATTTCCGGGATTAGGAATGAAGCAGGAGCCGTTCGAGCTCCTGTCTTCCCTTAAAGAAGCTAATCCTAATCGAATTTCTCATCGCGGAATGGCCTCCAGCGTAGACCTCTCGGATTCGATGCCACCGGTGGGAGATCAGGGCCAACAAAGCTCCTGCGTTGCCTGGTCCACTGCATACGCAACAAAATCGTTCCAGGAATATAGCGAGAGGAAAGGAAGGGGGAATTGGAATTTAAAAGCTGCCGACGGTTCTCCTAACTATTCTTCCATCTTTTCTCCGGCGTTTATCTACAATCAAATCAACGGCGGAAGGGATAACGGCTCCTTAATTTCAGATGCCATGAAACTAGTGGTGGAAACCGGAGCGGCCACTTGGGATGCAATGCCGTATAACCCCAGTGATTATCTGACTAAGCCGCCCCAATCTGCATTCGACGTTGCCTCCAAATTTAAAGCCAAGGAATTCCTAAGGGTTCGGCAGACGGATCCGATGGAAGTAAAGAATCAGCTCGCACAGGGAAGACCTGTAGTCGCCGGGATCCTCGTTTATGAGAATTTCATGAACCTAAAAGGTAAGGAAATCTATAAGGAAGGAGCGGGCAAAGCCTATGGTGGGCACGCAATTTCAATAGTAGGCTATGACGATTCTCAAAACGCATTCAAATTCATTAATTCATGGAGCACGCAATGGGGAGACCAGGGTTACGGATACATCGACTATAAGTGGTTTACGAAAGTCTGTCAATCGGCGTTCGTTCTCGTTGATGAAGTAGCAAGTATACAGGAAGAACCGACGCCTGCTCAAACGAACGATAATAAACCTCTTCCCCCTGAGAAAACCAAACCCATACCTCCGAAGGAGGTTTCAGCATCGCAAGGGACCTACTCGGATAGAGTGCAAATCACTTGGGAAAGCCTCGCGGGAGCCATAGGCTACGAGATTTATCGAAAAGGACCCGGAGATTCCGCATTCGCTAAAATCGGCCTTTCGCAAACCAATGGATTCACGGACGACGGCATCCAAAAAGATATGGCTTACGCGTATAAAATCGCGACTCTTACGGACTCCGATTCTTCGGACCAATCGGATGGCGAAGCTATAGGCTATGCAAAGTCGGAAGAGCAAAAAGCGCCTGCAAAGGTAGTAGGTCTGAAAGCTAGTCGGGGTCAATTTTCGAATAAAATCGATATAATATGGGAAGCGATGGACGGAGTGGCCGAGTACTCCGTTTATAAATGGAGTACAGCCCAGAAAAAATATGTTCTTATCGGAAAAAGTAAAACCAATTCATATTCGGATAATAGTGCGGCAAAGAATGGAAGTACCGAATTATATGTAGTCGCAGCGATCAACGGAGGAAAGACGGGCGACCCTTCCGACGCCGCCTCGGGAAGCACTGCCAAAGCAGATTCCAAACCTCCGAAACCCGTCGGCTTGATCGCGACGAAAGGGCTGTATAACAGCAAGGTAGAACTTCGTTGGCAAAAAGTTAGCGGAGCATCCAGATATTTGATTTATCGCTATAATACAGGAGGACTTTTCGGTAGCGGGACTTGGTCGAAACTTGCCGAGGAAGCTAAAGAGAATTTCGTGGATGAGAAACTTCCGGCCCAGTATGCGTTTTATGCGGTAGCTGCCGTAAACAAAAACGGTTTAGCTGGACCTTTTTCGGACTACGCTTACGGTTATATCGATCCGAACAAACACAGAGGAGAAAGGCTCCCTTCTCCGACCGGCCTGAAAGGAAATCTGGATGCAAAAAACAGTAAGATCACTTTAAAATGGGAGCCTGTCAAGGGCGCGTCGGAATATTACGTTTATCGCAAGAAGCGAGGATCTTCCTCCTGGAATTTTATATCCTCGGCCAACGCAAAGAGTTCGCTATTTACCGCAGATATCCCCGAAAAGGAAACCTTCTTTTTGTATTCGGTTACGGCTAAAACGGACCTAGGAGGCGAAAGCGAATATTCTAGTCCCGTTTCCGCAGTGCTTTCCGCCGCAAAACCGGCAAAATTAATGAGAGCTTTCGGTGGAGATTCTACTTTAGAAAAATTTAAAGGGCCGTGGACTGCGATGTCCTGGGATGGATCGAAAGGAGTCAATCAAGTCTTACTGGAAATCGAGAGCCAAGATAACGTTAACTATGTGGTTAAGTTTAACAAGCAAAAGATTTTCGAAGGGAAATACGTCGAAAATAGCCCGATCATAGACAAGGACGGAAAATTCCGAATTGAAATCGAGAAAACCGGAGACGCGCTTTCGGTTACTTTGAAAGATAACGGGATTATAAATCAGAAATCCACACTGAGCTTTCTGAAAGAATAATAAACGTACTCTACAAACCTGGTCGACATTAAGTAAAGACTCCTACCGGTTTCAACGGCGAATTCGGTAGAAGTCTTTCGTTTATAGCAATAGGCCGTTTTAGAGAAGCAAACTAAAACACTATGCGACATTAAAACTTTTTTGGGAATTTCGAGTAGCCGGTAAATAGGAAATTCGAACGATGACGACTATCCACAGATTAAAAAGGGATTCGGAAATTAAATAAGTTCCACTTCTCTTGCAAGTGTGAAGATATTTCCGATTTCCTTCAACCTTTGGGTTAATTCTGTGGAACTGAGAATCGTCGTTACGGCGCTCTCCGGAAGTTTTTGCATTTCTTTGAATCGATCTTTATAGTCCTGAATCCAAATTTTGCGACAAAACAAATTCGCTTGGAAATAGTATACTTGGTGAGTGATTAGGAAGTTTAAAGAATCTATATCTTCCAAAGCTTCTGCAGTGATAATCGCTTCTCGGTTATCGGAAAGTCGACGGCAATAATCGATGAATGCAAGGTTATCTAAGAATTTAGTTAGATCCTGGTCCGCCTTAAATTTGAAGCTGATAGGATCCAATTTAAATTCCTTAATCATCTCGCCCAAGTCTAATACGACTTGATGACTTTGGCTTTTGACTCCGAAGTCGTCCGCTGCAAAGCTGATTCCGAAATTCCAGAATCTTCTACATACGGATTTAAGGGTAGCCTCGCCTTCCTCGTACGGCTTTTCTATCAACTCCATACGAATATTCTGGGGATTCAAATTTTGCTTTAAAAGAAGTTCATGAAATCGAGTAACTTTCTCGTCCGTATCGAAGGTATCGATTAATGTTTGCGGAGAAATATTGAACTTCAATAATCCCGGCGATCCGTTGCAGGACATGATCAACTTTTCGAGGATCAAAAGTTCGATTCTATTTAAGTCCTGATCGTGCGGGATGTCGCGTATCAGATCGGCATAACCGGCATACGCTTCTCCACCGACAAAAACCTCGCCGCCTTTCATCGAGAAAGTATGATCTCTATGATTATAATGAATAATCGGTTGAATTACCGCGTCGGGGCGATCGCTAGCGAAATAATCGTTTACGCGATTTAAATAGGTCCAACTCCAGCGGACCAGATTGTCCTTTAAATTCTTTAAGGAGGAAGACTCCAGCTCTCGAAAAATTTCCTCCACGTAGGAGATAAAATTACATTGGGTTCGACCTATGCCGAAATCGAAATTTAAACTTCCGTTTCGCACGGCGCTATCATGAAATCTACCGATGGCAGCGTCGAAATTCGCCTGATTTTCAAATTCGGAGTTATCTAGGGGGGCAACCCCTATCAATAAATTCTTTTTGTCCCCATAAGTATAATAGCGGAGAAATTCGCGATGAGAAGGTTCTACTTCTGCGATCTTTTGCGGAATGAGTTGGATGAATTCAACGAGAGAAATTACGGAAATACTTTGGAATCTAAGGAGGAAGATCGGCTTTCCTCGATTCTCATTGATAAATACAGTTTTGAATTGTTCTAAGTCCCCAAAATCAAAGGACCTTAATTTGAGGTTTTGGGAATCTGTCATTTCAGCTTCGACTTTTATCGGCATTGGAGCGGACGGCTTTCCCCATAACGCCCGTAGACAGGATTTTAAACGACTGTTGTTTTATGTAAAGCGGAAACGTATCGTTTCCCCGGAGATTCGATTTTTGCCTAGTTCGGAGACTTTTTTCTGCAATGGATTCGGATTGGTTATAGTTACGTCACCTTCTATCTCTAAAGGAACGTCGAATAAGACATCCCCTTCGACTCGCAACGAGGTGCAGCGCACTAATGACGGAAGAGCTTTCATTCTTGAAGTAAAGTCAGTAATTTTTTTATAATAATTATCATCCATCTGGACGATCACTTCCCCTAGACCCGCACTTTTACGTTCCTCTGTCATCGTTATGGAAAAGTCAGAATTCAAAGTATATGCGTCAGAGCGGCGGACTAAGTAGTCTTCGCATTTTTTTACCGGCGCGAATCGATCTCTCGGAATGATGATCCCTTTGGCTTTTGGAAAGTTTTGAATAGCGGATCCCATTGCGGTTTCCAACTGTAGGACCTCCTTCCCATCTATCTTCTTCGGATTTACGATCAAGGATAAGGAAAATTTTCCGGAAACTAAACGCTCCTTAAGTGCATCCAGACGAATCCAAAGGTTATTCGTAGAAAAACTCCGAAATTTAGAAACTCCTTCAAACTCGTTCATATGATTCGGAGGCACTTGTGCCGTTTCTAGCAATTGGTAATTTAGCTTTTTACCATCGACCGTCCTTCGAAAAATGGCGCCGCCTTTCTTATCAGCAAGGGTTTTCGGAGTCATCTCCATACAGAATTCCAGTTCTTCTTCCATCATGTACCGTAAGATTCCCGGATGAACTGTGGCGCCTAAATTATCTCCGTTAGAGACAAAGGCGACTTTATATCCCTTCTCGATCAGCGAATCTAAGATGCCGGTTTCCAGAAGTGTAAACCAAATATCACCGTGACCGGGCGGACACCACTCTTCATTTTCGTCCCCCGGGACCTCCAACGGCTTTAGGCTACTCTTGAGTAGCCTGGGAACCTTATGCTGCAGAAAACTTGTCGGGAAAGATTGAGAAAATCCGATTCGCTTTAGCTCTGCCCGACTCTGTTCCAAAGTGCTGAAACTGTCCATAAGCAATAGAGGAACTTCGATCTCATATTCTTTCCGAATAAACTCGATCTGCCGAGCAACTATCTCCAAAAAAGACATTCCGTTTTTGATTTCTATGAGAGATTTCGGGCCGGACAATCCCATGCTTGTTCCTAATCCGCCGTTGAGTTTAATAACTACGAGCTCGTTTAAAACCGACGGATTTGGCCTACCTTTCGATTCGATCGATTCGAGAGAAATTTCGTCCGTACTAGAGTCAAGATCTCCGACCTCTTCCCATTTTACGATTCCAGTCTCGCCATTTCGAACCTCGTCGACTTTTAACAAAAAGTCGGAAATGAATTCCACAGAAAGTCCGGCCTCAAGCATCTTCGCTTGAATCAATGCCTCCGATTCAGCTTTCATCGAATCCATCGAATAATCCCCCTTGTATCGTAGGCCTCGTCGAATTCGCCCAACTCTACCTCGTATTTTTCCAGAGATAAAGGATCGTACAGAAGTTTGACTTTCACTTCTCTGCCTCCATCTTGCTGAACCGGTTTTTCCGCTTCTTCCCCGTATCGAGGAAGAAACACCAGATAGGTATAGATATAAACAGTCTTCTTTGACGACTTTCTGTATTGAAGGATTCCCTTCCCGCTTATATCCCTCTTAACTATCTTAGTAAAAGGTATCGGGAATGTTCTGTTCCAAGTAGAAAGTAGAATCCTGTCCAGCTCCGAATATTTCGGTATATTCGAGTAGACAGGAGCGACCGCTAAGAAGAAGATCAGAACAAGTTTGGACCAATTTTTTCCCAACATCGAAACCTTCTGACATATTGCAGTTAACCTCGGATACTTCAAGCTTTTCGTATGAAAAAAACCTTCGCAAGCTTACGCGAATTCTATTACTACATCGTTGAAATATTCTCGTTTCTCTTCTCTCTGGCAACTTGCTATCTCCCGGAGACTCGAGAAACTCCGATCGAGCAAGCGGATATTTTAATCGTTCCCGGTTTTTTTTCCGGACCCGTATATTACAAAAAACTTACAAGAAACCTAGAAAAAGCCGGTTACAAACCCAAAATCCTAAAAGTTCCTCCGATTTTTTTAAGCACGACGAATATCATCCGATCCCTCGATTCCCAACTGAAAAACCTACCGAAGAAGTACGTTTTTCTAACCCATAATACGGGAGGTCTTTTATGCCTCCTGTTACCGGATACGTCTAGAAGAAAGGTCGGCGCATTAATTACGCTAGGAACTCCTTTTCGAGGGACTTCGCTCTTTCGCTTTTTTGGACCGAAAGACCTGGACTGGAAATCTCCTTTGTTGGAAAAGATGTTCAACACCTTTCTTTTTATGGATCGTTTCCAACCGCTTTCCCCTTGGAAGGAGCTCTTTTTCCTCCCTAAATCTTCTTCGGAATTCGGACAAGGAAGGGATCTTTGGTTCGACGTCGTCGGGAATTTTAATATCGTGAGAGTAGAGGAAAATCTGCGTAGCATTACCGACTACTTGGAAAAGAATCATCCGCCAGGCAGTTCCTTGGAACACCACTCTAAATCGGATAAAAGTCGGATCCTAGAAACCGAAATCCCCGAAGTCGAGAAGCCGTCGAAAACTAAGAAGAAAGTTCGAAGAACCGAAATAAAAAAACCGATCGGAAAGAAAAAGGTGCAACCTGTTCGGAAGAAACGCAAATAGGAAGTGGGAATCGAAACCTTATTGAATACGTTCTCTAAATTTGGAAAATGTCTCGTCATTGGAATCGAAACGAACTTCCGTAGTCGCAAGAATAATTCCGGCAAGTGAAACTATACGGAGATTCAATAAAAAATCTTGATCCTCGAACAGTATCTGTCCTAAGAGCAGATATTCGGCCCCCGAAAGTTTTCCGAGGGAAATTACCTGATCAGAAAGAACTAATCCGCTTTCCTGAAAAGTCTGTTCACCCACTACCCGATTCAGCCGATCCCTTTCCAATAAAATAAAAACATTCGGATCGAAAAGTTCCTTAGTCAATTTATCCGTCAAAATTCCGCCCAACTGCGACTTTGATCCGTCCCCGTTCACTATATTCAAAATTCCTAATCTACCGGGTATTTTTCCGCCTTGAGATTTTGCAGAGGCGACGAATTGATTCTTTAAATCCCCGGCGACAGTTTTTACTGCGCTTTCCAAATCGGGAGCTTTATTTTTCGTTCCTAAAGAGGAGCAGTCTATCAGCAGGATCCCGATTGCACCGATTAGAAATAAATCGCGAAAAAATGTCATAGGCCGACCCATATTAAAAATATTTTACGAGAGTCACTTGATTTCCGTTACTATTGAACTTCACAACATCGAACGTAGACAATGTCAGAGTCAAACCTCTTCCATGAGTCATACCTTCCGAATTCAACTGTTCCATCTTATTCTTTAACGTCCGTGCATGATTAAAACCTTTGCCTTCGTCGGTAATTCTTACTCCGAAACGATCGGCCGAAAGCGAATATTCCACCTTGATTTTTTTCCCTTTGTAATAAGGATCTTTTTGCCGTTCTTGGACGAATCGAAAATAATTTCCCTCTTCCATAGCTCGCGTCTTCTCGTCGAAACTGATATTCAAATTTCCGTGTTCAATCGCGTTTATTATCATTTCTCGTAAGCAATTCCTGATCGCAACGATAGTTCCCGGATCGGTAAATCGAAATAAATTCGCAGTCAACCTTTGGCTCAATAACTCTGCGTTCTGAAGATAATTATTTGCGGAGAAAACTAGTTTTTCGCCGTCCACAAATCTTGCCATCAGATCTTGGTCCGGTTCGTAGGCTCTCCCTAGTATTTCTCGCTGGCCTTCGTATTCTAAAACTTGAAATTGGACCTGCAGTTCCTTAGGCTCTCTAAGGTATTTTTGTAGAAACTCCGCCAAAAATCGGACCGGCTTTCCTTCGGAGGAAAGTTCCTCCAATTTTTCCAGGACGTACAGCTTTTTATATGCGTCCTGGATTCCACCGGATTTGTACACCAACTCCATAAAATTTTTGCCGATAATTTCTTGCGGCTTATACCCTAGATGTTTTGCTACAGAGCGGTTTGCGGCTAAGACAGTCCAATTTTGATCGATGGAGAAAAGGAAGTCCTCCTCCGCTTCGAACAAGCTACGATATTTTGCTTCGGATTCTTCGGCGTTAATCCGCGTTTTATCCAATTCAAGAACACGATTGCTTAACTCGTCGGAAAGACCCTTAATTCGATCCGCAAGTCCTAAAGATAATAAACTTACTTCCATCACGGAACCGATTTGGATTCCGTAAAGCGTAAAGAAATTATCGGGTAGAAGACCAAAGGATTTTATTCCGAAGAGGAAACTAAATAAGATAAAAACCGACCAAGCTAATAGAAAATAGCGTGCCTCTCTTCTTCCCGCTAAAAGACATTGCACTCCGTTGAAAACCAAGAAGCCTAACGTCAAAAACATAACCACAAGGCTGGAGACGATCGAAGTCCGATAGTCTAGAAGCGTCAACGTGGAGATCATTCCAAGTATTTGAAGAAAAAAAAGGAAATTATAGATGCGAGCCGTTTTCGGAGTATATTTTGCCGCTCCTAAAAACGAGCGACCGAATAAAGAAGCCGTAAATAATCCCAAAAAAAGAGAGAACGGAAGACTAAAGTTCGCCCATACCGTCCAATTTCTCCAAAGATATTGAAACGATAATCCGTTCAGAGTGAATTGAAAAAGAATATAACTTAAAATATAAATTACGTAATACAGATAGCTTCGATCTCGGATGGAAAAGAGTAGAAACAGGTTATAAACGACCATCACCAGCATGGAGCCGTAGTAAAAACCGAGCGCAAGTTGTTCGGAAAAAACGCGTTCGGTAAAACGGGTCTGCGTAAAAGCTAATAACGGAAGAAGAACGGAACTTTTCGTAACGACTTTGAAATAAATTTCCCGACGACTCGAAGGAGATTCTTGAAATGCGTAGGCAAAATTACGGTATTCCATCTGCCTCGAACTAAAGCCTCGCATATCTCCGGACATATTTACCGGATCGTTTCCCGACGTACTGGTATATAGATCAACGTAGTCCAGTAAAGGGTAATCGATTTCCAAGATCCAATCTGTCTTAACGGAAACCGGATTCGAAACCGCGAGCCGAATCCAGATAGCTGCGTCGGTATATCCGATACTATTCTGCTCCAAGGTTTTGAACAAACCGTTTGCCGACGCTTCGCGAATGTCGGGAAAGGTCATTCTTCCGGAAGTATCTTTGAAAATGCTAATATACCGAAGTAAGGAAATTCCGTCCATGTCTTCGGCGACTACTAAGTCTTGCGTAGTTTGCTTAGATAAAATTTCCTGAAAAGGGTAAACAAAAAGAAACGCTGCACCTGTGATCGCAAAAAGGACTCCCAGATTTTTCCAAGCGCAGCCCATAAATCTTTCTGTTATCCACCGATGATTTGGCCGAGAATTCGAGTGAATATTTCCGATAGTCTCTTAAACAATTCTGCAGTGACGATAAAGGTTCCTATGCTGCTGCCTATTTGAGGAAGCATAAAAACCAAGAAGATCCGAATCACATTGTTCTGCCAATAGCCTTTAAAGCGTTCCGAATCCTCTCCGATTTTCTCAAAATCTTCGACGAGAGGTTTACGCAACCATGACTCCGCAAGGGCCGCCACCCAACCCGGCTTAATAATAGGATTGAAATTTCCGATCGGGGCGGCGACGAAAGCCAGTAGAATCGAAATAGGATGAGCTAAAGCGATGACGGCACCGATCGCAGCTAACGTTCCCTTTACGAGAACCCAACGAATAATGAACTCCTGTCCGGCTTCCTTTCCTCCAAACAATACTAATGTAGCGACCAAAGTCAGAATGATCGCCGGAAATAGGAATGGGCGAATTTTATCCCAAGAGCCTTTGCTCGGAAGGATATCCAAATGTGTGACCGACTGATCCCGCTGGATATTCTTCATGATTCCTTCTAAGTGGCCTGCTCCGACTACCGCAAAGATTTTCTTTCCGTGCTTTGCGGCTTCCCGAATCCTTTGGGCAAGATAGGCATCTCTTTCGTCAATAATAACATTCTTTACGGATTCGTAACGAGACGGTAACTGAGAAAATAAATCCTTCAGTACGTCGTCGGATTTCATTTCCTCTATCTTTTCGGGAGAAATTTCTTCCTTCACGAATAAGGAAGTAACTAAGGCCGAAAAGAGATACATCCGATCCCAAAAACCTACCTTCCACCAGGCTCTTTTTAAAGTGATGGAGATTTCCCGATCGACGGGGAAGATTCTGGCTCCGGTGCGTTCCCCTTCTTCGATGGCTCTGCGCATTTCATCACCTGGACGAATGCTTCCGTTGCCCATTTTCTTTTGGAATGAAGAAAGAATTAGGCTGGAAAGAAGTAGCCACATTTTTCTTTCTTTGAATACTTTGAAGATATCCAATTTTTTCCAGTGGTTCGGATCCTTAACGGACCTCATCCGAGAGCCGCAAAGTTCCACACAAATAACGTCCGGTTTTTTTTCGGAAACGATTCGAGAGACTTCTTCTATGCTTTTTTGGCTAATATGAGCCGTACCCAAAATCGTGATCGCAGATCCGTCTAGGTCAAAAGTTCGAATCGGTTCGGTGGATTCGGCGGTTTGTATGGGAGAATTTGATTCCATTTTCTTACTCCGGATAGTTTCGTCCGGTCGATAAGAGATGAAACTCAATTTTTAAGCCTGACCGGAGATTTCTGACATGTTTTTTACTCTTTTCTCCGTCTCTTGAAATAAAGAAAGGGATGCAATTTGTCGCTTTCTAAAAAATGATTTGAAGGATTCCACAGGGGCGACAAACTGAACGCCGTTTTCGAAAGCTTTCGCAGAGAAAAATAAAACCTTCACTATGCTTAACAAGGACGTAAAAATCATCAACGTTGGAATTGCGGATCTACAAGGAGGACAATCTCCCTCTGTCATTCGTACTACATTAGGCTCTTGTATCGGAGTCGTTTTCTACTCTCCGGACAAAAAGGTCGGAGCCATGGCACATATTATGTTGTCTAAGGATCCGACCGGAAAAGATTCCGCGAAAAATCCCTATAAATACGCCGATACTGCTCTACCTGAATTGGTAAAAAAAATGGCGGAACTCGGTTGCTCCAAGGGCGAGTACCATGCCCGGTTGTTCGGCGGAGCATCCATGTTTAAAGGAATGAATTCCAGTTTTCTGCAAAATATCGGGGAACTGAACATTACCGTAGCTCGTGAATTTCTGGAGAAGGAAAAAATCACCTTACTCGTCGAAGATGTTTCCGGGCACGAAGGTCGAACGATCAGTTTATATTTAGACGACGGACGAATTCTCCTCAAAAAAGGCGGATTTGAGAAGTACCTCTACAAGGTCAGGTAGGCGGAAATGAAGGGAAAAATAGACCAACTCTTCGAAAATGAAGCGCAACTGCCGAAAATCTCTTCGGTAGTAAGCAAAGTAATGGAGATGGTGAATCGTCCAGACGTTGCCATCGCCGACTTAGCAAAAGAAATCTCCAAAGATCCCGGTTTAACGGCTGCGGTGATCAAGCTTTCCAACTCCGCATATTATAGACCGACCAAACCGGTTAAAACGGTGCAGGAATCCTTGATGACATTAGGGATCAAAACGGTCCGCGAAATGATTCTCTTAACCGAAGCTAAAGGGATCTTAAAGAAGGACCTAAAAGGATACCAGGTAGACGCGGAATCAAATTGGATGCATTCTTTAACTGTCGCTGAACTTGCGATGAGAATCACCGTTCAGAAAAAGTTAAAGTTCGATAAAGACGTCGCATTTACCGCAGGGCTACTGCATAATATCGGAAAGGTAATCCTATCCGAATTTTTTCCGTCGATCATCCTACAATTGAGAGCCGAACTGCAAACGTATGAAGGACCGTACAAAGACCTTGAAAGAAAATATTTCGGGTACACGCACGAGGAAGCCGGGGCGAAGCTTTTAGCTAAATGGAATTTTCCCGAAGAATTGGTAGAAGTCGCTAATTTCTATACAGAGCCTGAAAAAGCCGTAAAATTTCCCGAATTAGTTTCGGTTGTTCATATTGCTCATTGTGTCGTAATTTTAAGCGGAATGGGAATTGACATAGGCGGTCTTCGCACGCCACTCTCCCCGCAAGCCCTCAAAATAGCAGGAGTAACGGATAGTGATCTACAGATGTACTACACCCTGCTGCCTGAGATCGCGAGGCATCTTGCGGAGCTTATCGCTGTTTGAAAAATCTTGCGTTGATCGGCCCTAGAGGGGTCGGAAAGTCAAAAATTTCTAGAAAACTTGCTAAGTTAACAGGCAGACCTGCCATTTCAACGGATATGATTGCCGTTTACGAAGCAGGAGGAATTTCGATTCCGGAGTTCATCAAAGCAAACTTAGGTGATTGGAAACCTTTCCGAGACTTAGAATACAAAATCTTAACAAAACTATCCGGCTCCAACGGTTTAATTTTAGACTGCGGTGGCGGAATACTCTTCGATCTTGATGCAAGCGGAAAGGAGATTCCTAGCAAAAGAAAAATTCAGCTTTTGCGTAAGGACTCTATCATAGTTTCTTTATCCCGTCCAATTGAATATTTAGTAGAAAAAATTCAGAATGATTCGACTCGTCCTCCTCTTAGCTCAGTAATTTCCTATAAAACAGTACTGGAATCACGATTACCGCATTATCGTGCACACTCGGATTTTCAAATTGCTATAGATGAACGCAAAATAGAAGATGTGTGCGAAGAAATCCTACGCAAATCCGGATGGCTCTGATTCATCACGAGCGATTTGCCTTTACTTTAGCAACTCAAAACGCAAACGAATCTAGGAAATAAGAAATCACTTTACGAGATTTTGAACTTCTTGAAATGTTCGTTTAACGGCCTTGTTCAAGCTCATTCGTTTTTAACTCGGATAAGTGAAGAATAGGAACGTGTTTTAAAAATATAGAATACCCTGTAGCGATGATCAAGAGGGGAGCGGATTCCCGAATACCATGATAAAGAAAAAACTAGAGGTCGCGCATGTTAGATACAGAAATCCCGAAGAAGAACAAAGCTTCTTTCGAGAAACTCGTAAAATTGATCCGGCAGAGGAACTATAAGAAAGCAACCGAATACACATATTTAAGATACAATTTGGATTTTCTCCTTTTTGCCAATAAGCCGGCGGAGAAAGTCGTCACTAAAGATATTGAAAAGTATATAGAACACTTAAAAAAGAGAAAAGTATCGTCCTCAACGATACAGATTAATATCAGCTCGTTAAAGATGTTCTTTGAAGAAGTCCTGAATATGGACGTCTTCGACGATTTTAGGCGCCCGGCACGCGAATATAAAACGCCGAAAGCACTTACGGTAAAGGAAGTTTCCGCGTTATTGGAAGCTTCGGCCTTGTCGCCCCGCTCCCATCTATTAGTCGGACTCGCCTACTATGAAGGACTCCGCGTTGGAGAAATCGTCCGCCTAAAATGGGGACAGTTCGATTTAAACAAGAAATCTTTATATGTCGATTCGCCAGTTCCCACTCAAAAAAGGACGGTGATCTTAGACAATGATCTCTTAAAAATCCTAAAGCGATTCGAAAAAGAAGTCGGCGCCGAAAAAGGATCCCATCTCTTTCCGGGAAAATTCCAAGGCAAACCCTTAACATCGCGTAACGTGGAGCGATTAATCGGTGATTTGGCAAAAGAAGCGGGAATAAAGACAATCGTGACTTTATTTACTCTCCGGCATAGCCGCGCCGTTCATCAGTTAGCGGAAGGAAAAACGTTGGAGGAGATTAGAGACTTTCTAGGGCATAAGAGTCTTGCTACGACCGAAAGTTATCTACCGATTCGAAAAAACCTTCGCCCGCAAGTTCGGCAAAAACATATTCAAGACGCCTTGAAGGAAATTAGAAAGAAATATAGTAAGTAAATTTTTCGTTTATAGAGGTTTATAAAATGAATACCAAATTTATTTTATAAACCTCTTTTCAATTCGGATAAGACCGGTCATCCTCGAGCGGCCTCCCGCATCGTCCCCATCTTAGTTCTGAATGCGCGTCTTCGAACCAGCAAGGTTTGAATCCGTTTATGTTTAGAATCTACTAGCGGCATTCGTGCAAAAACAAGGGCGCTTAAAATAAAAAAACTCCCGACCACGGGCCCGAATAATATCGTCAATCGCCATCCGAGCTCGGGGGCTTGAGTTACCGCTCCCTCCCGATAACCGATCGCCTCTAAAATGAAACCTAAGAATGCGAGGCCTACCGCTCGTACGACTTTGGTTGCCATTTTCCAAAATCCAAAATACGCCCCCTCCTTTTTATCGCCGGTGATCAACTCATCGTAATCCACTACATCCGCGACTAAGGAATCGAAGAGCAAAATTGAGCCCGCACAAATACCTCCCACAAACGCTGCTATTAACGGAGCCGTATAAGAACCTATCGGGAAGAGCGGATACGCGATCACCGTCATAATTCCCAAACCGAGACTCCCCCAAAAAGAGGGACGCTTTTTTCCATACTTCTTAGCCAAGAAAAGCCAAAACGGAATGGAAACGAGTAAGAAGAATACGAACGGTAATAATATACGGACAACTACTTGTGCGTCCTCCAAAAGAAGTCGTTGTTTATAATATAGTAAACCAATTGAAGAATTTAAAGTTCTTGCTAACGCGGCAATTATGAAAGCGAAAAGTAGAGGAAGAAAGAAACCGTTCTTGATTACGGACGAGAATGAATGGAAAAAACCCGTTTTCGGGCTTTTTTTAATTTGCAAATTTTCGAGACGGAAATCTCTTCCTTTCGTTACATTGAATGCAAGTAAGGCCGTAAGAACCAGAACGACTCCCACAATCATGGATGAAGAACTCCTAGATAGAAAAAGGTCGCTTCCTGTTCCCGCAAAAATCGCCGGTAATAGTAAACCCGATAAAAGACCTAAATTCGCAAAAAACAATCTCCAGCCGAAAATTTTATTTCTCTCTTCCCGTTCGAAAGAAAGTTCCCCGCCCAAGGCGATATGCGGTACCGCTAAAACAGTCATGAACGTGTTTACAAGCGAATACATTCCAAGTAGGTAAAAGAACTTTCCGATCTGGGATTCGATAAGCGGCGGTGTGAACAGAAAATACACGCTCACACCGAGAAGCAGACCACCGCTGATAATATACGGTCTTCTTCTTCCCATCTTTGAAGCGGTTCGATCAGAAATCGTACCCATTAAAGGATCGCTGATTGCGTCCCAGAGAATCGCGACCAACATTGCCAGTCCGAAAAGTGACGGCTTTAACCCTACAACCAAAACGTAAAATTCTAAAAGATAAATTTGAGCGAGAGTTTCGACTGCGGTTATTCCTATTTCAGTGGATGCATATCCTGCCTTTATACCGTTTGTAAGTTCCTTTGCTTTCGAATTTAATTTAGAAAGCATTTCCAAGTGCCTGTTAATTTTCCATTGCGCACAAGATGAATTTCACCCATTTCGGCCATAATTTTTTCGCTTTGAGTCGGACGGAAAAAGACATGATCGTCCGGATAAAGATTTGTCGCTTTAGATCCGTTTAATATTCCTTGGTTCGTGCTGGTACCGAAAAGAGAATTATCTTGAAGGCCTTTCGGAGACTCCTTCTTTGCCAGAAAGGCTCCCCCATAAGTAAAATAAGTAACTTGCAAATTCGGATCCCATAAAGGAAAAAGAAAAGAAATCGATTCCAAAAAAGGAATCCTTGTCCCTTCCAACCTTTTCAATACCGGAGTCGCGATAAATACGGCGGGTGTATGATCTTCAAGACTATCCACATCAAAGTCCGTCGGCTTTACTAGAGCAGACCCGACCGAAACATCGTTAACAATTCCAATATGTTTCTGATAGAATCGATACGTTTTACTCCCTCCCCCGTTTAAAATAAGATCCCTTTCGAATAATCCAGAATAGTTTGCTCTTCCCAACTTAATAAAAGAAGAATATCGATCCAATGATTGCTGTAGAGCTTCCTCCATAACGGTAATCTTATTCCCTAAAATCGTCGGAGCCGAAGCGACATGAGGTTCATATCCCATAAACCCGGAAAAGGTTAGATATTCCGGATTGGAAGAAATCAATTTCAAGACCCCATCCATCGCCTCCGGATTCGGAAATCCGCCGCGATGCAATCCGATATCGATTTCCAAATTTAAGTCGAGTTTACACCTTTCTTTCTTAGCGAACTCGAGATATTGAACCGCTCTATCCGGAGTGTCCACTAACCAATGAATTTTCTCTACTTCCGTCCTTGAGGTTTTACGAAAGATCTGCGCTAATGCAATTGCCGGCATCGGTTTACCCAAAAGAATATCGAATTTACGAAATTCAGGATCCTTCAGTAACATAACGATATCTTCCGAATGGAAAACCATCAGACGATTACTGTCCGTCGCTCGGACTATATATCGCAGTAAATCCAGGGAAGGTAAGGACTTTACCACGATCCTATATTTAAGAGGCGGTCGTAATTTTTCTTTTAAGAGTTTCAAATTCGAATCAAGACGATCTAAATCCAGTAAAACGACCGGTTTACCGGGTCCATGCAACTTAAGCTCCAGGTTTAAAGATTTGAAATATTCGGAATAGGGAACCCCTCTATCCTTAGGTTTTAGAAACACTAATAATATTGTGCCTAAAAATAAAATCGTTAGGACCCATCTGAGTGAATTAATTCTGCGCATACTTTTACCGATCTATTTGAAGCTATTTGGAGACGCCTTATTAGACTGATTCCTATTCCGGTAGACGAAATTTAGGTAAGGCGAGATTGTATCGAACCGCTATAATCCGAATGAGAATGATTAATGCCGCGGAGATCCCTGTGCTTAAATCGACGTTCACATCCGCTTTACTTAACAGAATGTAGAGTATCGCCCCTGCTAGACAGGCCGTGGCGTAAATTTCCCGACGAAAAATCAAAGGTACTTCGTTGATGAGAGTATCTCGAATTACTCCGCCGAAAACGGCGGAAATCATTCCGAGAATCGAAGCAGCGAATGGATTTACGCCGTAAGAAAGAGAAATTTTGGTTCCGATAACCGTATAAATGCTAATTCCGACCGTGTCAAAAATAAATATCCAACTCCGGTAACGCACCAGAAATCGGGTAAAGACTATCGTTATTAAGAAGCCTACAAAAATCGCCCAAAGCACATTGGAATCTCGAACCCAAGATACCGGGTAATTTCCGAGCGTTATATCCCTTAATGTTCCCCCTCCGATTGCAGTGATAAAACCGGTAAAGAAAACGGTAAACGCATCGCTGTGATGGCCTTTCTTTTCCGATGCGGCCAGCGCTCCTGAAATGGCAAATACGGCGACCCCGGCTAAATCGAAATAGGTCGAAAAGTTCAAGAGTCTATACCGAATACGTCGCTTGTTTTTTCTTGCCTTTGCTTCTAAGGGCCGGTCCTAGCAGGAGACCAAGGAAAGGGAAGAAGCCTCCTAGCTTCGCAAGAAACCCTCTTGAACCGGGGACAAGAACTTCTAAAGGTTTGTTAGGGATTACTTTTCGAAAGATGATATTCGAAACGTCTTCGACGGTCAAATATCGATTACCGGAGAAAGTTAAAGAAGCAGATTCGTAATCCTTTTGCAAATCAAGCATCGGAGTTTTTATCGCGTCCGGACATACAGTCGTTACGAAAACGTTTTTCGGTCTCAGTTCTTCCGCGGCTGCCAGAGAGAACCCCCTCACTGCGAATTTGGAGGCGCTGTAAAGCGTTAGCCCGGAAATAGGTGCGACTCCCGCAAGCGATGCGATATTGATTATATGACCTCCCCCTTGATCGATCATACGTAGAGAGGCTTCTCTAGTACCGTACATTAATCCTTTTGAATTGATATCGATGTGTCGATCGATATCTTTCGGTTGAGTTTCGTAGATGTAGCCCGGGAGTAAATATCCGGCGACGTTCATCAAAATATCCAATCGTTCCCATTTTTTATAGAGGAGATTCATTACCTTTTTCCAATCGGCAGCCGAACTGATATCCAATTTCGAAGTAATAACTCTATTTTTTTCCCCTTTCCATTTCGAGGCAAACGCGTTTAACGCTTTTTCGTTAATGTCTGTTAGAAATATTTCATGCCCCCTGGCAAAGGAATCTTCGGCGAGTTTTTGTCCCAATCCGCCGCTAGCACCGGTAATTAATATTTTCATACTTTCCTCTCATTTACTCTGATTCCGGTATGATCGCAAAATCAGAGATACTTTTACGATTTCCTCGGTTTAAACTTCGGACCGAATCGGATCGCCGAATTGGAGTCGGCCGACCGAGAACGTAGGATTCGTACCTGGAAAGAGCCAAAATCCCGTCATTTCCGAGGATGGTACTACATTATAAAATTCAGGATTTCTAGAGGACAATCCGGCGATTTCTTTTTCTAAAACCATGGAAATATATTGGTCCAATCCGATCTCCATAGTATTCCCATTTAGAATGACTTCCATGCCCGTTGTCTTCGCATATTTACGAACGCCCGGGATGCGGGATTTGATGGGCGCGTAGCTATCTGCGCAAACACCGTTTTCGCTAGAAACAAAAATGCCCTCGGGGGTGTGAGCAACCAAACTATGATTTCCATATGTATGCCCGGGAGTTTTGATCAGAGCCACTCCTCCGCCCAGTTCCACATCCGAATCCAAAAGAACGATTCGATCCATTGAAATTCCTCCGGAACCGTTGGGACAATACCAATCTGCCTGAGGCGGTAAGAGTCCTTGAATTGAATTCCATTCTTCCTTCATAACTAAAAGTTTTGCATTAGGAAAATATCCGGGCTGTCCGTTTGCACCCAACCATTTTCGTAAGTCCTGAGTATGCAAATGGTCGTAAGAAATATAATCCACCTGCGAAGGCGCAATCCCGGCATCTGCAAGACATTCCTCTACAGTGTTCAGGATTGGAGCTATGATTTTCTTTCCTATATCTTTAAACGGACCGAAGCTTTCGGCAAATCTCTTAAAGAAAGGCGTTTCGGAATTTCCTTCTAAGTCCGAAGGAGAGAATAAGAGAGTTTTAACTCCTTCGGACGTTTTATACTGTATGATGAAAAGACGATTTACTATATGCATCAGCGGGGTAGGAAGTGCAAACGCATTTAAGAGACCGTACTTGGTCGGATAAGGAACTTTGATCAAATCATAGGACTTATAAAAGATAACTTGCGGACCGGAAAGAATCCTTTCTCTAAATCTTCTCGCTCGTTTGCGAACGTCTTCAAGGCGATCCACAGGGGCAGGGAGATCCCGCGAACCTAGAAAATCCTGAATCGGTTTAATTGTGCGTTCTTTCTTTGAAGAAGAACTTGTTTTTTTTGCTCTAGAAGCGGTCGGCTTTACCATGGATTTCCTCGGAGCCTATTCTCGCTGATGGAACCGCTTCTTGTCAACAAGGAAGGCTTAACATGTAGTCGGGCTGCACATTAAGCGAACAAAGGTTAGTCTAGAAGGGTTTGTATAGAGCGATGTAGCCGACTATTGCTCCGAGGAAAGGAAGAGCGAACCATAAAAACTTTGCCAAGGAAGGTTTTTTATAGAATAGAGTAAGTAATCCGCCAAAGAGTAACCAAAATAAGAATTTCGCAATGATCCAGCCGGGCCAAGGCCAAATAATCCCTAATCGTGCCAGCATACCGAACCCGCCTAATAAAATTAAGAAAAGTCCGATACCGTGGGTCATCGCGATCAATTTTTTTTGCGCGTTCTCCTTCGTACCACCCCCAATCGCATGCAAGGCAATCCCGCCGAAAGCCAAAAACAAAAATAAGATTCCGAGAATATGAACTAATTTGTAAACTGTGTAAGAAATCATCGAGGATACATTCGAACATCACTATCCCGTAGGAAAGCGAAAAAACGTCTATTTTTCCAACAGGTGTTGTACACCGACCCAATTCCCGAGAGGCGGAGTTTCTATATACTCTTGACAACGTTTACGATACAATATCGCGACTATGTCTTCGGGAAAAACCTTCAACGCCTGCTCGAAGTTTACTAATGCGTCTTTAAAGTTACCGACTTTATACAAGATGATTCCGCGCGACACTAAGGGTAATGTCGCTTCCTTTAGCTTGCGAATATGCGGATCGTCGGCTTCATAGACTTCGTAAATAATGATGGGTTGGCTTTTTCCTTTCACGACAACGGAATCCACCTCGCGAATCGCTACATCATCCGAAATTGTCAAGCTGGCTAATGTCTGTTGGGTTATCAGAATGTCGGCTTTATACAGACTCGTAAGACTCTCTAATCTAGAAGCGACGTTAACCGTGTCGCCTATGACAGTCGTATCCAGTCGGTCAGAAGAACCTACGGTTCCCAACATTAAATTACCGGTATTAATTCCTATTCCGATTCTTACGCCTTTTAGATGTCCGCCCTTGACTTCCACATCCAATTCGCGAATCCGCTTCTTCATCGCAATTGCCGCATAAACCGCGCGATCAGCCGCCGACTTCCCTTCCCATTGATCCGGGGATTGAACGGCTCGCTCGGCGGAAAAAAGGGCCAAAATCGCATCTCCCATAAACTTATCCACGAAGCCATCGTATTTTTGAATCAAAGGCTCCATGCTTGCCAAATAGCCGTTGATAAATCGGAAATTTTCCTCGGGAGTCATTTTTTCGGAGATCGTCGTGAAAGACCGAATATCTGTAAATAAAACGCTCATTTCTCGAAGCGCGGAGTCCCCCAAATTCACGTCTACCGCCGAATCTTTCCCGAGAACGCTTAAGAATTGCATGGGAACAAATCGAAAGAAAGCGTTCTTTTGTCTGGCTAATTCCAGCTTTTGATGACTGAGTTCTATATTTAAATCCTCGGATTGTTTATAAAGTTCGATGAAACGATTCGCTAAAATTGTCGTTAAGGATATTACGAATAAAAGATATGCGAATTGAGTAAACCGAATCCCGAGCTGGAAGAAGACCGAATCAAGTATATCATAGATTGCAATAAATACTATGACGAACATACTGATCGCCATTAACGAGGCATCTTTCTTGCGGAGATATACCGCCTTCCCGATGAAATATAAAAGATAAATTAAAGTGGGCACCATTGAAAATTGCCAGAGACGTAAGCTCGTCATGAGAAACCGAAATGGGGCCAATAAGGAGAAGAAAAAGATCACAAAACTCCAACCTGCAATTATCAGAATCGGAAGATTCGGTAGCGCTCGCCCGTAAAAGTAATCATGCAAGAAAAGTAGAAACAGGGAGGCCAATAAAGCTACGGATCCGTATTCTACCCTCGTTATTACGGCGGTATCCGCAATGACTTCAAAAGAAAGGGAAGAACGACAAAGAGAATAAACCGCCATCGCGATTGAAAAGACACCGAAATAGAGATTGTATTTATCCGCGGTTCGCTTTGAAAAAATCAACAAGTGATATAAACCGAAAAAAACGTATATCGTATTTAGACTTAGATTTAATAAGACGCCGGCCTCTCGCGTAAAATCCAAATTCTTGTTTATTGAATATTCCCCATCCACATAAAAACCCAGGTCGGGATTTCGCGGAGCTAAAAGTTCCGGAAGCGCAACTGCCGGTGCGTCACCGATTAAACGAAATACTAAAATATTCGACCCTTGCTTTAATAGGCTAGAATCCAAAGGTAATCGAAGTTGACGAATCGTTCTTCTCCGTTCGATCTGTCCGTCCAGGGCCAAATGAACTTCGCTTTTTAGCAAATGGCCGTTAAGAAAAATTTCCCAGTTTTCTCCTATCGAATTGATGAATAGTGAAATCGGCTCGATGAAGTAGTATTGCTTCGGATCTTCCTGCAGAACAAAGCGCGTCTGAAGAGTAAATTCCTTCGTCCCGCTGGAAATCGCACTATCGTAAATCGCATTCAAAACGACTGGAAAGGATTCGATCTTCCTGACTTCATTCGTATTTTCGTCGAATCCGTTTTTATACTCGGGAAGAAACCCTTCCAACGAGTACCAATCGAGTCGTTTGAGATCTATATCTTTCCAATGTGTCGACGATACGGTCTCCTCGGCGATCAAAGGAAGACAGAAAATTAGGGATAGAGAGAGAAACCAAGAAAAAATCGAAATTTGAACGTCCGTCTTATGTTTAAGCGACATGCGTTATGTTTATATTCCTATTCCCGGAGGGGATTTCTGATAAAAAGACCTTTCCAAAAGACGGGGCATGAGTGTTTCGGCCACCCTGACGTTCCGGAACGAGGTATTCTATTTGATGAGCAAAAGCATGATAATTCAAGTTTTTTACGGCAATTTTTTCCTTTTCCCCGACGGGAAATTTAGTACAACTATCCTGAAAAGAGGAGGAAGAAGCTCATGGTGGACAAATGGGAAGGCAAGAAATTGCCGGATGTAAGCTTAGAAAGCAGTACCGGGGGCACCGTTCATTTACCGAAGGATGCCGAGGGTTCCTGGACCTTGTTGTATTTTTATCCGAAAGATGACACTCCCGGTTGCACCAAACAAGCTTGCTCCTATAGAGATCATTTGGAAGACTTTCGGAAAGCCGGCGCAAAAGTTTTCGGAATCAGTTCCGACTCCTTGGACAGTCATAAGAATTTCATTAACAAATTCAATATAAGTTTCCCTCTTTTATCCGATCCGCATCAAACCTTGAGCGGGCAGTTAGGAGTTTATGGAGATCAGGAATGGCAAGGCAGAGTATTCAAAGGATTATCTCGTGATACGTTCTTATTAGGACCCGACGGTACCATTAAGAAAGTTTGGAGAAAAGTGGATCCAACTAAGACAGTCTCCGAAACTCTGGATGAAATTTTAAAGGCGGCTCGAGCCTAGCGTGGGAATTAAGTTTTTTCTAGACACTTACCTACCTCATCAACATTACCTACAGGTGGAAATGGAGGTCCACCCCAAGAAGAAGGAAACCTTTCTTTCTATCCCGACCTGGTCCCCTGGGTCGTATAAAATTAGAGATTATGCGAAGTCCATTCATAAAGTACGTTTAGTAAATCCTAAATCAGGATGGACCATCGAACAAACGGACTTAGATACTTGGAAAGTATATTCCAAAGGAGAAACGTTTCACGTTTCGTATCTCGTATACGGCTATGAACACACGGTTCGCACGAATTATTTTACCAGCGAGTTTATGCTAATCCATCCGCCTGCGACATTTTTATATGCCAAAGATTTAATAACTTCCGAAGTAGAGGTTTCCTGGAAATCTATCGCACCGTTCAAGCACTGCTATACCGGATTAAAACGAAAAGAGAACGCGAAGTTAACCTGGAAGGCTTCGAATATCGACGAATTATTTGACAGCCCGATTCTTCTTAGTAACGAGAAGGAAATCGGTTTCGAAACACGATCCTGCCATTTCGATCTTGTCGTTCTAGGGAATATCCCGAATACGGAAAAGCGGAAAATAGCCGCCGATCTTTCCAAAGTAGTGGATATGCAAATTCGATGCATGGGTGGAACCGAAAATTCGTATTATTTATTCATACTTGATATGACGGAAAATCTGTACGGCGGTTTGGAACATCTCAATTGCAGTGTAAACCAGTTCGATCCGATCGGCGCCTTTTCCGGGGAAAATTATCGAACTTTAATCGAACTTCTTTCTCACGAATATTTTCATCATTGGAACGTAAAACGGATTCGACCCATCGCTTTGGGTCCGTTCGATTATCAAAAACCCAACCTGACAAAAGAGCTCTGGATTGCGGAGGGAATTACCAGCTTTTTTGACGCTTATTTTCTGCTATTATGCGACATTTATAACCCGCAACAATATCTCAATAAACTCTGGAAGGACATTCGGGAACTTGAAGAATCCGAAGGCGAAAGCTGGATGAGTTTAGAAGAGTCCAGCTTTACGGCCTGGACTAAATATTATAATCGCCCTCTGGATCCGAATTTCGGAAACACCGGAATCTCTTATTATACGAAGGGAGCGATCCTGTCATTGAGTTTTCAGTTATTCGTTCTCTCGGAAACAGAAGGAAAGAAGTCCTTACTGGACATCATGCGTGAGCTTTATAAAAACTATTATCTGGAAAAAAAGCGGGGGTTCACTAAAGCCGAATTTTTTCAAGCGGCAAAGAAAGTGGTAGGAGTGGATTTGAAACTCGAATTCGATCCTTACATAACGGAACCGAAAAGGATACCGATCGAGAAGTACCTTGCTAAAATCGGAATTGAAAGAACTTCGTCGCCGCCCGAGTTGGAGCCCGGCTTTAGAGCCAGGGACGAGAAAGGAAGACTCGTTTTGAGTAAGATAAACCTTTCCAAGCCCATCAAAAATACCGATTTAAGCACAGGGGACGAATGGATCTCCATCGACGGAATTCGAGCCCTACCCAATAATTTCAAAGACTTATTAAAAAAATATAAACCGGGACAAAAAGCCGAACTTTTAATCTCAAGACGCGGAACGATTCTGAAGCGTAAAATTCAATTCGATAAAAAGCCTTCTTCTAACGAACTTTGGATAAACGATAAAGTCGACGAAACCACTTTATCATTGCGAGAAATATTCCTCTCTCTTAAACCCAGGCGAAATATTGTAAGTAAGGTGGAATCAAAAAAGAAGAAAATCGGAGTGGCCGCAAAGACGATTAAATCGCGGTGATGCCTCCGTCTACCGCCCAATTGGCCCCGTTAACATACCGAGAATCTTTCGAAAGTAAAAAGGAAGCTACGCGAGCAATCTCTTCGGGATCCGCAATCGTTTTTGTCGGCGTAATCGAGAGTATTTTTTTTCGGTGATCGTCGACCTGATCCTCCCGGATTCCCATTTTTGTTTCAATGTATCCTGGGCTGATCGCATTTGCAGTGATTCCAAATTCTCCCCATTCTGCAGCTACGGATTTTACGAACCCGGCTAAGCCGTGTTTGGAAGCGGAATAAGCGACCGACAGAGCACTCCCCTTGATCGAAAGGGACGAGGCGATATAAATCAAACGGCCGAATCTTTGGGTCGATAAGATCGGTAAAAGTGCCTGCGTTATTTGAAAAGCCGAACGAAGGTTAATCGAAAATATCGCATCCCATTCTTCTAATGTAACTTCCGT
The DNA here is from genome assembly GCF_000243715.2 of Leptospira broomii serovar Hurstbridge str. 5399. Classification (NCBI taxonomy): domain Bacteria; kingdom Pseudomonadati; phylum Spirochaetota; class Leptospiria; order Leptospirales; family Leptospiraceae; genus Leptospira; species Leptospira broomii. The sequence goes on from NZ_AHMO02000007.1 coordinate 186,491, forward strand.
GATTTTATGATAGGGACCTCCGTATCCTGCGCAATGTACAAATCCTATTAAGCGACGTTCTTCTCCGGAGGATGCGAAGTTTTTCGCGAATGATTTACATTCTTCCCGAACACGAACGGCGGAAGCAAGATCTATAGGAACGAAAGATTCTCCCGACTGGACTGTCTCAGGTTGATTCTTATCCCAATTCCATACGGAGTAGCCGGCTGCAGTAAAATTTCGAACTAAAGCTCTTCCTAAGCCTCCGCTGCCACCTGTAACTAAAATGGAACCGAATTCTAAAGGGTTTTTTAACAATTGTTTACCGGTTTTAAAAAGGTCGATCGATAGAGAAGAACCTTCCCCGTATTTCCGAATCGACAGGGAGAGGCGGAGCGATTTCCCTGTTTGGTATGGAACAATCTTTAGAACGGGTCAACCATATTCTTGAAGCCCTTCCCTATATCACAAAATATTCCGGTAAGACTGTCGTGATTAAATATGGCGGTGCCGCGATGGCAAAAGCGGATTTGAAAGAATCGTTTGCGAAGGATATAGTCCTTCTCAAATACGTGGGGATTCATCCTGTGATCGTTCATGGTGGTGGGCCGGAGATCAATAGACTTTTGGACTCACTTCACATTCCTACTGAGTTCGTTCACGGTCATCGAGTGACTAACGCCGAGACAATGGATGTCGTGGAAATGGTTCTCACTGGCAAAGTGAATAAACAGATTGTTTCCATGATCAATGCCGAAGGCGGGAACGCAGTCGGACTTTCCGGAAAAGACGGTAATTTAGCCGAGGCTTCTAAAACAAAAATTGAAATCGAGGTAGAAGGAGCGGCCCCCCAATTAGTCGATGTGGGATTGGTGGGTAAAATAGACAAGATCGATCCGACAGTCGTTCTGTCTCTCCAGGAAAAAGGGTTCATTCCTGTGATTTCCCCCGTCGCGGAATCGATCAAGGGAGAATCCTTAAATATTAATGCGGATACTTTCGCCGGCGAACTTGCAGGGGCCCTTAAAGCGGAAAAGTTAATTCTTCTCACCGACACGAGCGGAATTTTGATAGATGGAAAACTCGTAACCGGCCTAAATAGAGCCTTGGTAAAAGATTATATTCGTAAAGGAGAGATAACGGGTGGGATGATTCCGAAAGTCGAATGTTGCCTTACCGCAATCGACCAGGGCGTCCGAAGAACTCATATTATAGACGGAAGAGTTCCGCATTCAATTCTAATTGAAATTTTCACCGACCAAGGAATCGGATCGTTGATAGAGTGATAAATTTCCTCAACTTCGACCTACGCGCCGGAAAGTTCCCGAATCTCCTTGACAAAGCAGAGCTTTAGGCTGAAATACAATTTCTCCGAAGCCAGAACCCTTATTTTTGCGAAGTCACTGAACTAGCCTCATGAGTTTTAAGCAGCTCTCTCTTTCCTTAATTTCCGATATCACCGCCCGCATCAACTCCACTGATAATTTGGAGGAGTTGCTGGGAATTATCATAGAAACTACCAAAGACGTTTTAAATACCGAGGGATGCTCCTTATTGCTGTACGATAAGGAAGAAGATTGCTTAGTATTTCAAATTGCCAAGGGCGACAAAGGGGAATCTCTTACCGAACTGAAGGTTCCTCGCGGCAAGGGGATTGCCGGAATGGTTTTGGAAAGTCTGGAGCCCGTGATTACGAACGATGCGGCTAATGACCCTCGTATTTATAGAAATATCGATCAAGCAGTAGGATTTACGACTCGGAATCTGATTTGCGTTCCCATGAAAACTCAAGGGGAAATTCAGGGAGTGTTAGAGGCGGTTAATTCCAACGAACGCCCCGATTTTACTTCGAAAGATATTAGAATTTTAGAATACCTCTCGGATTTGGCCGCTATTGCCATACGAAATAGACGCCTCATCAAAGACCTCAAAGACAGGGCGCGGGAACTCGACTGTCTGTACCAGATTTCCCAAGCTATTTCGAATATCAGCGAATTGGATCAGTTTTTAAACCTAACCGTCCATTCGATTTCCGACGTGCTAGGCGCGGAAAGGGTTTCTTTAATTTTCCAGAATCCACGGACTAAATCTTTCGAACTTTCTAAATCCATCGGTTTTGGAATCGAAGAAGAATCCCAACTTGTGGACGAGTCGCAAGGAATTCTGAATCGAATTCTTTCCGACGGGAAACCTTTGCTCGTTCAAGGACAAACCGATATCGACCCGAATCTTTTAAATCCTATCCGATATAAAACGAGGTCATTTGTTTCAGTACCGATCAGACAGGATGGAAAAATTATCGGAATATTAAACGCTGCCGATAAAAAGAGCGGCGACAGTTTCTCTTCGCAAGATCTTTCCATTTTAAGTACGATATCAAATCAAATTGCGGAAGCTTATAATAGCCTCCTCGTTAAAAATCAGAAAGAAAAACTGACCTCGATCCGACGAGATATGCAAATCGCCTCCCAGATCCAGCTCAATTCACTGCCGAGTATCCCCAAGAAAATGCACTTACTGGAGATCGAAACCGCTTATACCGCTTCCAAAGAGATCGGGGGAGATTTTTATGATCTTGTTTATCATAATCCGGACGAAATTAGCCTATTAATAGCGGACGTTTCCGGAAAAGGAATCTCCGCCGCGCTTTTTATGGAATTTTCCAAAACGATCATTGCGGACGAAGTAGCTCGCAATTCTTCGACGAGTATCAGCTTAATGGGGGCAAACCGTATTATTCAGGAGAAATCCGGATACTTTATGTTCGTAACCGTAATGTTGATTCGAATCAACATGCTCAAGAAAAGAATTCGTTATTCAAGCGCCGGCCACAACGAGCAACTTTTGTACAAAGCTAAAGACAAGAAAGTTGTGATGCTTTCCGGAAAAGGGATGCCTCTCGGTATCAAAGAATCCGAGATTGAAGAGCATGAAGTAGAATACCAACCCGGAGATTTAGTCGTTCTCTATACCGATGGAGTTAGTGAAACGACCAACGAAACTCGGGAAATGTACGGATTAGAAAATCTTGCAAAACTTATCGAACGTAACGGGGACATGCCTGTAGAAAATCTGAAAGATTTGATCTTAGATACGACGGATGCGTTCAGAGGGGAAGCCGACCCCCATGACGATTATACTCTAGTCCTAGTCCGACTGAATTGAGATTCCGTGGTCGTGGTTTGGTTTGTAGGAACTATGACTAGCGATTAGTCATCCGAGGCGGCTGTCCGGTGGAAGCGAGGAGAGTCCGCCATAACGTGCTCTTATTCGGCTGCAAGACCTTTCTTTCCTGAATAGCGAGATCGATAGGTAAATGGGTGAATACATTATTCCAAATTCCGATTACCATATCCGTTTTTCCGGCCATGCCCGCGTGAACCGCATTCTGAGCTAGAAAACCGCAGAAAATAGAATCTTCCGGATTAGCAGGAATCGACCGGATTATATAACTGGGATCGATGTATTTTACGTTGGTTTCTATATTCTCTTTTTTAAAAAACTCTATAATTTTATTCTTCAAAAAGACTCCGATATCGCCGAGTTTTAAGTTCCCGGACGCATCCCTTTCCTCATTTTTTCCGAAGAATTTCTGTCCGGCGCCTTCGGCAACGATGATGACTGCGTGCTTTCTTTTTAAAATTCGATCTTTAAGAATTTCTAGAAAGGCACCCTTCCCATCTAAATCAAAATCGACCTCAGGAATTAGGCAGTAATTCACGTTCTGAGATGCGAGGGCGGCATTGACTGCAATAAAACCGGAATGGCGACCCATTAGTTTTACGACCCCGATTCCGTTAGGTGCACCCTTCGCTTCAACGTGGGCACATTCTACTGCTTCCATTGCTTTTGAAAATGCAGTAGAAAATCCGAATGTTTTTTGGACATAATTAATATCGTTATCGATGGTCTTCGGAATTCCAATGACAGAGATTTCTTCGTTTCGTTTTTCAATTTCTCGAACGATTTCCTTTGCTCCACGTAATGTCCCGTCGCCGCCGATGCAGAATAGAACCTTTACTCCGTAGAGAGCAAGTGTATCTACCATATCTTCCGGAGCCTGATTTCCTCGCGACGAGGCAAGGATGGTTCCTCCGTCAGCACCTATATGGGCGACATTTTCCGGTGTCAGTTCTATCGGGCGATGAGCGTAGCGTTTCACTAACCCCTGGTACCCGTAAGGAAAACCAAGAATTCTTCGAACCCCATAGCGATATGTCAATTCCATTACGATCCCGCGAATGACATCATTAATACCGGGACAAAGTCCACCGCAGGTAACAATTCCAGCCGTTACATTTTGCGGATCGAAATAAATTTTTTCCCGAGGGCCTGCCTGTTCAAAGAAATCTACTTCAGATTCGAGGTAATGCTTCCAATCCTCTCGATTCTCGAAAACCGTCCTGAAAATAGCCTTTGATTCTTCCGGTGTGTAATATTCGTAACCGGCCGGACTTTCTATTCTACATTCGCCAAAATTCTTTATTTTTGTCTTCATCCCGGTTTTTCCTTAATATCATACATAGGCGTTCCCTTTTTTTCGACGTTTCAAATTGATTTTTCATTGGCAACAGGGATTCCTTCGTCATATATCATTAATAGAGGATGTAAATGGGAAGAAAGATTCTAAAAAAGAACTCAGCTCGTCCCATATTACGATCTGCCACCATTTTCTTTTTACCGGTTTTCCTTGGGTTATCAATGACTTACGCTGAAACAGATTCGGGTCTTTTTTGGGACTCGTTTGGCGTTTTTAGTTCACCTGAACAATCTTCGCCAAAAAACGTCAATGACGGAAAGGAAAAAAGCGTAGAAGAAGAAAAACCAGTTTTATTCTTCTCAGCATTTACTTTTAAAGGTCCATTCGAAGCAAAACTTCTGAGCGGTCTCATCCCGACAGAAAATCAAGCTTGGGAATCGATCCCGGGAATGAATACTCTTCTTCCAAAGCCGCCCCAGATCGTTAGAGGCCGACGTGAATTCTTTGCCCTATACCCTTCTCTGGGGAAAGAAGAAATTTTCGTTATGGCATTGTCGGTGGCAAATCAGCCGAAACCAGGTTCCGGCGAAGCATATGTAGGAGCTACGACGGAACGCCGAGCATTTGATGCGTTGACTGACGTTCGAAGCCAAAGCACTTCACTACCTGGCGTAAATCAAAATATTTCGCGAGGAATAGATAACCAAGCCGGTAATTTATTGCTTGGATATATTGCGGGTCATGCCGGAATTCATATGGGATTAGGGATGAGAATGGCTGGGAACGGTGTAGGTTTAGCCGTTCCAGAATCCGCCAAATCATCGATCGGAGTAAGCTACTCTGTTTTTTCTGGAACAAGCAGCCAAAACCAATTAGATTTCTTCTTACAAGTTTCGGGAGTTAAGCGATTTAACGACAAAACCCTAATTCCAGTCGAACCTCCGGTTGCACTCAAAGGCTGGCCTCAAGGGTATGAATATTATGTCAATCCTGGGTTTTCTGTCTCTACACGAAATCTACGTTTTGAAGGTTTAGTTCGTGTTCCCCTCCATCAACCGTTTCCGACTACCGACGGAGTACTTACATCTGAAATCCAAGGGCAGTTAGGAGTGAAATATAGTTTTTCAGAAAGTTCTCCAAACTTGCCTAAATGATGGAAACGAGGAATTTGTCTTAGTTACTACATTTTTTACCGGCTTAGAAGGGAAGCAGGTTTATTCCTTTTTCTCCTGGATATCGTCGAAGTTCCTACAAGCCCTGTTTTTCAAACGAGAGTTTCAAATCTAACTTATTAATAAGATGCTTCTTCCTCGAAATCCGAATCGTCTTCAGCAATTGCCCCTGATCTTCTGCAAAAACCTCAATCCAAGTTTCATTTATTGGACATGAGTGATCCTCACAAGCCCACTCGATAGCTCTTAGGGAAGCTACGGATCCCCCGATTCTCTTTCGAATTTCCGACGCTAACCAAGGATGGAATGAGAATTCCGAATTTGGATAACAAATTTCCGAAAATTCTGCATGCGTCTCCAATATCTTTGTAGGAACTTCTACCATCGTCAAATCGCTCCTTTTTATTAGACGGTAGGAACGACTTCTTTGGGATCATAAGCTAAATTGGGTGAAAGCCATCTTTCAATTTCAGCTACACTCGTATTTTTGCGCTTAGCATAGTCCTCAATCTGATCGCGATTAATTTTTGCTACGGCGAAATATTTTGAATCAGGGTGAGCAAAATACAGTCCACTTACGGAACTTGCAGGCCACATAGCAAAATGCTCCGTCAAGGTTATACCCGTATTTTTTTCAACCTGCAAAAGATCAAACAGAGTACGCTTCTCCGTGTGGTCCGGACTTGCCGGGTAACCAGCGGCAGGACGAATACCTTGATATTTTTCCCGAATAAGATCCTCTACAGGAAGATTTTCTTCGGAAGCATACCCCCAATATTCCTTTCGAACTTTAAGATGCATATACTCGGCAAACGCTTCCGCCAGCCGATCTCCTAAAGCTTTCGCCATAATTGAGTTATAATCATCCAATTTTGAGTCGAAGATCTTCGCAAACTCTTCGACCCCATGCCCCGACGTAACTGCAAAACCGCCGATATAATCGGTCAACCCGGTTTCCTGGGGAGCGATGAAATCGGCCAAGCAATAATTCGGCTCCTGCTTATCTTCTTTCGAAATCTGCTGACGAAGCGTATGAAAAACACAGAGAATCTTTGATTTCGTTTCATCTTCATAAACTTCAATATCATCGCCAACGCTATTGGCAGGAAAAATACCAATCACACCCTTCGCTTTATAACGTTTATTCTTAACGATATCTTCCAAAAGCCTACGCGCATCTTCGTATAATTCTTTCGCCTGCTTTCCATAAATTTCACTTTCTAATATAGACGGAAAGCGACCCTTTAATTCCCAGGCCTGAAAGAAAGGTGACCAATCAATATACGGAACTAAAGTTTCTAATGAAATCTCTTCATCAAAGACTTTCACTCCGGTGATATTCGGTTTTGAAATTGTAATCGCATTCCAATCCGAAATAAATCTGTTCTCCCTTGCTTCCTCGATTGAAACTAATTTTCGCTCGCTTCTAGTATTGAAATAAATCTCACGTTGTGATTTCTGATCTAATTTAATTTGTTCAACATATTCGTCTCGCAACGATGGGTTCAATAGCTTCCCTACAACATTTACGACTCGCGAAGCATCAATAACATGAACGACAGGATGATCATATTTTTCAGCTATTTTTACCGCAGTATGTGCCGAACTTGTAGTAGCTCCTCCTATGAGCAACGGAACGGTAAAACCGGTTCTTTGCATTTCGGAAGCAACATATACCATCTCATCCAGAGATGGAGTGATCAACCCGGATAAGCCGATTATATCCGCTTTTTGTGCTTTAGCTTCCTCTAATATTTTTTCGCAAGGAACCATCACCCCTAAATCTACCACCTCGTAGTTATTGCAGGCAAGCACCACGGAGACGATATTCTTACCGATGTCATGAACATCACCTTTTACAGTCGCAATTAGAAATTTTAGTTTTTGCGAAACTTGAGCCTGCCTTTTATTTTCCTCTTCCATGAACGGCAAAAGATACGCCACTGCCTTTTTCATAACACGAGCGCTTTTTACTACTTGCGGAAGAAACATTTTTCCGGAGCCGAATAAATCACCGACAACTCTCATCCCGTCCATCATCGGGCCTTCAATAACACTCAACGGTCGGTCGTATTTTACCCTAGCCTCTTCCGTATCTTGCTCAATGAATTCAACAATTCCTTTAACTAAAGCATGCTCAAGACGTTGTTCAACGGAACCGGATCTCCATACGTCTTCTTTTTTATCGACCTTATCGCCGGCTTTAACAGTTTCCGCAAAATCGATTAGTCGCTCCGTTGAATCCGGTCTGCGATTTAAAAGTACGTCTTCGACGAGTTCCAGCAGGTCCTTAGGTATCTCCTCGTAAACGGCAAGCATACCAGCGTTTACGATGGCCATATCTAAACCTGCTTGAATTGCATGATATAAAAAGGCAGCATGCATTGCCTCCCTAACGGGATTATTGCCCCGGAAAGAAAAGGAGATATTACTTAATCCACCGCTAATTTTTGCTCCGGGGCATTTTATTTTAATTTCGCGAATCGCTTCAATAAAATCGACCGCATAATTATTATGCTCTTCGATTCCGGTCCCGACAGTCAAAATATTCGGATCGAAAATAATGTCTGACGGAGAATAATCTGCCTCGTTGATTAATAATTCATAAGCTCGCTTGCAAATCCTGACCTTCTCATCCTTACTTGCCGCCTGCCCTTGCTCATCAAACGCCATGACTATAACTGCTGCGCCATATCTCCTAACTTGACGAGCTTGAGCTAGAAACTTTTCCTCTCCCTCTTTCAAAGAAATGGAATTCACGATCGGCTTACCTTGAATACACTTTAGTCCAGCTTCCAACACGGACCACTTAGAGCTGTCGACCATGAACGGTACTTTTGCGATATCCGGTTCTACCGCTATTAAGTTTAAGAATTGAGTCATGGAAGCTTCGCCATCAAGCAAAGCTTCATCAAAATTTATGTCTATTATATTTGCGCCTGCTTCGACCTGCTGTAAAGCGACCGCAACGGCTTCTTCGAAATTTCCATCCAAAATCAGTTTTTTAAACTTTGGCGATCCGGTAACATTCGTTCTTTCACCTACCATTATGAATCCTTTATCCGGTGTAAGATTTAAAGGTTCTAGTCCAGACAATCTAGTAAAATCCGCAATCGTAGGTATTATTCTAGGCGGATTACCGACAACTGCTTTTGCTGCTGCCGCGATATGATCCGGAGTAGTTCCACAACACCCGCCGGCGATATTCAACCAGCCAGCCGCTGAAAATTCTCCTAAGAATTTTCCGAATTCTTCCGGAGTTTGGTCGTAGCCTCCGAATGCGTTAGGTAGTCCTGCATTCGGATAACAACTTATAAAACAGTCTGCGACTCTAGAAAGTTCTTCGATATACGGTCTCATTTCCGCGGCACCTAGCGCGCAATTGATTCCAACCGACAACGGATTTGCATGATAAACGGAATTATAGAAGGCCTCGATAGTTTGTCCGGAAAGCGTTCGACCAGATGCGTCTGTGATCGTCACGGATAGAGAAACCGGTAGCCTCACTTTGAGATCTTCAAATACGTTTTCTATAGCGACAATCGCAGCTTTAAGATTAAGCGTATCGATATTTGTTTCGGGAAGAAGTAAATCCACGCCTTCTTCAACGAGAGCCCTTACTTGTTCATAAAAGGTTTCTACCAATTCGTCAAAGGTAATGGCGCGAAATGCTGGGTCATTTACATCCGGGGAGAGGGAAAGCGTTTTATTTGTAGGTCCAAAGGCCCCGGCTAAGAAAACCGGGCGACTCGGTTCTTGCAGTTTGAATTTTTGAATAGCGGATTTAGCTACCTTAACTGCGGCACGATTAAGCTCGTCGACAATGGATTCCATCGCATAATCCGCTTGGGAAATATTATTTGCATTGAATGTGTTTGTTTCTATTATATTAGCGCCGGACCGCAAAAATTCCAAATGGATACTTTCAATTATGTCCGGCTGGGTAAGCACAAGTAGATCATTATTTCCTTTTAAGGAAGAAGTATGATTTGCAAACCGTTCTCCTCTATACGCCGTCTCGTCCAAATTATGCCGTTGAATCATCGTGCCCATTGCACCGTCCAAGACAAGAATTCTCTCTTGCAACAGAGTAATCAGTTCTTTAGCTTTTGAATTTGTATATGCCGGGAATTTTTTTTTCATAATGATTTAGTATTGCACGGTTCTTTTAATAAAGGTCTTTTTAACTCACGAATGACAGGTAGGAACTTCGACTCCACCGCATTTTTTAAAATCCAATCCTTCCAGATCGGTGGGACTTCATCCTCGGGGAAAATCGCGTTTGCGGGACACTCCCGCAAACAGTCGTTACAATGGATACAAACGTCCGGATCAATTAGAACAAGGTTCTCGCTTTCCCGAAATGCTTCCACCGGGCAGGCAGCGGCACAGTAAGTATACTTACACCCTACGCAAGGTTCAGTAACGACATATGCCAAAATTCACCTACCCGTTTCGTACTTTTACCGATTAATACCGATAATGCTCCGGTTTATAAGGTCCTTCGATTGGTACGCCTATGTATTCCGCTTGTTTCGCGTTTAAGGTCGTAAGACGAACACCAAGCTGCTCCAAATGCAAGGCGGCAACTTTCTCATCCAATTTCTTGGGTAGACGATATACACCTATTTCATACTTGTTATTCCAAAGTTCGATTTGAGCCAATACTTGGTTCGTAAATGAACAGGACATTACAAACGATGGGTGTCCAGTCGCGCAGCCTAGATTTACTAGACGTCCTTCTGCAAGAACTATGATAGCCTTTCCGTCAGGGAACGTATACTTATCGACTTGCGGCTTGATTTCCAATTTGGTAACACCTTTTTCGGAATTTAAACGCGCCATTTGAATTTCCGTATCGAAGTGGCCAATATTACAAAGAATTGAACCGTCTTTCATCGCCTTCATATGCTCAAGTGTGATGATGTCATCGTTGCCTGTCGAAGTTACTACAATATCGACCGTCTCAATTACATCTTCTACACGAAGGACTTGATATCCTTCCATAACGGCTTGTAGCGCACAAATAGGATCGATTTCAGTTACAATTACGCGCGCTCCAAAGTTTCTTAAAGAAGCAGCGGACCCTTTGCCGACATCGCCATATCCGCAAACCAAAGCAACTTTACCCGCAAGCATGATATCGGTAGCTCTTTTAATACCGTCCGCAAGTGATTCTCTGCATCCATAAAGATTATCAAACTTTGATTTAGTCACCGAATCGTTGACATTGATTGCCGGAATTTTTAATTCACCTTTCTTTAAAAGTTTCTCGAGCCCTTTCACACCGGTAGTCGTCTCTTCAGAAACTCCTTTGATGTTTTCAAGAAGTTTGGGATATTTCTCATGAATATACATGGTTAGATCGCCACCATCATCCAGAATCATATTTGGACCGGTTCCATTTTCAAAAAATAAAGTCTGCTCAACGCACCACCAATATTCTTCTTCGGTTTCTCCTTTCCACGCAAATACCGGAACGCCTGATTTCGCAATCGCAGCAGCAGCATGATCTTGCGTCGAAAAAATATTACATGATGACCAACGAACCTGCGCTCCTAATTCAGTCAGAGTTTCGATTAAAACGGCCGTTTGAATTGTCATATGCAGAGAACCAGCAATACGAGTCCCTTTCAGTGGTTGTTTCCCTTTATATTCTTGACGTAATGCCATCAGACCCGGCATTTCCTTTTCCGCCAGAATAATCTCTTGGCGCCCCCAATCGGCGAGTGAGATATCCTTAACCTTATAGTCTAAACCTTTTTCTTGTGCTGCAGTGGACATTAAAGTCCTCCTTTTTTCTTAGCTTTAATAATTAATACTTTGAAGTATTTCTGAGATTCAATTTCTTGCACGGATTCAATTGTAAAACCGGAATCTTCTAGCCAATCGCTTAAGAGTTCCGGTTCGAAACCTAACCATAGATCTGCAAAATTATCGCGCATAAACTCTTGACTATGTTTTTTCAGATCTACGATTAAAAAGGTTCCGCCATCTTTGAGAACTCGGTGCACTTCTTTCATCGCCTTAGGCGGATTAGAAATATGATGTAAAACCATCGAAGCTACTACCGCATCAGAGGAATTCTCTAACTCTCCGGGTAGCATTTCAAGATCTGCCGCAATAAAATTTACTTTTGGATTATTCAGAAAAGTTAGGGTTGCTTCTCGAATCATACTTTCAGACGAATCAATACCTATAACTTCCTGGCTCTTAGTTAGAAGATATGGTATTAACCCCCCAGGGCCACATCCTAAGTCGAAGGTCCTACACAGCGAGTCGGGTAATAGCTGAAGAATTTTCTTTCTATAAAGCAGAGGATCTAAGACATCCTGTTGCAGATTTTCCCAATCCTTTGCAACAAAATCAAAATAACGAGTGGTTTTAAGATCCCTCTGCTTTAATATTTCCTTTGCTTTTTCGATATCCCTTACCGAGTAAGTCAAGTCTCTTTCATGTGACATCAGAATATTGAAAATTCGAATTTGGAAATTATTCCCTACTGTCGGATCTTTTACTTTATAATAAACCCATGAGCCTTCTCTCTGAAAATGGAGAAATCCAGCATCGGCCAATATTTTCAAATGGCGGGAAATTCTAGACTGGCCCATTCCCATAACTTCGGTCACTTCCTGAACATTGAATGGTGCAATCGACAGAACCAATAATAGTCTAATTCTAGTTTCATCTGAGACCGCTTTTAACGCATTAAGGATCTCCCTAGATGGCGAATTCGCATTATACTGGAAATCAGTTTGAACCGTAAGATCCGCCAATCCTTTTTCGGCGAGCTGTGAAGCGTTTAAACTTTCCAAATCAAGCATCCCGCTACTTTTACCCACCTTTTCCTGATATCAAGATATCTTGATTTGTTCAAGCTAAAAAAAATGGTTAATTGGAAAAACGAAGCTCCACTAAGAAATTCATAGAATCGACCATGAAATTGCCCCCCTTGCCAAATAGAATACGGTCGGTTCGAACATACTCGCTATCGACATTTGCTTGTGAAAAAAGTCGACCTCTCTATAAAAAATGGAAACTCTCGGTTGGGGAGGCATTTTACCTTTCCAAAATAAAGATAAAACTTTCTGCCAAATGAAATTTTGGTCCATTTCAATTAAATAAACGATAAGGAGATTAATTGAAACTCCGTGAGCAAGAGATAAGGTTTTTAATTCTTGATAATCTTCTTCAAATGGCCGATAACTATAGCGAATTAAATTCAATCCCCTATCCTGAAACGTAACTCGGAGCCGATTTTTACAAAGATCTTCTTTAAGGTGCAGCGATAATCTGTACTTCGATAACAAGTATTCAAGATATTCGGAAAAGCTGCCGTTCCATCTCAACCAAACCTTTTCCCATATTCGTGCAGGAATTAAAACTGTAGATGGGCTATTATGACGTCGCACCGCAATGGTCTGCCTTTGTTCGCCCCGAAATGTAGCTATCGAATGCATAACGATAACAGGTATTATTTTATTCTGTTGCGCGAAGAAATTTCTCAAAATCTTTGAATGGAGATTTTTTACTCCTGATTTACCTTCGTATTGGCATTATGCAGCAATTCTTGGTTCTTCAAAATTTGATCTTTAAGCATTTTATAATTTTCATCTTTCATTCTACGAAATTCATCAATAATTTTCATTTTTTCCTTCATAAAAGCTTGCAAAGGTTGTTTTAATAATCCTGTAGGAGAAATGACTATCTCTTCGTCTGAATGGACGGACGTCGTGTTATTGGAATCAGTCGAAACGCCTACTTCTCCTTCTTTTACAAAAATACCATTTGGAATATTTGAATCTTCGTGATCAGGATTACTTGCACGTATCTGCTCCGATTCTTCGCCAATAACAAATTGGGTACCACGGACACCTGCAGTATAGGAAGCTGATGTAATTACAAAGTTTTCCTTTTTCGAACTTTTATCTACTTTCGCGAAAACCTTTCCCGAAACAAGGTCGATCGTTGACTTATTTTCCTTTGCCGACGATGAAAGTTCCGAAATTTGAATTTTAGTATATGGCGATATCCTGATAACCGAGCTTGACCCGATCTGCAGATCTACTTTACCCCTGATCGTTTCAACTTGATCTTGCTTTTTCAGAACTATATTCTTTTTTACTTCGCTTCTTTTGCCATTCTGAATATAAAAAGCCTCGCCGGTGACGAAAAGGACCACACTAATTTCCTCGGCCGGCTCGATTGGCGAAATTGCCATTGCTAACCCTATGCAGAAACTCGTAATTAATTGCTGACCAACTGCGCGAACTTTCATATGGATTACCTTCTTAATTTGTTCATTGCAATAAACCCGCACGAAGAGAAGTAAACTTTAAGTTATAATTTTCAAAAAAAATAGCAGTCCATGAAGTATTAACTCAACAATTTTTTCCCTTTTTGGGTTCGAAAGGAACATGATTTACCGTGTAGGATAAATGATTTTTACGATCAACCGAATGCACACTTTCCCATTTGAGAGTCCTCTCTTGAGCAGTCACTACACCTATATTATAATTTTCATTAATATGGACCGCATTTTTTCCTTCTCGAATACGCCGGGCGATGAAATCCGCGTGTTCACGCCATCTCCGACCTAAAATTTCGGAAGATATTTTGATCGAATTCTCAATTCTCAACTTCCCAATTTCTAATATCCCGGAATCGATATCAAACCCTATACTATTTCGAGCTGTCAATACCGCTGCTAAAGAAGTTGTTCCAGTCCCGACAAAAGGGTCCAAAACTATATCCCCTTTTATCGATAACATATTCACCAATCTGTAAGCAAATTCGAGGGGAAAAGCAGCCGTTCTGTTTCTTGTAGTTGTTCCTACACCTTTTACAATCTGTTTTTCACCTTTAATTTCCCATATATCGGAAAACCATTTATTCCGTTCTTCCCAAAAAAAAGCACTCTCACGTCGAAGTTCTAATTCCGCCTTCGAGAAAATTCTTTTGCTCCCTTTTCGGAAAATTAAAATATATTCATGTTCATAAGTTACGTAAGCGCCCACTGGAAACATTCCAGATCCCATAAATTTAGTCGGGGAATTCGTTTGCTTTCGCCATAGAATATCGGGAAGACAATTAAAGCCTAGCTTATGACAGGATTGAAGAATTCGAGAATGATTTGAAAATAACTGAAATTCTTGCTTAAAACTACGAGTCGCGTCGCCAATATTAATAACAAGAATCCCGCCTTCTTTCAATACGCGGAAACTCTCTTTCCAAACTGCATCAAGTTGCAAGTGCATTCTCTCGAAGGCTTCACTCGCTTTATTTTCCAAGAGAAGTCTCTTTACTTTAACGTCCCATTGCTTAAAGAGGTCGTCCCACATTTGGACCATCGGGTACGGTGGTGAGGTTAAGATTAGATTTACGCTCTGATCCTTCACAACTTTCATTCTGCGAGAATCCTTCAGGTGAAAGATATGAGTAGTTTGGGTAGGGGTGATCGGATCAATCACTTTGTTTTCTCAAACGTCCACGGATTAAGTTCTATCTTTTGGAAAACGAATCGGGAAAATAAAGAATAAAGAATATCTAAAGAAAGTGAAAATATAGGACCTTCAGCCCGTTCATTCCTCACTTTTTACCATGCATCCTTTCATCGATCACTTTATTTAATAAATCCGCCAATTCCTGAAATTCGTCCCCCTGGCGCAACCTTATTCTTTCGACAGGTTCTCCGTCTAACAAGGATCTTAAGTTCTTTTTAATATTATAAATCGGTCCTGCCATTTTATGGGAGTAGACGATCACAAATATTGCCGAGAGAAACAAGTATAAAAGTGAGAATAAAAGGATCCCTCTAAACTGAATGGTGAACATATCTAAACTATGATCGTAATCCGGAAGAGCGATGTCCCGTTCGACAAATTTTTCCTTCTCTTCACCATTCACGAACTCGAACCCTTTTTGATAGACTTTAACCGTATCTTCCCGGAGCCGAAAAACGACACCTTTATCATACTTTGTGGAATGAGTCCAAAAGAGAAATCCTAAGGTGAGAAATAATCCCAGCAGAAAGAGCAAAGAAAAGTTTAGGAAGAATCGTAATTGAAAATCCTTATCTATAAGGTAATTAGCAAGGTGTCTCTTATATCTAGAGGGCTTATGAGATGTACTAGGGGTTTCTTCCGGCATTGCAATTCCCTTCTTAGGTAGCTTCCAGGGGAAATTACCCCGTGTCAAAAATATTTCTTATTTATCGAACTTGAATCACTTCCTGAACACTATCTCTAGGGATCCGAATTTCCTTTTGGAGCGTCTGAAGATATAGAAAATCTCCATCCATATCGATGATGACTCCTTCTAACGAAGTTTTATCAGTCAAAACCACTCTCTCAAATCTCTGGTATTCCTTAAAAAGTTCGTCTTTTGTCGAAAACGATTTTGTAGTGTCTCGAGGGATCTCTTCAACCTTCAACCGGGTAAATTCCTCGCTTAGCTCAGTTAATTCGGAGGAAGTTAGAAAGGATCTCTGGAAGCCTTTAGAATTTAGACGAATCCTCTGGCCAGGTTCCAACACCTGCTCACCCTTATCCTCTTCGCTACCTCGGATAGCGGCCACTCTACCTTCTAATACTGAAACCTGAGTTCCGAACTCTGCGCTTTCCGTTACAGAAAATTTCGTACCCCTAACTTCAACAATTCCGTTCGGAGTAAGAATTTTAAAATCCTCTTTTTTAAGATTCTTGTGAATGTGTGCGAGAAGTTTTCCCGAGTGCAATCGAAACGTTTTCTTTTGGCCGTCTACTACTTCGAAGTCAGTCTCAGGATCTAAAAGTATTGCTTCCCCCTTTGCGACTGAAAGAGAAAGGATTGAATTGCGATCCGTAGAAAGCACTTGCCCTTTCCCCACATTCTCGCCTTCATTAAGAGCTAACCGATCATTTGAGCCCGTTGCGGAAAGATAACCTTTGCCGTTTATCTGGACTACAAGAATGGAAGAATCCGCAGGCGTTTGCTTGAAAGCTTTCCCGCTTCTAAAAAGAAAAAGTAAAGGGGTAATAAGAATGACGGCCGCTGCAAGAAAATACCAGGCTTTATTCCTAAATATTTTTACGTTTGTCGATGCCGCCTTTTTATAAATCTCTTCGAAAGAGGAATTTGTTAGAGGCTGATCTCCCCAAGATTTGGCAATAAGAGAATTCAACATATCGATCGACGGAGTTAAATCATTTGCTCCACCTTCAATCGCTTCCCTTATTCTTTTTTCCAGCTCTTCGTCCATTCTCTCCAACTCTTTCTCTCTAATATCTCTACACATCATGCTCCGGGAAGTATCTGGCGTTCCTTAGCAATTTCTAAAAGCTTCCCCGTAGCTCGAACCACCAAACGCGAAGCCGTAGCAACGGAAATCCCCATTACTTCGGCAATGTCCGTTAATGTATAATTTTCAATATTCTTCAAAACGATCGCATATCTCTCGTCCTCTTGAAGCGCACTCAGGCAATCCTTGAGCCTTGCTTCCAAGTCGGAGAGTTCCGCTTTACGAACAAATGTCGGACCTTCTTCCTGAAAGACTCCCATATCCTCCGTTCCGGCTTCCCGTACGGTGGAAAATTTCTTTGCATGGTTAATCGAACGATTTCTAGCTATCGTATATAGAAGTTTAAGGGATTGTTCCCGATTGAGATCAGAATCAGCGTACTTCTTAAAGAAGTTAAGGAAAGTATCCTGCATTAGGTCAGAGGCAACCTCTGGATTTCCCGTATATTTATATAGGAAATCAAAAATTCTCCCGCTGGATTCCCTATAAAGGGTTTCCATAAAAACTTTCCGGGACTCCATTCAGCAATAATCCTAGCTGGAAAACCTAATTCAAGTCATTTCCGACCCCAACAAGCGTTCGCTCCTTTTTCAGATCCCTTTCACCTCCGGTGTTTTTATGCGTTCAATTTTTTTAACACCTAAGGAAAAAGGTTTTTCCAAGAAGAGGAAGTTTTTCTAAAAAAAATCGCCTATGGAATCTTATTTAAGCTCCAGTCATAATCTTTAAATTTGATAGAAACTCCAGAGGGAATTGCGGAATCGCTATTTTTATTATAAAAGTCGATCAGGCTGCCCCCATCCCGAGTGAAATCCTCTTTGAACCAATCAAAGATTTTGCAGAGATAGAGAGTTTTCTCGGGAGAATCGTAATAGTTCCTACTAGGATCTTTCAAAAAAGCCCTGGAAATCTTGCTCAATTGGTCTTTGACGTGGTCTGATTTGAATGATTCGTTCAAAAGAGGGGGGCATCCCAAGGAAGCACAGTTGATCGCAATATGGATTCGAGGTTCCTTAAAATCCTTTCGAAGCTTTACGTGTTCGATCCAGTCTAAGTTCCTACGTTCCCCCAGCAGTTCGAAAAATTCCCGCTTCCACGGACTTGAAAGTAGACTTCCGATCTCCTTAATGCTTTTTACAGGAAAATGATCCAAGATCAGTTTTACGGTAAATGCATTGTAGGCGTTTATGAGAAATGTAAGCTTTTCTGGCTCATTGAAT
The DNA here is from genome assembly GCF_000243715.2 of Leptospira broomii serovar Hurstbridge str. 5399. Taxonomy (NCBI): domain Bacteria; kingdom Pseudomonadati; phylum Spirochaetota; class Leptospiria; order Leptospirales; family Leptospiraceae; genus Leptospira; species Leptospira broomii. The sequence goes on from NZ_AHMO02000007.1 coordinate 204,620, forward strand.
TTAGAATATTCGGCCGGAGTTACCGAACTTAAATTCTTCAGATATGTATCCAGGGATGAAATGTCTTTCTTAAATGCGACATAATCTACTAGCCCCTTTCTCACGTGCCTCTTTAGTAAGGCATCCCAGTCAGTATGTTTATGATCGAAAGCAGAGAGACTCGATGGAAGAATAGAAATGATCAGCAGAATATAATAAGGTAGAAATCTTTGCACAAATATCATCCGGATTTCCTCGTTTTGAAAATAGATCCTTCGGAACTCGAAGAAAACTACTTTCTTTGAAAAACTCTATGATTCTAGTACGAGAAAATCCACCAAGAAAAAGAGGTTTCGAATAAAATAACCGATATTGTATACGAAGCGACTCGATGACATCCCTAAACGCAAAATTCGGCTTGTTACTTATTGTAATTCTTCTTCTGGACTTCGAGCAAGTCGGATCTTCCCCTACGAATGTCTTTCCCAAGGAAACACCTGAATCAAAACCGCTATTAAGGGTTTTACCTGCCTTCCGAAAGGAAGAATGCGATTGGGCCATCCGCTGGGATATCTGTTTAAAATGCGTTGAAAACGGAATTCGGTATGCACAGCGAATTCACTTCTTCCCATCGGGGCCTTATCGAGAGCACGGCTGCTATACGGAAGAAAGAGGATTTTTTCTTTTGAAAGAAGATTAAGAGGTATATGTGAAAGAGATGAAATACCCAGAACCCTTCGTGGGAAGGGCCCTAGATATTTGAAATAAAACTTATTTCTTACAGACTGCGAGGGCTTGGATATCCTTCGCTGACTTAAGACAACTTAATTCATACTTACCCGACATACACTCTTTGAGCAACATAGGGGCAAGAGAAGGACGCAGTGAATTTAATTTTTCGATTTCTTCAGTCGATTTACCTTCGGTAAGATTCTTGAATAAGTCGTTCACTACGGGTTCGCATTCCGCTTGGCTAACCTTCGGGCCACCACAGGAAGCAAGTACTGCGAGGACAAGCGCGGGGAAAATAACGAAGGATAGTTTTTTCATGTAAAACCTCTGCTTTTGGTTCTTTTAAGTAGTTTAAACTTCGCCATTTTACCGCCTCCCTTCCTTCTGGAAAGTTATTTTTTGGACGGTAGAACGGTTATGCCATAATGGGAAATTCCCTTTTCTCCCTTAAATGATAAAAGCCTTCTTTTGGAGTCAAATTTAAACGTTCCGGCGTTCACTAAAACTTCGAATCCTTTTTTATAGTGAATATCCGGTAAGAAAATTTCAGTTCCGGGCAATTCTTCTCCGTCTTTACGGAAAGAATATTTAAACAAGGATTTTTCCATATCAAAGTGGATAGCTTCAGGAATTCCTTTGGTCCGAATCGGATACGGTCTAGAAAACGCTAGGACGGCCCTTCCTCCGTCAGTATCGATATCGTAGGGAGTATCCAGGGAGAAGAGAGATAAATCCTCCTGATTCCATCTGTCGCCCAAACTATGGGTATTATCGGGAGTATAATTCCATAAAGTATAATGCACAAATTGCTTTTCTAAAGGAATCAACATGCGATCTAAGGCCGATTTTAAAGGTTCATAATCCTTATTTAAAAAAGCCGTTCTCCCGTTAAGATCCATAGGAATCCCGGTCTCACCGATAACCGTAGGGCAATTTCCCATTTTTTTCAAAGACATTTCTTTGATCATCTTTACCGTATCTTCATAAGCACTTTGAACGTTCTTTTTGCCGAATACCGGTTTTTGTTTAAAAACATGAATCCCAAACCACGGCATAAAACGTTTAAACATTAATACGGAGGCGTCGTACCAATGGGTTGCATTTACAACGCCGCTTTGCTCTCCTCTGCTTTCCTCTTTCCATTCCATTTCCAAGCGAGTAGGATCGCTTTCTATAAAAATGAAAAATCTTTTTTGGACCGATTGAATTCGTTTCTTAAATTGTTTTATAAAAGGAGTCATATACTCGGGAAAGAACTCCACTTTTCTTCCTCGATACTTGTAAAAATAATCTGATTTAAGAAGCATGGGAGCTCCGTTAGGATCATAATCCCAAACACCGTGATCATGCCAAACACATCGATTTCCTTTCTTCCAAAGGGGAGTCCTATGAGAATTCAGTCTCGTTTTTCCGAAGTTGATTCCTGCGAATCCCAACATATATGAATTATTCGCATTTAAAGATCTGCCTTCCGAAAGAAACATTTCTTGAAACGGCGAGGTTGTGATGACTTTGCCGAATCCAAATCCGGAAAATTCTCCAAGATTCTTCTTTCCGATCCATCCCGGCGAAGGCTCGTTCAATGAGTCGAAGCCTATTACATTTTTATACTTTACTAATTTCTTCGCAAGTTTGCAAATAGATTCGAAATAATGATCCTGGAGAAATTCCTGCGCGTTTTTTCCTCGAATCATCAAGTGTGGAGCGAATGTTTTTCCCCCAAAAAAAAGGGTAAACATCGTAGCGCACGCGTATTTTTGATAATTCAAAGGCCACGACATCCGTTCGTAATTTCTACCCTGGTGATGATGGACGATAGCGGTATCCGAATCTCGAATTTTACCGATGTCCATTCCGACTTCTTCCAACGTCCAGCCGGGAGCACCGTCGCCCCCCGTAAATCTAGACCAAACGTCCTGGTGGGGATCTATGAAAATATAAAAGCCTTTTTTCTCGGCTAGGGCCACCATCCGTTCCACATAATCCAAATAGGCGAGGTCGTATTTACCCGGTCCTTTGTGCTCAATCGCTTCCCACGTAACTAAGAATCGTAAAAAGTTAAAGCCCCATTTCTTGAGACGATCGAAATGTTCTTTGGCCTGCGCTTCTTCTAAGGGTCTCCCGACAAAGGATACGTTTCTATGGTCGTAGAAAGTCAGGCTTTGGTCGAAGTGCGTAGTTCCATCCGGGCGAAACGGAACTTTCGAGCTTCCGGAAAGATTCACTCCTCTCAATTGAAGTAGGAAGCCTTCGGAATCGTAAAAATTTCCGTTTTGAGCGGTTAGTTCTAACATGTTTGCTTAATCTTCCCCGAATTGGACTTTTGCGTCTTCATACCCGCGGCTAATTAAGTAATCAGCTTGAACTTGCGAGAAATTTAAAATACTTCCAAACCCTAAGGAAGTTCTCGGTCCGATGACTCGAATTTTAATTTCTTCCTTTTCGGCAAAAGAAAAAACCGATTCTTGAAAGAAGCCTTTCTTTCCTCTTCTGCGCTTTTTTTTCTCGTATTGTAGATTCGACATAACGGTTTGGAAAGAGCCGATCAACGATAATTCGAATACTCTTTCTAACCCCTCTCTTCTGCTTCGCGGTAACGGCATATTAACGCCTCCGACAGGCGAAAGCAGAACTACAACTATTTCCGTGGCTCCTCGTTCTACCGCAGGTAGGATTGGTGTATTTGCCATAATGCCACCGTCCCAATGAGGCTTCCCATCAACGTATTGCCAAGGAAATATAAGCGGGATGGCGGAAGAAGCCATTACGTGCTCAATATCGATATCTTTATTACGAAAGAAAACAAGCTCGGCAGTTAAAATATTAACGGCGGTAATAATGACTTGAATCGGACTTTTTCGAAGATTTCGGAAGTCCAAATGGGAATATAAAAGATATTTGAGAGGGGTCGTATCAGCTAGCGGAGAGAATCGCCTAAAAATAAGATCTACAAAATCATTCCAAATGGAGTACTTCATTACCTTTTGGACTTCAATTGATTTCCAGAGATCGACGATCTGTTTGGCGTTTAAACCGCATCCCATCGCCGTTGCTGTAATAGCTCCTACAGAAGTTCCGCAAACGATGTCCGGCTTGAAGCGAATCTCCTCTAGATATTTCAGGACTCCTGCCTGATATGCTCCCCGAGCCCCGCCGCCAGATAAAATTAAAGCACGCTTCATTCTCGAAGATCCGTTCGCCAGTTTTCTTCTCTGCGAGTAAATTTCAAGGCAGAATACTAGCGTTTCGAAATCTTCCAGTACTAGGAGCAGGTAGATATTTCAGGTAAGGCGAGAAAAAGGGTCCCCCATATGTAGGAACTATGACACCCAGCGGAAACTTTCAAAATCCAAAAGAAGAACAATCAGAATAAAATTTATCGTTTCTCGAAAGAAAAATTAGTAAAATTGAATATTTAGGAACTGAATAAAGGGACTAAAACCTTCTGAGCGTCTGCATACTTCGATCTCAAAACGAATTCGAAAATGCCTAGAAGTGACCAATTTCTAGAGCTCAGAAAGGCCAGTGGTCTGATGGTATTGCAATAGGTCCTAGAGGGCCTTTGCAAGCGGCTTGGGCTATTGCTCAGCCACCTCACAGGTCATTTTCTTGCTGCAACTATCGCTACTCAACTAAACCACCTCCTTTTACGTGTAGCCAGAACGTATTCTGTCTCATAAAAAAGTCAAGAAATGTCCGAAATTTTTTACGAAATTCCCGGCAAGTTGGTACGAGGTCGGTGATATTTTAGGAAACGATCTTAACCTTGCGCGAAAGATAAAGTCCGATTAAATTGAAACCAACTGCCAAATAACCGACGATATCAAACCTTGCAAAGGATCCGTCAGGAAGTGTGATCAAGACAAATCCGGCAATCGTTGCACCTAACCCTGTTGCAATACTTTGCAAACCGGAACTCACCGACATAAAACTTCCTCGCAATTCCGGACGAACAGCCGAAGTCATCAATGCCATTGCGGGAATGATCCGACCCGATACTAAAACCATGAAGCTAGTGGTCACTAGAAGTGCAATAGGCAGGGGAACCTTCGGCAAATGAGTGAGCACAATAATCGGAACAATTGCTATAAGAACCATGTTTAGAAAAACTTTATGTTTCCCGTATTTGTCCGCCATAATTCCGATAAACCGCGAAGAGAAAAAAGTGCAAAGTCCCCCGATCAAATATATTAATTGAACGTCTTGCTTTGAAAATCCCACGTTCCTTTCCATGTACACCGCGATCGAAGTGACTACCACAAACCCGCCTAGAATAACCGACATGAAAAAGACTATCGCTTTAATGTGATTTCTATCGGATAAAACCGCATATAATTGAGAGAAATCCAAAGCTCGTGCCTTTGCTTGCTTTGATGGAATACTCGGTAAATAAAAGATGGCGCTTAACAAGATCGGCAGACTTAGAGAAACCACGAATCCGAAACTGTAGTTCCAAGAAAATTTGTGAGCGATCCAAAGTCCAATCGGGACTCCCGCAACTGAAGCGACCGAGAATGCACCCATCACGGCGCCCATCGCACGCCCCCGCCTTTCGATCGGGAAAACATCTCCAATAATGGATAGAATTATTCCGCCAATCATTCCACCGAAAGTCCCTGCAATGATTCTCGCCGTTAAGAGGAAATAAAAAGAGTCTGCAACTGCACAAAGAATCGTTCCGAAAATGAAACCCGTGTACAGAAATATTGCGGCAGATTTTCGGTTAAACCGATCGATGAAGTTCGCACCTAATAATGCGGCAGCCGCTGCGGCATAAGAATAAGATGCGAGAACGAATGAAAATACCGCCGTATCAATTCCGAATTGTTTTAAAAAATAATCCTGCAACGGAAACATAATCATAAAGTCCATGATATGGGTGAACTGAATGCTAGCTAAAAGGAAGATCAAAAACGGTTCGCTGAGAGCGGCTTTTGGACGGGCGACGGTAGAGGTTGACTCCATACTACCACGCTTTAGAAAGTAAAAAAGAAAGGGAGAAAATTTTGCTTTCTGACAGTTTCGCCGGATAAAAAATCCTTTTTTTAGAATATACTTTGCTGCGATACCCAAAAGTTAGAATTTAGTCTAGTAGACCCTTTCATAATATGAACATAAAATTTACCACAGCAGACCAAGCAGTTTCGTTAATCCAATCTTACAATCGCGTCTTTATTCATAGCGTTTTTGCCGCTCCTCCTCTACTGATCGAGGCAATGTCGAAAAGAGCTAACGAGCTCAAAGACGTAGAAGTCGTCCACATTCACACCGAGGGTCCGGTTCCGTATGCAATGCCTGGCAACGAAGCGAGCTTTAGAACGAACGCTCTTTTTGTAGGTCCGAATATGCGGAAGGCAGTGGAAGAAGGACGTGCAGACTATGTGCCCGTTTTCTTAAGCGAATGTCCTGCTCTATTTCGAAGAGGAATTCTTCCTATCGATGTCGCATTGATTTCCGTTTCTCCTCCGGACAAACATGGATTTTGTTCTCTCGGAGTTTCAGTCGATATCGCAAAAGCGGCAGTCGATACCGCTAAAAAAGTTATTGCGCAGGTAAATCGCAATATGCCTCGAACGCACGGTGACGGGATTTTACACGTAAGTAAAATAGACGCTTTCGTGCAAGGTGACACCCCGCTTTTAGAAGCCCCCGCGACTGTGCCGGACGAAGTGGAAACAAATATCGGAAGATATATTGCCGGGTTGGTGGAAGACGGAGCGACATTACAGATGGGCATAGGTGCAATTCCCAATGCAGTTTTAACGTTCTTAACGAATCACAAAAATTTAGGAATTCATACCGAAATGTTTTCGGATGGAGCGATACCTTTGATCGAAAGCGGAGTTGTGAATGGTACCTGTAAGAAAACTCACCCGGGTAAAATCGTTTCCGGTTTCGTCATGGGGACAAGAAAACTCTACGATTTTATCGACGATAACCCCGAAGTAGTTCTGCTAGATATCGGATACGTAAACGATACTTCGGTGATTTGTAAAAATCCGAAAGTCACAGCCATCAATTCCGCAATAGAAGTGGATCTAACCGGACAAATTTGCGCGGACTCGATCGGAACCAGGCAGTTTTCGGGAGTGGGTGGACAAATGGACTTTATTCGAGGGGCTTCCCTCTCCGAAGGTGGAAAGCCGATCGTTGCCTTGCCTTCCTCCACTTCCAAAGGAGAATCCAGGATAGTCACGATGTTGAAGCCGGGAGCGAGTGTAACTACTACAAGAGCTCACGTCCATTATATCGTTACTGAGTACGGGGTTGCCGATCTTTACGGAAAAAATCTGAGACAAAGAGCGGACGAATTAATAAGAATCGCACATCCGGATCACCGTGAGTCCTTGGAGAAGCAAGCCTCTGAAAGATTTCGCGGGTTTTAGAAGGCTTTTGACAAAAATCAAGACGGAGCATGACGAGAAGAAAGTTCAATTTCTTTCCGACCTATCCGTAACTTTCATTATGAAAAAAATTATGAATTAATATCGTTATGTACTAAAGATCGTATGATCCGTTTCATTATTCCGTCTACCAAAGTAATTGGATATGAAACTCTGGGATTATATCAACGAAGATTTTTTAAGAGCAAAATCCTCCCAAATTCGGGAAATTCGCGCCTTAGATAACGGGAAGACGGTTAGAATACTCTGCGTCTCTTCCATTCTGATCTCTCTACTTTTAATCGTTCAAAATGTAATTTCGCCCGGATTACCCGAAGGGAGCATTATCCAAATTTTATATATCGCTTCGTTTACCGGAGTGGCGATTATTTCCTTTATATGCTACTTGTTTTTAACGTTTAACGCAAATTCTCGTATCATCAGGATATTAACTAATTTTTACGGTTTTACCGCCACATTCATGACAACCACTCTCACCTTGATTGATTTGGCGCATATTAAGGATTATTCTGCGTATTGCTTCGGTCTGATGACTTTACCCCTTTTTATACGCTCTAGCCTCGCCACTTATATCGCAATCATAGCGGTCAACTTTACTTGGTTTTTATTCGGATATCGTCTGATGTTAAATGAAGAAATTGATTTTAGCACGTTAGCCCCTATTATCGCTTTTTCCATAGGCAGTCTTTTTGCTTCTGTCGTTGTAGAAAGGGCAAGGTTGAAAGGAAATTTTCTGCAGCTTGAACTTGAAGAATCGAATCGAAACCTTAGGGAACTTTCTCATAAGGATCAACTCACGGGGTTATACAATCGCCGCCACCTCATGGAAGCTTTGCAAACCATGGTTTCCGCGGCGAATCGATACGATTTTCCGGTCTCCGCCTTATTATTAGATTTAGATCATTTTAAAAGGACGAACGATTCCTTCGGACACCAGGTAGGAGATCGACTACTCGCAAGAATCGGCGGCTTATTATTCGGCTTAGTTAGAGATTGCGATATAGCCGCTCGATACGGCGGGGAAGAATTCTGTATAATTCTTACGAATACCTCGAAAGATGGAGCGCTCTTTGTCGCGGAGCGAATTCGTAACAGGATCGAAAGCGAAACGTTCGAAGGAATTCCATGGAACGTGACGGTCAGTATCGGAGTTTCGATGAGGGAACCGAATCAGTCTGTAGAAGATTTTCTAAGAATCGCGGATGAAAAACTTTACGAGTCCAAGTCGGCGGGCCGCAATCGGATATCGGCTTAAATTAATTCTCTTTGTTCTAATCTTGCGATCGGAAAGAAAGTTCCGATTAATTGTCCCATAAAGCTGATCGCCAATCCCGGCAAGGAGGCCGGGAGCCAATCAGGGCCCCAAAATTTGAAACCGATCCATGCCGCGGTACCCCAAAACATAGCAAAAATCGAACCCGTCGCAGTCGAACGCTTCCAAAAAAGAGCGGACACAAGCGGAACAAATAATGAAACCAAACTGATCGAAGAAGAATCGGCGACAAGCTGGTAAATGTTCGTTTCACTCAAAGCCATTACCGTCGAAACCGCAGTGACCAATAATACAGAAAATCGTAATACTTTTAATAATCTGTCTTCTCCGGCGTCTTTAAGAAGAGGGCGAATCAAATTCTCCCCTAAGACGGTTGCCGGGGCAAGAATAGCTCCGGAAGCGGTACTCAGAATCGCGGAAAGTAAGGCTCCGAAAAAAAGAATTTGGATCAAAAGAGAAGAATGAATTAACACTACCTGCGGAAGGATCATTTGACTGTCTCCTACCGCGATATCCGGATAAACTTTTCTCGCAAAGTATCCGGCCAAAAGAGGTAGAAATGCGACGGTTAAGTACATGCCCGCTCCCAAATAGGAACTATAGACTGCCACCTTCTCCGATTTGGAGGACATGACTCTTTGAAAAATATCCTGCTGAGGAATAGAGCCTAAACCTATGGTTATCCATGCGGCAATATAAGCCAGCACGGCTTTCAATTCGAGAGGTGGAAAAAAATTGAAAAAACCTGGCTGTGAATTCGAAAGAACGGTATTAAAGCCGCCGGCCTTTTCCTTTAAGTCCCAAACTAGCACCGCTAATCCCGCTACGATCAAAATTGTTTGGACAAAATCAGTAATAGAAATCGCCCACATTCCTCCTACGTACGTGTAAATCAATACTACGATCGATGCGAGCAAGATTCCGACGTACATTTCGAAACCGAACAGAGAATTTATAACGATCCCCATCGCGACTAGCTGAGCGGCTATCCAACCGAAATAGGAAGGAATCATGAATAACGCGGATAGAAATTCGATTTTCTTCCCGAACCGATTTCGATACAAATCTCCAAAGGTAAGGATGTTCATTCTATATAAAGGCCGGGCAAAAAATAATCCCACTAACGAAAGACAGAGCGCCGCTCCGAATGGATCTTCGATAACTGCTAAAACCCCGCCATCCACAAATTTGGAAGATGCACCCATCAACGTTTCGGATCCGAACCATGTAGCAAATAATGCGGAAGACGCAAGGAAAAGAGGTAATCGCCTACCCGCTAAAACATAATCCTTGGAACTTCTCACAAATCTAGAGGAGATTGCTCCAACCAGCAGTGTGATAAGAATGTAGAATATAACAAAAAAACCTAACAACTTTTAGATAGCCCTTCGCGGTCAGAATCGGTTTTACGTTTTAAATTATCGAGTTTAAATCTCTACTCGATATTCAGGATAATAAGCGTAATGTCGTCTTGGACCGGAGTCCCTCGCAGAAATTCATACACTCCCGCGATGATTTTCTCCGCCTGCCGATACGGATCGAATTGATTCGTAGATAACACTGAATTTAGGAATCGTTCCTCGCCGTATTCGATTTTATCCGAATCGAATTGTTCGAAAATTCCGTCGGAAAATAAATATAGCCTGTCTCCTGAACGGATGCTGAATTCGCTATTTTTATAAGGATAATCTTTTACGAACCCTAATATTGCCCCCGTTTTAGGGAGGTCCTTCGTTTCTCCGTCGCGAAGTAAATATTGAGAAAGGTGTCCCGCAGACGCATATTTCAATTTCATCTCATTCAAATCTAAGTCGGTTAATGTTGCGGTAAAATACAGAGTTTTATATTTAGTTAAAATCGCATTATTTAATTCGGATAATAGTTCTCCGGGATCGTCGAATTTGAACTTAAGATTCTCGTATTCTCCTTTGATTGCCATAGTAATCAATGCCGCTTGGACTCCATGACCTGTCGCATCTGCTAAGAAGAATCTGTATTTACCGTCTTTGACGACCGATAAGTCGTAAAAATCTCCTCCAACCTCGTCCATCGGCAAATAGCTAACCGAGTAACGTAAACCCGGTATCGTGAAATGCTCGGGCAGAATACTACGTTGAATCCTCTTCGAATATAGCATATCTTTCCGGATGATTTCTAAGGACCTTGCCAGCTCATCCGTTCTTTCCGCGACTTTTTGTTCCAATTCGGAATTCATGGAAGTGATATCTTCGTAAAGCTTTGCGTTCTCCAAAGAAATTGCGGCTTGAGCCGATAGAATTTCCAAAATTTCCAATCTATGCTGGTCGAAGATTCCGGAGGTCAGACGATTTTCCAAATAAAGAACGCAAAGAATTCTACCTTGTTTCGTAATCGGCATGCACAATAACGACTTGGGTTTGCTTCGTCTAACGTACGGGTTTACGGAATATAAAGGATCTTTCGAAGCGTCCGCTAGTAAAACTCTTTGCCCCGATCGAAAACAGTAATAAACGACTTCCGTAGGCAATAGGTGAGCAGCATCATCCAACGTCATCGGCTTGGGCAAAAACCCATGCTCTTCGATATCGGATCCGGCCCGCAAGTATAACTCCCTACCTTCCGGAAGGACCAAAAAACCTCTAGTCGCAGCGGCACTTTCCATGATCGTTCTAACTAATTGCCGCAGGAGTTCTCCTAACTCGATTACTCCCGAAATGCTTTGAGAAGCTTTCAAAACCGTCCTCAAATCAAGATTGTAGCTAGTGGCAAGTATGGAATCGGATAATACTCTTCCCAAAGAATGCTTGCCGGTCGAAGAGACTCTGAGCACTTCTTCAAACTCTTCCTTTAGGGACTCCACGAGAGATTTTGCTCCCCAGTATCCGTAAAGCCGGAGTGAATTTTGTAGAAGAAACTTTCCGTACGAAAGACGATCCCTTCTTATATTCCATCGGGCCGCGTGTTCAAAAACGACCGCTTTCCGAAGGTCGCTGCTTTCATACTCGGCCTCCTTAATTGCATCCTCGTAATAAACGCTAGCCGCGTCTTCTTTTCCCTGGAATTCCGCAATTTCCGCCTTTAATACGGAGGCATAAGCGCTAAACGCAGTCGGATAAATTCTTTGCCATCGAGTGAAAAGAGATCGCGAATTCCTGAGAAAAAGTCTTTCGGAAAATCTTAATTTTCGACCCAAATCCGAAAATTTAAGTAACAGCATGGATTTATAAAATCTATATTCCGAATATAGGAATAGAATTCTGGATTTTTCCACATCTTCTTTATATTTATCTAAAATACGATCGGCTTCGACATAATTTCTGGATAAATACGCCGAAGTCCCGATAAGAGTCGCATACCAAGAATTCGCGGTACCGTTTCCGGCATGAGAAAGAACCGAATCTTCGAAGTTTTTATGACTCAGTACTGATTCTTTGAACCGTATCGATTCGTTAGTCTTTCCCTCAATTCGGTCCAGGTAGGATTCGGAAGTATATAAAAATATATTCAAAATATCGTAATTGAGTTTCGATCCTCTTTCTATATTTTCCCGAATCTTCTCCCTATAAGAATAGGAGTTTTCCGCCGAATAAAGTTGATACATATTCTGGGAAAAAAGAGCGTAACCGGCCCATAAATAGTCCCCGTGCTGCAGGCATTTGTGATATGACTCTTCGGCAAAATCCACGATAGTGCGAAAAGGGTGCTTAAAATAATCCAGTAAGATTGTGCGACCGAAAATATATCTTCCGTAAAGGTGATCCGCGTCGAAGCGCTCCAAAATCCCTTCCGCCAATCGCCAATATCGCAGGGATAATTCGAAGTTTCCGGTTCCTGCTAAGATTACGGAACCGAATCCGGCATATCCGAAAAAGCTAGGAGGAGAATTTCCTTCTTTAAGAGTAAGATTAATAAGTTTTAAATATAAATACGCCATAACGGTAGCATCCATATGCTTTCCGTAATTGAGCAAATTAACGATAATGTTAACTGCCTCCACTTTATGCGGGTTCTTATTTTCCTTTGCATTAATGAGTTTTTCGGGACTCCTCCCTCTGCCGTAAACGATCATTTTTAGAAGTTCAAATAGGAGCCCCGCGATTCCGGGTTTGCCCCTAAATCGGATCCCGAGGCATTCCAAAGCGTCGACCCCGATTTTATATGCGGATTCAAGATCGTTAAAAACGTTCATGACCTCCAACTGCATTAAATATACGTCGACTTTCTCGATCGGATTCTCGGCTTTTACCAGTAATTCCGCAACGATTTCCTCCGCCTCTTCCCTCTTGGATAGATAATAGGCGGATTCCGCCAAAGATTTCATAATGTTAAACGAAGTTTTTCTATCGGAGCGCCAATGGTTTTTTCTTAAAAGAGATGAAAGAAGCCTGAATATCGAATAAGCCGATTCGTAAGCTGCGGAGGCTTTTGCCGCATTTCCTGCTAAGACCGTGTAATGAAAAAAATCCTCGCTACCTTCTTCATCTTCGCGCAACTCTTGTGATCGAACGAGATGACTCGCTATCTCCAGAACCAACGCCCCGTTACCGTTCTCTTTTTCTCGTTCGATTAGAATGCGCGCGAGTCGCTTATGGATTATACCGCGCTCGGTCGGCTCAGTAGCATCCGAAATCCCCTGACTCATCCTATCGTGAGAAAAACGAAACTGCACTTCGGACAACGAAGAAAGAAGTCCCGATTCTTCGATTTTTCCCTGCGAAATATATTGTAGGGCAGGAAATAACATCGTTCCCGATTCTCGATAGAATAAAATACCTTCCTTTACGCTTTCTCGAATACCGCGCGCGAGCAGGTCCGGCTTTTCCTTGAAAAAATCGTATAATATTCTAAGATCAAACTTTGCACCGATACAAGCACCCACTCGTAATACGAGGGCGGTCTCTTCCGGCAATCGCGCAATTCTTTCAAAAACAAGATCGAGAACGTTTTCTGTGACGCCTCTTTGAAGAATCCGATCCCATTCCGGAACGTAACGCGATGTAGTCGAATTGAAAGTTAGGCAAGAATCCTGAAAAAGCGACTTTAAGAACTGATGTAAGAATAAAGGATTACCGTCCGTCTTGGATATTAATATCTCCACCAACTTATCCGCGTCGTCCGCATCTATGTATAAGCTATCCGAAACGTACTTACGTACGCTTTCTCGACTCAATGGACCCAGCGTTATTTCTCGGACCTCCAGACCTGGAGCAAGCTCCTTTCCCTTTAAACTAGCAAACTCCCCTTCCTCGATCCGACTAGCCAGAACGAATAGCAAACCTTCCCATTCTTCACTTTGCAGAATAAATTCGATTAAAGAAACGGAGGCAGGATCCGCCCACTGAACATCATCCATCAAGATGACGGCCGGGTTCTTTTTATCGAAGCATAAGCATAAAAACCTCAGCGCTACTGCAAATAAGGTCTTTTCATCCCTGGCTTTTTTCCGATCCCTTGCTTTATCGGTAACCCCGAGAAGGTTTACCAGATCCGGTAAAAAGTGGGCTAAAATTTCAAAATTTTCACCTAACGTTTCTTTAATATAGCTCCGAAGACGTACTATCTCCTCTTCCTTACGCTCCAGGATCGTTCGAAGAAGGTCCCCCATCATTTGTCTAAATGCGAAATAGGGAATGCCCCGCTTGTCCTCCTCGAACTTTCCTCGAATCAATTGAACCGAATATATGTCCAAGTAGGAGATCGCATCCTCTACCAAAGTCGTCTTTCCTGTTCCGGATTTTCCCCGAACTACGACGACCCCTCGCTTGCCGGAGGTAACACTAACGATAGCGGATTCGATCGTTTTTCTTTGCTTTTCCCTATCGTAAACGCGATCAGAGTCACGAAACCCGGTCCTCTGCTCGTAAACGCCGGGCAGAAATTCTGAAAGCTTTCGCTTTGAATGTAAAGATTCCTTAATATTCTTTAAATCATGAGTTAGACTTTCGAGCGAGCGATATCGCTCTTCGGGCATTTTGGAAAGCAATTTGTCTACGACATCGGAAACGGCTCTCGGTACATCGTCCCGTAATTTTGTGAGAGAAACCGGCGATCGAGCAATATGATAATGGATTAATTCCAGAGGGTCATCGGAATTGAATGGAGGAACTCCCACTAAGATCTGATAAAATAAGGCACCCAAGGAATAAGCGTCTGAACGGGAATCGACCGCTCTATTTAAGCGTCCGGTATTTTCCGGAGAGCAATATGCGAGCAAATCGAAGGTATAGCGCTGAGGGACATACCCTCCTTTGTCCGAAAGTAAAAGAGAAGCACCTCCCAGCCATGCCAGTTTCGAAACGCGAGATGCCGGGTCATAAAAAAAGGCCTTGGGAGAGATTTGATTATGAACGATTCCGACTGAATGTAGTTTAAAAAGGTTTTCGGATAATGACAGGGCCATTTCCAAAAATTCCTCTATTTCGATATTAGGACTGCCCGAGAGTCGCTTTTCCAAAAGGCCGAAGGAAACGTTTTCATAAACCAGACAGATCCGTTCGGAAACGTCTACCATCATTTCCGGTCGTAAAATTCCGGAATCCGACACTAACTTTCCGAGTTCGAATTCGTTTACGAAATAAAAAGAGGAAGCTTCCTTTGCGTCGACTTTTTGAACGCGAATAATTTTAGCGTCTCGGACAGAACCAAAAAACCCCCGGTAGGTGACGGAGAAAGAATCCTCATGGATTTGTTCCCCCAACTCGTAGGGAATTTTTTCGGTTTTCGCCTTAGCCATGCGTCATTAACTTAATCGTTTAAAATTTATTAAATAATATGAATCGGCGATGAAGCAAAGCACACCTAAAATCAGCACGAAATATTCCGTCGGGAAGTAAAGAAACAAGAAAACCGTAAAAAAAGCGTTCCCGACCAATTTTGCCCAAGAAACCGGATGCGAAAAGAGACTCGGATTTTTCATCCTAATAAACAAAAGAGGATATAACCCCGAAATAAATAAATTCAAAATATACGCCGAATTTGAACCGGTAAACAAATCGTATCCCCCTTTGTGGAACGCGTAAATTAAGGTCCCCCAAGAAATTACGAGAAACGCTAAAAGGAATCGATACCCTATGTCGCTTATAGGAAAGGACAATTGCTTTTTACCGAATCGAATGACATGATAGAAGATGACGACATCAAGAACGAAAGCAAGCCTATATCCCCATAATAAAATGGCTCCCATCGGTTCTTGAATCACAAAACCCCAAAGAAATTCCCAAATAATATTTCCGCAGGCAATGAAAACGGGCATCTCTACGAAATGGGATTTAAACGGCGCAATCACGAGAACGAGATACATATAAGCCCAAAAAATGACTCCGAGAAAGAGCAGAATATTTTCCGCTAGAGTATATCTTCCGAAAAGATCGGGATCCGAAAAAATTTTGTTCAAGAATTCCATCGGTTTATACCCCCCAATTTTCCCGTAACGACGGTGGAATCCAGAAGCGGGCTCGCTTCCCGTCATAATAAAAATGATCCATCGAAAATAGAAGTTTAGACGAGAAAAAGGAAACAAGTTTTCCGAATCCCCTATCCTCATCCAAATGAAAATCAGCATCCACAAAAATTCTTTCAAGGAAGTTCCCAAGCAGATCTTTGGGAGGCCAAGGTAGACCTAAAACTTTAGAAGTATCTTCACCCATGTAGGTTTGTATAAAGTAAAGCGGCAGATTATCGAAAAGATTTCCAGGAAGCATATATTCCATAAAATCAATAAGCGATTGAGTTAAAATCTTACCCGCATCGGACGGTTTTCTTTGGTCTAGAAAAATCGATTCTCCGAACGAATGGGCGTCCGAAAAACTTTCCGGGCAAAGCTCGGGTTTTACTCCTATGAGGTGACCCACGACCCTCCATAAATGAATAAACGAATCTTTCTCTTCCTCGGTTAAAAGAATACTAGATTGGGCTAGACCTTCTATCACTAGGCTTGAAAATGACTGAAGAGTTCCGGCCATATCTTCCTGATTAATAGGTTTGCCTAAGTCGGGATTCCATTCCGGGCTTTGAGAAAGAAAGTAACGAATGGAAGCGTGCATCAGGCGAACTTTTTGGGAAACTCTTATGCCTCGCCCGTTCGGACCTAACCCGTCGGCTTGCAAAACGGAAATAACAAATTGAGTCGTTTCCATTAATCGCCGATTTACGTTGGAAAGGGATCGATTTTGTTCCACTAAGCGACCCGTTCTCAAAAGGACCTGAGCGCCGTCCCCGCAAGAATATGCCATCGGAAGAGACTTAACGCAGAGCATCATTAAAATCTGCCCTCCAAAGCGACTAAATATGCCTTGGGCCTGCCGGATTTTATTCTGATCCGTCCAGTCCGGCAGCACCTCGGTGGTTTCGAAATATTCTTCGAAGTACGGCGGAAGTCCGGGGGGGATCGGATCGGAGTTTTTAGCAAGAAAATCGAAAAAAAGTAATGTCTTCGGTTGATCGAACGCGGATTCATGAAAGAATTTTCTAATAATCTCATCCGCGATCGGATCCGTTTCTTGTCGCAGCGCTCTAAGTTCCTTCGTATCCATCTGCAGTAACTCCAACTCTAGCTTTCTAGGATTGGCAACTGTAATATTCGGATATTAAAAAGAAAGCACTTGTAAAAAAATCCGGAACGAAATCCTTGTTTCATGCCCGCGCTTCAAACTCGAGGAAAACGCCTCTTTTCCCTAATATTCTTATGTATGATATTGACTACTCGAGATCTTCTTTCAGTCGGGATCTTTCAGCCCTCCCATAATGCTCGTTATGGCGGAATGGGCGGAACAAATTTAGCCATAGGCGGTTCACCGATGGACATCGGTACGAATCCCGCCAATTTAGGACTCTCTTCAAAAAAAGAACTGGAATTCGGAGTTTCTTTACCTTACATTCGTTCGGTATATACGGATAAGTTCCAAGATCCCGATCCTAATTTAGCTTATACGAATTCTCAAAATTATAATGTTCTTGCTCCGCTTCCGTACATGGCGATCCGGATTCCTATTTCCGAGAAGTTAACTTATGGCGGCGGTGTCTATGTTCCCGGCGGAGGGAACGGAAACGTTAGCGAATTAAATCGCGCGACACCGAACGGTCAAACTTTTCAAAATTGGTCCGGGCTGAATATTTCAGGTCCGATCGGCGACTCGAGAAGAATTAAGGAATCCTATTCTAGTACGTTTTATGTAGTAAAGAATACTCATGCACTTTCCTATAAAATCGGAAATCTATTGGTCGGGGCCGGAATAGAAGGCATTTACTCGCATCAAATAGCCTATCAAAAATACTATGATCCGACCGGATCGGTGGAACTTCCGGGTCAGGGATTTTACTACAGAAGTCGAAACGCATTCTCCCTAGGCGGAATTTTCGGCCTGACCTATCAACTTACCGAGAATATAAAGGCCGCCTATTCTTACCAGACGTCCGCAAAGCTTCCCTTAGACGGTGATATGCAAGTCGGAGCGAATCCGGGAAGAACAGGCGTCTCCGCAGCTTTCTATCTTCCCGAACGTCACGGACTTGGCGTTTCCTATGGTACGGAAAAGTTTCGTATCGGAATGGACTTCCTTTACTATAATTATAGCTCTTATGTAACGACCTATAAACAAGTGTTAGCCGCCTCTTGGTATCCTACTCCATTCGGAAATACGAATACGATTCCTCAGAATCTGGACTATCATGATGCTTGGGCCGCGGGAATCGGCGGAGAATACGAATCCGATTCTTGGATCTATCGTGCGGGAGCTCGCCATAATACAGGAGTGTTGCGATCCGACGGCACAAATGCTCTTCAAGCCGGAATCATGGTCCAAGATCTCGTTTCGGTCGGTCTCGGCTATAAAAAAGACAAATGGAAATTCGATTTTACCTTTTTATATTATCTACCCGCACGAGTCACCGGACAACTTACTAGCGATTGGACGCTTGTCCACACGGCGTTCGGCCCGACGGACATCAGATTGCAGGAATTTCAGCATTCCTTAAAGTCGGATATTCCCGCCCTAATGTTCGGTGCCAATAGGACTTTTGATTAAAAATCGGAGCGAAAAACGATTCAAGAATTCCTTTTTTTTAACTTCAGAAACAAAATGGAAACCAAACTTACGAAATCGACGATCGGTAACAATAAGATCAAAGGATGCAATAATCCGAACAATACGAAGGTAAGTAAGAAGAAACAAGTGAATACACCTCCGCGAATTCCTGCTGCGATCAAGGGATCCAATCGATATCGCACGGCTATAAAATTATAATATGCAAGAAGTATAATTTGTCCGGCAAGAATATGGATCGGGCCAAAAAGAATTTTGTCGTCCTTCCAACCAAAAAACCTACTATCCGAGAAATGAAAAAATCGTAGAAATCCGTCGGTAAAAAATAAAATCCAAAGCCCCAAACAGAGCAAGTAAACCGCGAACAAGAACCGATTTTTATGTTCGAACTTCAGCTCCTTTCCGATTCGACCTTCGATTTTAGGCATATCGTCCCGCAAAGATTTCCAAGTAATGATGGCGCCTAAAACATCGATCGTTAATTGTACGGTTAGATAAAAGAGAAAAAAGCCTCTGAAAGAACTCGGAGCCGAAGAAGAAGGGCTTAAGAAATAAAATAAAAATGCGACGATCAAATAATAGCCCGCTATAAAAAGTCTGGCAGGAACCGAAGCTGCCGCAAATGAAGTTAACGTCCGGCCTTTCCAATACCATATTGCAAAGATATAATGGAAAAGAGCCAACGCGAGAATAAACAGAATTTCTTGCTTTTCCTCATATGCCGAAAGATAAGCGAATCCCTGCCAGATCAAAATCCAAGTTCCGACGCAAAGATTCCAGAAACTGTTCCATCTTAAAGATCGACTAACTAACGTATGCGACAAAGTTTTCATCGGCGTTTTTTCCTTTCTCTTCGGTCAACCATCTTCCCTTTACGTAAAAAGGATTCAAATATCTTTCATAATCTCACATCTAATTCATGATTTCTTTTCTAAAACGAATTATAGCCTCTAACGAGAAACAGGTTTAGTGTGTTTTCCGTTCCAGTCCAAACCTTTCGTTCTACTCGAAGAAACGACTGACAAAGATTCCGATCGATATACCGTAACCGATTATAGAATTTCAAAATAGGGACTTGGACTCGATTTCTAAAACTCGATTTGCAACCTTGCGGATCATGAAAATCCGAATCATAATCTCTTCTGTACCGGAAAGAATTTAGTCTAATATGCTGAATTAACTCATAAACTAGTTTGAATTTTGTTTACTATTTTTCGTTTTAACGGAATATTATCTATAATAATAGAATACACGTAAGGAGAGATAAACTATGGGTTCAAATGCATTCAATCGGATTTCGGACCGGAGCCAATCCGAGAACCAGCAATATAGAAATTTTCTAGAATCCATCTACCGGAAACAAAATGAGAGTACTCATCGATACGGTGGTCGGCGTGTAGCGAGAAACTTTATTCAGGAATTGTTCAATATCATTTTTGCAGGATATTTCTCCGATCTAACGTTTCGAGATATCGCCCAAGTGGAGGATAGCATAGCGTTATTTATGTCTGAGACTAAAGACAAGCTTCAACCTTACTTGCTTTCGACTTCTTCCTCCAATACTCTTAACGCTACCGACGTACTGACGGATTTTCAAAAGAATCTCCCGAATTTATACGAGCTCATCTGGCAAGATGCATTGGCCGCCTACGAAGGAGATCCTGCCGCAGAAAGCGTAAAGGAAGTCATACTCGCTTACCCTGGTTTTTATGCCATCGCAGTACATCGAATTGCACACGTCCTCCACGGCTTAGGAGTTCCTATCTTTCCAAGAATGTTAAGCGAATACGCGCACGAAAAAACCGGAATCGACATACATCCCGGAGCGGAGATTGGCAGGTCTTTTTTCATGGACCATGGAACCGGAATCGTCATCGGCGGGACTACGATTATTGCCAATAACGTTAAAATCTACCAAGGAGTAACGTTAGGCGCATTGTCAGTAAGTAAAAGTATGGCAAAGTTGAAAAGGCATCCGACGATCGAAGAAAACGTTATTATCTATGCCGGTGCAACCATCCTAGGCGGGGACACAGTGATCGGGCGAAACAGTATCATCGGTGGGAACGCTTGGTTAACGCAAAGCGTTCCGTCCTATTCCATAGTAAATCAGAAAAATGAAGTGCGGGTCCGAAATTCCCAGGAATTAGACAATGTAATCGATTTTTCGATATAAAACCTTCTACCTTTATTATTTTCTTTCCTATTTAAATTTTCTGTCAATTCATAGGGAGGAAGGATCTCATCCTTGCTCTTTCCACCTCCGTCTCGGGAACAACATTTTTAACACGCCCAGTTTCCGAATAGAACACCCCCATGTCGATCGGAGTGAAAATTTTCTCTCTGGAAGACGCATAGAATTCGCAATCGGGCAAATTGGGAATCGAGTCTCAAATTCTTTGTATATTTCACGTTTCGGATAAACGTTCCTTTTTGATTCCGGAATCCGGAAAAAAGTTGACGCTACATATACCCCTATGGGTATATTTTAAATAACATACCTATGGGGGTATATATGCAATCGGGAACTAATTGGCACATCGAACGATTTCTTTTCTTAATCGGCGTATCGATCGGCTTTTTCATTACGCAATGGGGTTATCTATTAAATCTTCTGGTTGCACTGAACATGATTCTATACGCGGGCACAGGTTTCTGCCCGATGGCGTTTCTGCTTAAAAAAATAGGGGTACCTTCAGAATGCGGAATCGCTTCCGGTAGGGAGAAGAAAGAATGAACTCCCTCGTTAGAACCCTCATACTCTTGGGGGTATACCTCGTCGCCCTCTCTCCGACAAAGGCCGACGAGAGTGTCGGCTTTCCGGAAATCTGGGAAAAAGTAAAAACGAATTCACCCTCGATAAAAGCAAAAGCGCTTGAGTTGCGAGCTGCGGAAATCGCGAAGGAAAATTCGGATATGCATTGGCTACCCAGAATCTACACTGATTTAAGAAATTATAATACTAACGATCCGGGATTGAATTTCCAAGGCAAACTCGGACAAAGAGCAGCAAGAGAATCCGACTTCTCCACTCTGAGCGTCCGACAAAGACCTTCCAATTATTTGGACTCCAATAATCTTCCCTATCAAAATTTGAATGCAAATTCCTTAAATATCGCCGCCAAGGATACTTTAAATCATCCGGGTAGCAATACTTATTCCCGAGGAACTCTCGGAATCGACGTGGCTCTCTATGAAGGCGGATCAAAGAGCAATCTCTCGAAAATGAAGCAAAAAATCGTAGAAGGGAATAGGTACGAGGTTTCATATATTCGGAAAAAAGAATACTACGAAGCTGCAGTGGCCTACCAGTCGGTCCGAAACGTGCTCGAAGCGAAGGAAGGGATCGAACGTTTAATTAAGAGAATCGATCAATTTTCTAAGTTCTATAAGATCGGAGCTTCTGGAAATCCGACCGAATACTCCGGCGCCTTAGCTATCAAGTCCCTTAGATTGAAATTAGAGGCAATAAGAGGCGACTACCTATCCAGAGGGCAAGCGGCAATAGAGATGTTAAAGTTACTTAGCGGTTTCCTTCCGGATAAATTTACTCCGTCGGCGGATAATAATATAAACTTTTCCGAGAAATATTTGCCCTACCCGAAATCGGATTCCAACGTTAACACTTCTCTCTCAAACGCCTATTCATCGTATGCCGAAAGCGCGCTCATCGGCGTCGATACTGAGAAAGCTAGGTTTTTACCTAAAGTGGGCGCCTATGCGGAAGCCTATGCATACGACGGAAACCGAAGTACCGCGACATCGTACAATACCGGGATTTACTTACAAATGAATCTATTGAATCCTTCCGACATCGGCGCAGTCAAGGAAGCGAGAACGAAGTCTGACGCCGCTCGGAAAAAAGCGGACGAAATTAGACTAAAGGAAGAAAGCAATTTTCGAGTGCTCCTATTTCAAGAAGAAACGCTGAAAAAGAACATTTTACTAGCGTTGGATTCGCTTAAAACGCAGGAGGAACAGCTCGATTTAAGTCTACGTCTATTCCGGACGGGAACAATACATTCTCTGCAATTAGCGGACGTGTTCGGAAAGACAGCGGAGTCCTTAATTTCGAACGTAAATCTCAACTCTGAATATTTAAAGATCAGAGCCGAGTTAAACATGTACAGTAATTTAGAGAATTATAATGAATAATACGAGAGAAACTCCCTTAGGATTTGCAGGAAAAATTGCGAATCTTTTCATCAATTCGCGCCTTACGCCAGTCATTTCAATCGCGAGCATTCTATTAGGCATACTGGCAGTCACGCTAACTCCGAAAGAGGAAGAGCCTCAAATCTCGGTCCCGATGGTGGACATTCATATCTCAAGTCCCGGTTTCGTCGCAAAAGAGACCGAAAGAAAAGTCGTCGAACCGATAGAAAGAGCCGTTTGGGGCTTAGAAGGCGTTGAATACGTCTACTCTGCCAGTGCAGATCACGGCGCAATTATTACCGTTAGATTTAAAGTAGGTGAACCGTTAGAACCCTCGCTCGTCAAAATACATCATAGTTTGATGGAAATTAAATCCACTCTACCTCCGAACGTTTCGGAACCTACCGTTCGCTCTTACACGATAGACGATGTTCCGTTTTTAGCTCTGACCTTTAGTTCGGAAACAAGAGACGATTATTCCTTAAGATCAATAGTGGCTCCTCTTGCTAGAGAGTTATCTAGTACCCCTGACGTCGCTCGAATGGAATTATTAGGCGGTCGAAAAGAAGCAGTCAGAGTCATCGCGGAACCGGAAAAAATGCAGGTTTATGGATTAAGTATTTCTGATATTGCAAACGGAATCCGCGCAAACCAAGGATTCATGCCTTCTGGCAAAAATTGGGGAAAAGATTTCCTTTATGATATTGAAATCGGAACACCGATCTCGAATGCAAAGCAAGTCATGCTAACGCCCTTGGTTCGACGAGGAGGTAATGTTGTTCGCGTTTCGGACGTAGCGGAAGTGCACGACGGAGCGGAAGAAAAAGTAAGACAATCCTCGATTCTCGATAAATCCTTAGGACCTGACCATCGTAATGCTGTGACTATCTTATTTTCAAAACGGAAAGGAACAGATATATCGAAACTTTCCCGAGAAATACTAGAACGTTCCGAATTTTTCACCAAAGATCTTCCTAAGGATATCGCGATGACGGTGTTAAGGGATTACGGGGCTACGGCAGGCGATAAATCAAGCGAATTGATCGAACATTTGTTGATCGCGACGTTTTCGGTTTCCGTACTGATCGCGGTCTGGATGGGGATTCGAGCGTCATTCGTAGTTTCTATTTCCATTCCGGTCACTCTATCCTTAACTCTCGCTCTTTACTACTTTTTAGGATACACGCTTAACAGAGTGACTCTGTTTGCGCTCATCTTCTCCATTGGAATTTTAGTCGATGATGCGATCGTAGTGGTTGAGAATATCGAGCGACATCTAAAGTTAAAGCCGGGACAGGGAATCGTAAAAACGACTCTGCAAGCGGTATCCGAAGTAGGAAATCCCACAATATTGGCGACATTTACGGTGATAGCCGCAATTTTGCCGATGGCATTCGTGAGAGGATTGATGGGTCCTTACATGAAGCCGATTCCGGTCGGTGCGAGTTTAGCGATGATTCTCTCCTTGCTGGTAGCTTTTATCGTAACTCCCTGGGCTTCCGTTCGATTCTTAAAGTTGCATTCAAAGGTCGAAAAGAAATCCGTCAAAGATTCGAAGCTAAATTTATTGTATGAAAGTTTTACTGCCTGGCTGCTCTATTCCAGGAAAAATGCGATCCTTTTCGGACTTTCGATCATTATCCTTTTACTGGCATCCTTTAGCTTGGTTGCTTTAAAATTCGTTAAGGTAAAAATGCTTCCCTTCGACGACAAAGAGGAGTTCCAAGTATTGATCGACTATGATCCGAAAACTCCTCTCGAAAAAACGACCAAATACACTCGAGTCTTGGCGAATTCTCTTATTGAAAATTCGAATATTCAAAAAATTCAAATCTTCGTCGGAGATCCGGCACCTTTTTCGTTTTCAGGTATGGTCAAGCACAGCTTTTTACGAAACAAGGAGTGGCAGGCTGACTTACATATCGTCCTCAAAAACAAGAACGAAAGGAATAAAAAAAGCCACGATATAATCGAATCATTACGACCTAGTATAACGGATTTCGGCAAACAGAACAACGCAATCACTAAAGTCTTAGAGATACCGCCGGGACCTCCGGTGTTGGCCACATTTGTAGCCGAGGTGTATGCACCGACGGAACAGGAGCGGGAAGATGTCGCGATTGAAATTAAAAAATCTCTCTCCTTGCAACAAGGAGTCGTAGACATTGATTCAAGCTTAAGAGCTCAAAGACCCAGCATCGTTTTCCCGTTCGATTATGTTTCTGCCGGAAATTTAGGAGTTCAAGCCGTAACGATCGCGCAGGCCTCAAATTATGTTTTTCAGGAAACTTCCTTGTCCACCTTATCCGAAACAAGCCGTCCGGAAGATATCGCCATCTCGCTTTCCTTAAAGGATTCAATTAGGGCTTCCAAAACTCCATTTGCAAAACTTAATGTTACTACGTTAGAAAGCGGTTCTATTCGAGCGGATCAAGTATTGGATCAACCGACGATACATGAGAACAGGATTAGAAATCGAAAAAACTTGCGCTCTTTAGAATATGTTACTGCGGAATTTTCAGGAGCGGAAGAATCTCCGGTTTACGGAATTTTAAATCTTTCAGATAAAGTTACGCATCCGACTTTTACTTCGGAGATTCCGTCGGTTTTAAACCAGGCCGTCGTGAAATGGGACGGAGAATGGTTTATAACTTACGAAGTGTTTCGAGATCTGGGTATTTCGTTCGCGATAGTCATGCTGATCATTTACGTACTAGTGCTAGGTTGGTTTCAAGATTATCTGGTTCCTTTAATCATAATGGCACCGATACCGATCTCGCTAATCGGAATTCTACCGGGACATTGGCTTCTCGGCGCATACTTCACTGCCACTTCAATGATCGGATTTATCGCTGGAGCGGGAATTATCGTTCGTAACTCGATTATCCTAGTCGATTTTATCAATACCGAGATATCCAGCGGGGCTCCACTCCGACAAGCGGTTATCAACGCAGGATTGGTAAGATTTAGACCGATGCTATTGACCGCATCTGCCGTGGTCGTCGGAAGTTCCGTAATGTTATTCGACCCAATTTTTCAAGGATTAGCAATTTCATTAATCTTCGGCGAAGTTGCCGCAACGTTACTAAGTCGCTTTGCCATTCCCGCAATCTATTATTGGTTCTTAATGAATCGAGGACACATATCAAAGAAGAATTAACGCAATCGAATATAAAAATAAATAGGATAATTATCAACTGTCTTACTTAAGATTAAAAGTGGAAAATAGATTCTATATCTCTATTGCTTACCATTATAAACGGAGGTTTATATGAAAATCAACGAAGGTAATCTGGATAGGATTTTAAGATTAGTGGCAGGGGTTGCCATTATTGCTTGGGGATTCTTAGCCCAAAATTGGCTAGGAGCAATCGGAATCATTCCGCTTGCCACCGGGTTGATCGGATGGTGCCCGCTCTACTCGGTGCTCCACTTAAATACTTGTCCGGTTAAAAAATCCTGAAAGTCCGATCTTTTACTTGCTGGCCTTACCTTCCGAGGGTTAAGGTTAGCGAGGGCAAGACTCTTGATAACTCCCTTTGGAGATACTCTATCGAATTTTTTACGTGAATTTCGGCTGGACTAGACTCGTTTTCATATAATATTTTTATTATAAAGAAAATGCGGTTTTGATCGCCTTTCTGACATTCTCTTTAATATTCGTGGCCCCCTTCCTTTCTACAAAGCACTTCTCCATATAAGCGTGCATATAAGCTTCGCCGAACTTCTTTAAAGCCTGACTAGCGGCTTTCAATTGCATAAGAGTCTTCTCGCAATCCGTCTCTTCGTCAAAAAGACCCTTTTCAATGGCTTCGAGTTGACCTTTGATCCTGTGAATTCTATGAACTAACTGCGTGCGGACGTCGATTTCCTTCATTATTATATACCCTCATGGGTATAATCAGGGAGAACGGAGATTCGTCAAAGTAAAAACTTTATCTATTTTGAATACATTTATCGGAGCAAATCGTCGGTTCAAATCGATAGCTACAATGATTCTTTAAAATTTTAAACACCTAATCGCAGTGCTTATACTCAATTTTGATAAAAATCATAAAGAAATCGAGATATTTATCATTTTATGGAATTGTGACTTAATGGTATATTATATTAGAAATTCACTTCTGGTAATCGTTAAACAGAAGGAGTAATTGAGGGATAGAAATATGGCAAATGCCGAAGTCAATCAAGTTAAACCGAAGGAAGGAAATGCGGAACACTCTAGATTTCTAGAGCCTTTCCAACAATTCAGTCGTGAGATCGATCGGTCTTTAGAGGATCTCTTTATGGATTTTGGAAATTTTAAACTTTGGGCTAGGCCTACGTTTATGAAAAGCGGCCTTCCAAAAGTAAATCTGAAAGAGAATAAGGAGTCTTATATCTTAGAGGCGGAACTCCCCGGATATAATTCCAAAGAAGTCGAAATCGGAATCAAAGGACATGTCCTAACTTTAAAAGGCGAAAAGAAAGAATCGCACGATGAAAAGAAGGAAGAATACCATCTTCACGAAAGTGTGCATGGAAGTTTCTATCGCTCTTTTAAATTACCCGAATCTGTTCTTGCCGATAAAATAAACGCTTCGATGAAAGACGGAATTCTTACCTTGACTCTTCCCAAGTCGGAAGAAGAAAAAGGTCAGACAAAGAAGATAGAAATAAAATAAAATTGTCCCGTCGGTTAATAGGCCGACGGACTTTAAAATCGACAATATATTGATTCATCTGCATGTCAATCGCCGACATCGGTAAGTTAGCAGGTCTAAACTCTAACGACGCAAGGAAATTGCTTTCGGAGATCGGTCCCAACGAATTGCCGAAATCGGAATCGTCCTCTCTTTTGCGGACAATCCTGTCCGTGTTGGAAGAACCTATGATTTTTCTACTGCTGACATGCGGAGGTTTGTACATTCTGCTCGGAAAACCCGAAGAAGCGATAGCGCTTTGCATAGCGGTCATTGCGGTAATCTGCATAACAATCTTTCAAAAAAATAAAACCGAGACAGCCTTAAACGCATTGCGGGATTTTTCGATTCCAACCGCTATAGTGATACGGGATTCGATCAAGTCGTCGATTTCCGCAAAGGAAATAGTCCCGGGGGATTTGGTATTCATCCGAGAAGGGGAACGAATACCTGCTGACGGCTTTTTAGTTCAAGATATAAATTTACAGATAGACGAATCCCTAATTTCCGGCGAAGCCGTTCCGGTTATTAAGCGAAGCTTGATTAATAAAGCGGCGATTGATTCGGATGTTCTTGTCGGGAATTCCACTCGATCAGTTTACGCTAGCTGTTTAGTTGTAGCAGGCGAAGGTATTTTTACTGTCACGACCACCGGCCCCTCTACTCTTGTCGGAAAAATCGGTCAGGCTCTCGGAAAAATTAAGACCCTAGATACTCCTCTTCAGAAGCAAGCAAAGAAATTAACTCTAAGGATAACTATCTTCGCCGCGGTTTTCTTTTGTTTGATCGTGGCCGGATTAGGCGTCCGAACTGGTAATTGGTTGGAAGCGTTTCTGGCAGGCTTAACTTTTTCGATGGCCATCCTACCCGAAGAAATCCCTATTATTCTGACCATTTATTTGTCTTTAGGTGCTTGGAGAATCTCAAAAGTAAAAGTCTTAACTCGAACCTTGGGAGCTATCGAGACATTGGGCGCGGCAACGGTTATTTGCGTTGATAAGACCGGAACACTTACGGAAAATAAAATGGAAGTCCGAAAATTATTTGTCCCGAACTCTTGGGGCGGGGCCTATTTGGATTGCAATTCAAATATGACGATGGTCCCGGAAGACTTTCATTCCATATTAGAATTTTCTTTATTAGCTTCCAAGCAAGATCCTTTTGATCCCATGGAAAAAGGGATCCGAAATTTAGGAATTTCGACATTAACCGGAACGGAACATTTGCATACGAACTGGGATCTTGAAAAGGAATACCCTCTTTCCGATAAGCTTGCTGCGCTCAGTTACGCTTGGAAACGAGCCAACGACCGGGATCTTGTGATCGGAACGAAAGGAGCTCCCGAGGCGATTTTCGATCTTTGCCATTTAGACGTTAAGGCGGTCGCAGACTATTCCGAAATAGTAGAACGACTGTCTCGGGAAGGTCTAAGAATTTTAGGCGTAGCCAAAGCGAATATCTCGCCCGAAAAATTACCGCCACAGCAACATGATTTTATATTCGAATTCTTAGGATTAGTGTGTTTGGAAGACCCGATTAGACGAGAAGTTCCCGAGGCGATTTCAAAATGTATCGGCGCGGGAATAAAAGTGGTAATGATCACCGGTGACCATCTTGGAACTGCGAAAAGTATTGCAAAGAAAGCCGGAATTCCTTTCGTAGACTCCGCTTTGACGGGAGCCGACCTGAACGCCCTAAATGATGAGGCTCTTAGCAAAAGAATCGAAGATGTGGGAGTCTTTTCAAGAATCACTCCCGATCAAAAGTTGCGCATCGTCCAGGCATTTCAATCCAACGGGGAAATTGTTGCCATGACCGGAGACGGTGTCAACGATGCTACGGCATTAAAAGCGGCCCATATCGGAATTTCAATGGGCAAACGAGGAACAGCCGTTGCTAGAGAAGCCTCCGATATCGTTTTGTTAGACGACAGTTTTTCCTCACTTGTAGATGCGATCAGTCTGGGTCGCAGAATCTACGATAATATCCGAAAAGGGATTATATACGTACTATCGGTCCATGTACCTATAGTCGGGATGTCGTTACTACCTGCAATATTCGATATTCCACTCTTTCTTTTTCCTGCACATGTACTTTTTCTCGAACTTATAATCGATCCTGCATGTTCCCTGATCTTTGAAGGAGAAGAAGGGGAAAAGAACAGGATGAATCGACCCCCAAGACCTTCCAAAGACAGCATTATCGATTTGAAGACGGCGACGGCTAGCATAATCAGAGGACTCGTTTCCTTGAGCGCGGTTTTATTCGTTTATTTTTATGCAAGATACAAAGGGCTCAATCAGGAAGAAAGTAGAACGTTAGGATTCATATGCATCGTGTCTGGGAATGTGTTTTTGATACTCACTAATCTCTCCTGGACCGAACCTTTCTATCGAAGAGCAAAATCAATTTCGCCCGTTTTCTATTACTTATTATTGTTCACTTTAATTTTCATGATATCCACTATAAAGGTCGAGTTTCTAACAAGATTATTCGGATTCGCTCAAGTGAAATTTCAAGATGCACTACTAGTAACCATAACAGGTATTTTGAGCGTCCTATGGTGGGAAATCTTAAAGGGTAAACCCGACTCTTTAAAAATCGCGAAGTCGACTATCCTACCGTCGAAAAATGTATTCTAACAAACCACTCGACGAACTTTCCAAATCTGATCGGCATATTTCTGAACGGTATTGTCGGACGAAAATCTTATGCTCTTACAAGTATTTACAATCGATTTCCTCGTCCAGTTTTCTACATCCTTAAAATCCTTCGAAATTAAATCTTGCTGCTCCAAATACGAATGAAAATCCGCCAGAACGAAATATCGATCTCCTTCATCCGTAATCGAAGAGACCAAATCCTCGAATAAGTCTGCCGGATTCCCTGCAAGAAAGTCGTCCCGAAGCGAATCTACCAATTCATGAATCAAAACATCGTTCTTGTATAATAGAGCGGAAGAATAACCTTCTGCTTTCATTTTCCCCAATTCAGAAATTGTTTTTCCAAACACGTAAAAATTTTCAGATTTAACATATTCTAATATTTCAATATTTGCCCCGTCTAAGGTTCCGATCGTAATCGCTCCACTTAATGCGAACTTCATGTTTCCGGTTCCAGAGGCTTCCGTACCGGCCGTAGAAATTTGTTCGGAAACGTCGCATGCCGGGAAAATTCGATCCGCTAAGCTTACTCGATAATCCGGTAAAAAAACCACTTTCAACTTATCTCGCACTTTCGGATCCTCGTTTATCACCTTCCCGACGGAATGAATAAGTTTGATGATATTCTTTGCTCTGTAATAGCCCGGAGCGGCCTTGCCGGAAAAAATAATCGTCCTAGGAGTGTAATCCCAGTTAGGATCGTCCAGAATTCGCCTATAATCCCGTATAATCCGCAGAACATTCAACAGTTGTCTCTTATATTCGTGAATCCGTTTAACTTGAGCATCGAAAATAGAGTCCGGATCGACTTTCAAATCGCAAGATCGGGAAATAATCGAGGCGAGCTGAATTTTATTCGCTCTTCTACAAAGCCTCCATTTCTCCCGAAAACCCGCATCTGAACTAAAAAATTCCAATTTATGTAATATGTTTAAGTTTGCCTGCCATTCTTTTCCGATCGAATCGCTGATTAGCTTTGTTAGACCCGGATTCGATACGAGAAGCCATCTACGATAAGTAATTCCATTCGTTACATTTCGGAATTTGCCCGGATAGATACGGTCAAAGTCGGGAAATAATTTCTCTTTGATAATAGAAGTATGCAGCTCGGATACTCCGTTAACCGATGTGGATCCGACGATTGCCAGATGAGACATACGAATACTTTTAGGGATGGACTCCGTAACCAGAGAAAGGTTTGTAATGACCTCTTGCTTTTCGCCTCTTTTCTTCAAATGTTCTATAAAATAGTAATTTATCGAATAGATAATCTCAAGATGCCTCGGTAATAACCACCCTAAAAGATCCACATTCCAAGTCTCGAGGGCCTCAGGCATTACCGTATGATTCGTATAAGCGAAACATTCTTTTGTAATCGACCAGGCTTTTTCCCATTCAAGTCCGTGCTTATCCACTAACAACCTCATAAGCTCAGGAACTCCTAAGGAGGGGTGGGTATCGTTCATCTGAAAAAAGGCTCTCTCCGGTAAATGTTCCCAAACCGGATCGCCTTCCTCCTCTTCTATAAACGTATGCAATGCATCCTGAATAGTCGCGCTGGTAAGTAAATATTCCTGCTTTAGTCTAAGTTCTTTTCCCTGAATGATATTATCGTTCGGATACAGAATCTTAGAAATGTTCTCTCCTTTTTCCTTATCTTCGACCGCTTTCATATAATCTCCATGGTTAAAGTAATCAAGATTGAACTCGGCGCTCGATTTAGACTTCCATAACCTAAGATTTGCGACGGACTTAGTATTATAACCGGGGATAAGTATATCGTAAGCCTGCGCAATAATCGTCTCTCCCGGAGCCCAGATCGATTTTGTCCTGCCATCGGGCAGACTTTTCTGAGCGACAGAGCCGTAAAAATGCACCGGGTACGATAAATCGAAACGGGAAATTTCCCAGGGATTTTCCTGACTTAACCAATTGTCCGGAGCTTCTTTTTGATAACCATCTTCTATCTTCTGATGAAATATTCCGTACTCGTAGCGAATTCCATTCCCTTGGCAAGGAATATTAAGCGTAGCCATGCTCTCTAAAAAACAGGCCGCTAAACGGCCTAAACCTCCGTTTCCTAACGCAGCATCATGTTCTTCTGCCGCGATCTTTCCCATATTGTATCCGAAATCTCGCAATACTTTCGTAGTCAGATCCTTCAAGCCCAGGTTAATAAGATTACTTTCAAGAAGCGTCCCGATAAGGAATTCCATAGATATATAATATACTCTTTTGCCTCTGACGCTACGAACGGAATCCTGGAATTCATTCCACCGGCTGATAAGAATATCGCGTATACTCAAAGCCAATGCTTGGTATAAATCCTGATTTCTGATTGTTCGCTTATATTTACCCAAATCATACTCGAGCCTTCGAGCGATGGATCTCCTTAATAATTTCTCATTTATTTTCGAATTGGATTCGAATAATTTCCAAAGTTTATTGTGACGACCGCGCATATTAAATAACTCTGTGCCTTATCGAAGTATTCTTAGTTTAAAGTCTTGAAGTACGTTCA
Source organism: Leptospira broomii serovar Hurstbridge str. 5399 (assembly GCF_000243715.2). Classification (NCBI taxonomy): domain Bacteria; kingdom Pseudomonadati; phylum Spirochaetota; class Leptospiria; order Leptospirales; family Leptospiraceae; genus Leptospira; species Leptospira broomii. The sequence goes on from NZ_AHMO02000007.1 coordinate 237,048, forward strand.
TATAAGATTCGAATGCCTCATTTGGAGTGGAGGACGAAGAGGCTGCGTTCTGCCCGACTTGATCTTGATCGAAAAATTGATTGCTCATGTAGTAAAAATTATCCGACGTTTGCAATCTACCGAATAAATCCAAGCATTCCTCGGCACCCTTCCGGTAGACATCTTTTTCCAGCCCGTATAGAGTTTCTAGAGCTTCCTGCTGCATGGAATTTCCGGCCCAAACCGAAATATCTTGCTCGTCGTTTTCAGATAAAGCGATATCACCCGTATCTATTGTGCCTCGAGAGTCGTAGAGATTAATTGCCTCCGAAGGCGTGGAAAAACGGAAACCGGTACGATGAAAAGCTTGGCGAAAAATCTCTTCAGGAATGGTTTCTAACAATTCAAAAACACCGGTATCGATCCACCGATGGTCCCCGAAATTCTCGAAGTCCATGAATAGATTAACGATTTCGCCATTATTCGAAAGCGAACGAATCCAGCTCGAAAATTCATCCGGCTGTGAAAGCAAATATCCCCACTCTTTATCGGAAAATCTAAATGCGATATCTTCGCTCAATTGGAAATTCTTCGCCAGAATCCGCATAGTAGGGATATGTTTTGCGGAATATACGAAATTCGGACTTCTACCATAGAGCAATCTGTCCACTCCTTCCGTTAATATTCCCCGATAACCGGCTTTATTAACAAGGTTAGAAACGCGATTAGTATAAATTAGTTCGGTATTCCTGAATATTCTCGGAGAAACGCCGAATTCTATCCGCATCAGTCGATCGTGATCTTCGATTTGCCGATAAAATTCCCGCGCCGAATAGAGTGAGGCCAAAGAATGATAGTATGTCTCCGATAGAAGCTCCACTCCTCCTAAAGATACCAACTTCTTGATTTTATCTAAGACTTCAGGGCACCATTCCTTCAATTGCTCTATAACTGTTCCAGTTAACGAAAAGCTTACTTTAAATTCATTTCCATACTTATTACGGAGTCGTAATAACCTATCGACCGTAGGAATATAATATCTTTCCCCGACTTTGCGAATGATTTCCCGATTTTTGGCGTCATCAAAATAACCGATGCCGGTCCCTATATCGCTCGAAAGATATTTTTTCAAGCGATATGGCTGGTGAACTTCAAAATAAAAACATATCGAAGTCATAGCGCTACGTGCGATTTAGTACCTTCGCATAAACTTCTTCGATTCGTGTTCCGGTCTTGGACCAGGAATTCTTAGTCGCTTCCTCGAGACCTCCGTCGCGAAGAGTTGCATGTAAATTACGATCGGATAGAACACTTACGATTTTATTCGCCATATCGTCGACATCCCAAAAATCGACCTTAATGCAGTGATTCACCACTTCTCCGACCCCGGACTGCTTCGATAATATGACAGGTACTCCTCCGCTCATCGCTTCTAATGTGGAGAGTCCAAAAGGTTCCGAAACCGACGGCATAATATACAAATCAGCCATGGAATATAATTGCCGGGTTTCTTCCTTGGATAAAAACCCGGTGTAGTGAAAGTATTTTCCAACCCCCAGATCGGCAGCCATCTCGATCATTCGGGCATACATATCTCCGGTTCCTGCCATAACGAATCGCACATTATCGATAACTTCCAGGACTTTCTTAGCTGCTCTTACGAAGTAATCCGGACCTTTCTGAAACGTGATTCTTCCCAGGAAAAGAACTAATCGTTCCCGATTATCGGCGGCTTTATCCTTCCGAAGCAGATTTCTATCCAACTCGAATTCGACTCCGTTATGAATAGGGTAAATCCTATATTCCGGTACGGAATATCTTTCAATTAGAATTCTTTTAGTATAATTGCTAACCGTAATGATTGCGGCAGCTTCCTTAAAAGCATTACGTTCCAAATCATATACTTGCTGGTTCACTCGATCTCCACTCCTATCAAATTCGGTCGCGTGTACATGACAGATTAGCGGTTTGCCGGTAGATCTCGCCGTCTCCACACCTGCAGGGAAGGTCATCCAATCGTGACAATGAATTATGTCGAAATCTAATTTAGATGCCAGGATGGAATTAAATCTCGCATACAATTGGATATCATTTATGATATTTTTAGTATAACCGGATTGAATTTTCATGGACTCGTCACCGGGAGAACGTCGAATCGTTTCCGAAAGTATAGTCGTCTTTTCAGTAGTTATAGGCTCGGCGTCTTGTAGGCTAATCTCTCGAGAAGATTCATAAGGATGGAATGCCTGAAGACTTAAGGTTTTGTAAATCGATTCTTTTTGAAATTTAAAAAGAATTCTCTTCTCCTCTTCTTCGAATTTAACTACACTACTTTCCACATCCAGTATTTTAACATTTGATAATTTTGGTTCCTCTCCGGAGATTTGAGGAAGGATAAAGTAAATCTCGTTGCCTGAATCCGAGAGAGCTTTGGCAATATTATAACAGGCCGTTCCTAATCCTCCGGTAATTTTGGGCGGATACTCCCAGCCTATCATTAAGACTTTAAACATATGAATTCCATTTGATAAATTTTCCTTAAAAAAATCAAAGATGCAATCTAATATATGTTTGGTTGTTCTATTCCATTACTTGATAATTATCAAAGAACGTTAATGATATTATTGAAGAGAGATCTTTGTAACAATATTGACTTTTAAACTCTCACAGAGTGATGATGAATGGTGAGCTTGAAAGTATTTCCAGGAAAACCGGAGCCGTTAGGAGCAACCTTCACGGATGGAGGCGTAAACTTTGCGGTCTATTCCGAATTTTGCGAGTCGATTGATTTATGTTTATTTGATTCCATCGATGCACAAAGCGAGTCTCAAAGAATACGATTAACCTCTAAAACCGGATCTATTTGGCATTGCTATTTACCTAAAATCAAACCCGGGCAGCTCTACGGCTATCGAGTGCACGGACCTTACCTACCTGAAAAGGGACATCGGTTCAATGAGAATAAGATTCTATCTGACCCCTATTCGAAATGGATTGCTAGACTTCCTACCTGGCACTCCTCCCTATTCTCATATTATAGAAGCGATTTACAGTTTAGAGAGGTCTCCCGAGAGGAGCTCCTGCGAATGGATTTGAGAGATAGCGCCCCTGTCGCGGCACTCTCGGAAGTAATTCATTCTGAGTTCGATTGGGAACAGGATATGCACCCGAATATTTCATGGAAAGATACGATCATTTATGAGGCCCATGTTAAGGGATTGACCGCTCTGCATCCGGACATTTCTCCCGAGTTAAGAGGGACATTTACAGGTCTCGCTTCCGAATCGATCGTAAGACATTTAGTCAAGTTAGGCGTTACGGCCGTCGAGTTGTTGCCGGTACATCAATGCTTCGATTCATTACGACTTTATAATAATAAGCTGACCGATTACTGGGGTTATAATAGCTTAACCTACTTTTCTCCGGACAGAAGATTTTCCCGCTTCTCTTCGGGTATCGAATGTATAAACGAATTCAAAAATATGGTCAAATGCTTACATAAAGCAGGAATCGAAGTAATCCTGGATTCGGTCTATAATCATACTTGCGAGAATTCTTATTTCGGACCGAACCTGTCATTTAGGGGAATCGATAATTTCTCCTATTATAAATTAGACAAGTTGGATTTAACGAAATACGACGACAGCACCGGGACGGGAAATAGCCTTAATATGGAAAATCCGTATGTGACCGCAATGGTCCTAGACAGTATGAAATTTTGGGTAACCGAAATGCATATCGACGGGTTCAGGTTCGATCTAGCCCGGTCTTTAGTAAGAAACGAAAAATTTCCCACTAATCTGGAGAACCCGTTCCTCAAAGCCATTAATTCCGATCCGATATTTTCCGGCGTTAAACTTATCGCAGAACCCTGGGACTTAGGCAAAGACGGTTACCAGATCGGAAGTTTTCCCAAACCTTGGAGCGAATGGAACGCGCAGTTTCGGGATTGCTCCCGGAAGTTTTGGAGAGGAGATCGCAGAATGTTAGGCGAAGTCGCGACTCGAATCGCAGGTTCCAGCGATTTGTTCCAGCAGGAAGGGAGAAGTCCTTACTCTAGCATCAATTATGTGGCATGCCATGACGGCTTTACTTTGGAAGATCTAGTCTCCTATGAAAAAAAGCACAATGAGGAAAATCTGGAGCAGAATAAGGACGGCTGGAATTATAGCTACAGCTCTAATTTCGGAGCGGAAGGTCCGACAATTTCCGGTCAAATTCTTTCAAGGAGAGACAGACGAAAAAGAAATCTTTTAACGACATTATTTATTTCTCAGGGTGTTCCGATGATTAGTGCCGGAGACGAAATGGGTAAGACTCAGAAAGGAAACAACAACGCTTATTGTCAAGATAACGAAACGAGTCATATAAACTGGGATCTAGATCCGAGATATAAAATTCTTTTGGAATATACAATTAATTTAATTCGCTTCAGAAAGAGGCACCCTTTTCTGCGGCGAGATCGATTCTTCGACGGGAAAATACGATCGGATCGGTTTTTAAAAGATATTCTTTGGATCTCGGAGACCGGCGAGGAGTTAGTGAAATCGGAATGGGAATCCGAAACGAGAAAGAGTTTCGGATTCCTATTGCCTGCTCAATTTGATAGCAGTGAGCCGCTAAACAAAGATGATTCGAACCGAAATCCTTCGCTTCTTTTTCTCTTAAACGCTTCGGAAGAACCGATCGATTTTCTGTTACCGAATTACTTAAAAGACGGAATCTGGACACGAGTATTCGACACATGGGAGGCGGAGTTCGATCGGGAAGCATTGTCGTTTAACATTGGACAAAAATACAGCCTAAGGGAAGAAAGCATGGCGGGATTTTATTCTGCGACCCCCCAAACGAGCCAGAGTAAGAAAGGCAATAGGCCCTCGCATGAATGAAACGTCCGTTTACGAAGCCTTCGGTATCCTTCCGGAATATAACGATTTAATCGGTCAAGTGCATCGTTTAGAGACAAAAACTTTCTTAGGAATACTCGTCGCCTTAGGATATGATCCTAAAGAAGTTTCGGATCCTGAATCTATTTTAAAAAAGAATTCGACGAGCAGTTCCTCGAAAATTCTAGAACCGGCCTATTTTATTCCCGTGCATTCTCAACCCGGAATAATCAGGATTCGTTGGGCCAAGGACCAAAGCGTAGAAAAACTTCGCTTTCGCATCATACTCGAGGAAGGACCTATATTCGATGTTCGAATACAAGAGCTAACATCGGAAGAGAACGACGCCGATAGTCTTCGTCTCATAACGATTTCGTTATTAGAACCTCTCCCTCCTGGATATCACAAATTGCAATTAGAAGGCCTACCTGAATCTTACTCGACTTCCGATGTTCTAGAATCGGTTCTTATCGTTTATCCGGAGACCTGCTACGATTGGTCCGATCATTGGAAACGCAAAGGAATTTCTCTTCAATTATATTCGGTCCGATCTCCTTGGAACGACGGCATCGGAGATTTTAAAGATCTTCAGGAAATCGGGTCAGATTGTGCAAAAAACGGATTTTCCATCCTTGGAGTGAATCCTCTACATGCCCTATTTCCCCTAGACCCGGAACAAAGAAGCCCTTACTCTCCGTCGAATCGTTTATTTAAAAATCCATTATATATTCACTTGCCTTGGGTTTTTCGAGATTTCGGGTTTCATGAACTAGAATCCGAATATTTGATCGAAAGAAGCAAAGCAACGTTCCTAGAATCGATTTCCGACGAACATATAGATTACGCGAAAATCTCCGATTTTAAGATGAAATTCTTGAGAGTAATTTATCAGAGATTTATGGAATCGGTTCCTTCGGAGAATCCGGAAACCTTTTCCCTATTTCAAACATTTACCGAAATCGGGGGAACTTTACTTTTCAGACACTGCCTTTTTGACGCGAGTCGAATCATCATTGAAACCTTAAAAACTTCGCCTTTAAAGGAAAGGCATATGCAATCGGATCGACTCGAAACTGAGATCGATGAAAAATCGAAAAATTTAACGAACGAAGTAAGATTTTACCAGTTTATTCAATGGATCGCGGAAAAACAATTCTCCCAAGTAGCCGACTCCCTGTTTAACATGCAAATATCCTTATATACGGACCTTGCTGTCGGACCCGATCCCGGTGGATCCGAAGTTCAAATTGCCGGGCGAATTTTTTCCTCCGGGGCAGCAATCGGTTCCCCGCCGGACGAATTTTCACCGAACGGTCAAAACTGGGGAATTCTACCGTTGATTCCCGATCGATTAAAAGAGGAGCATTACGAACACTTTATCGAATTACTAAGAGCGAATATGCCCAAAGACGGTATCCTAAGAATCGACCATGCTGTAGGATTATTTCGTTTATTCTGGATTCCTAATACAGGGGAAGCCGGGGGATATGTGCTCTATCCGTGGGAGGACTTACTCAGAATTCTCGCTTTGGAAAGCCAACGAAGCAGATGCGCGGTCGTTGCGGAGGACCTAGGCTTGGTCCCTCTAGAAATCCGAAAGATCCTTTCCGAATTCGGAATTTATCTGACTAAAATTTTGTACTTCGAAAAACATGATAGCCACCAATATAGCTCTCCTTCGCATTATCAGTTACGAACCGTTGCGTCCTTAAATACTCATGATCTTCCTACCTTAAAGGGTTACTGGAATTCGGAGGACATAAAGGAACGTTTCAGAATAGGTATGTTAAGCTGGGCCGAATACGAAACATTGCTTGCCGAGCGAGAATCGGATAAAGAAATGATCGTCGCGTTGATGCATAAGGAGGGAATTTTGGTTACGCATAACGGAAACGGGATTCAAAGTCCTGAAATTGAGGACGCCCTATTTAAACTTCTCTCTTCTGCAAATTCAAAAATCCGAATGTTTGCTATGCATGATATTTTGGGGGAATATAAACAGACGAATCTTCCGGGGACTACGAACGAATATCCGAATTGGAAACTTCGGTATTCACTATTCTGGCGAGAACATCCTTTTTTCAATAAGGAGACGAATTTACAAAGTCTTTAAGCTCGAAGAATTCCCGCTAGCAAAAGATCTAAAACCTGCTTCAAAAGAAGCTCTCGATCGAAATCCAGATGATCGAGAACCATTTTAGGATGGTGAAAAGTGATCATCCCATGAAACAACAAATTTGCGAGTAACTTCGGATCTTTTTTAGAGAATTCGCCGGTTCGAACCCCCGATTCCAAAATAGAGACAAGTTGGTTCATCGTAGTTTCCAAATGTCGAACCACTATGGGGCGGCGTAACTCTGCGGAAGAATTGAAAGCTCGATACAATTCCGGATCCATAGAAACTTTTTCTCTCTTTAAACGATGTAGAGTTAAGAACCATGCATGAAGTCTGGATTTAGAACTGCCTTTCTTTGAGACGATTTTTGCCAACTCGTCGTCGATCCTGTTCAACCAGCGCTCAGATACCGCATCAATAAGCGCGGCTTTATCCGGAAATAAACGATAGAGAATCGGATGGCTTACTCCGATTTCCTTGGCAATATCCACAAGATGGGTCTTATCGAACCCAAACTTGCGGATCATTTTTTCGGCCGAATCCAATGCGACTTGCTTTAATTCTTCAGGGGAAAGGCCGGTTCTTGGCATATTTTATTTGGCGACCATCTCCATTTGCGGAGCAGGATAGCGATCTCCTACGATAGCTCCTTCCGAAAAAGTACGATCTAATTTCTCAAGCTCCTCCGAAGTCAGGATGATATCAAGTGCTTTTAAATTTTCCGACAAGCGAGATCGCTTACTCGTGCCTATTAAAGGCATGATATCCTCCCCGCGAGACAGAACCCAGGCAATTGCGATCTGAGACGGAGTATGTCCTTTTGCCGAAGCTATCGATTGTAGTACCGCAACCTTTTCCAAATTCTTAGAAAGATTTTCGCCTTGGAATCGAGGAAGATGAGCTCTATAATCCGTCTTGATCTCGCCTGTGATACTACCGGTCAGCAATCCTCTTCCCACGATTCCGTATGGAACCAAGCTAATCCCGAGTTCACGAATCGTAGGCAGAATTTTAGATTCGATCAATCTGGTCGCGAGAGAATATTCGATTTGCAATGCACTCACAGGGTAAACACTATTTGCCCTACGAATCTGCTCCGAATTGGTTTCGGAAATCCCGAGATATCTCACTTTCCCTTCCTTGATCAAATCGGCGACCGCACCTACCGTTTCTTCAATCGGAACTGACGGATCGACTCTAGCGGGTTGGTACAAATCGATGACATCCACTCCAAGTCTTTGAAGTGAGTATGCCGCAAATGTTTTTACCGAATTAGGTCTAGCGTCAAAGCCCAAAAAAGCGCCCGAAGGAGAGCGTTGAGCTCCGAACTTAACGCTCAAAAAAGCCTGATCTCGACGATCTCGAATCGCTTTTCCTACCAGAGATTCGTTATGCCCTATTCCGTAGAAATCTCCAGTATCCAAATAATTAATTCCTGCATCCAATGCGGCGTGAATCGTATGGATGCTTTCCTGGTCGTCTCGGGTCTGTTTCGAACCGTAAAAATCCGACATCCCCATGCAACCAAGGCCGACCGAAGAAACTTCCGGACCGTTTTTTCCCAATTTCTTTAACTTCATATCTATCTCCAAAAGTTACAAGTTCTATAATTATTAACATGTAACTTTAAAATGTCAAGCCCAGGAAAGAAAATTTTAAACGGAAGAATGCCTAAATCTATGCCGAAATGCCAGACACGGTTCAATCACTAAGTTCTCGCAAGTCTCCAACCTTTAGGCGTTTACTCTAAAGTTTAAAATAGAATAAATTGAATCTTCTCACTATAAAAGAAACTAAAGCGGGCCGGAATTCAGAAACTCTCAAAACCTGAATAGAGATATCGGAGAGATGGAAAATATGAAGACGACGCTACGTTTAATCGAAGTAGTCTCAGTGGAACGAGGCATTGAGGAAGTTGACGAAATTGATTCGTTTCCTAAAAAGATCATCCGTATTCTTAAAATACAAGATCGTTAGGAAAAATTAGCGAATTGAATCTAGCGAATTTTGAAAATAGAGATACAGGCAGTTGGTCGGCGGAAGGTTCCGTCAGAACAAAACCTTCCGCCATAGTTATTATAAAGGCATTCCTGCCGATATTTTTACTTCTTACCGCCGATAAGATTCAAAGCGCTTCCCGCCTTAAACCATTCGATTTGTTGTTCGTTATACGTATGGTTTACTTTGATCTCGTCTTTACTTCCGTCCGTATGGTGTAAGACTAGAGTCAAAGGAGTTCCTTCCTTAAACGAGGTTAAACCGAGAATATCGATCGTATCGTCTTCCTTGATCTTATCGTAATCGGTCTTGTCCGCAAACGTAATCGCAAGCATTCCTTGTTTTTTCAAGTTGGTTTCATGAATCCTCGCAAAAGACTTCACTAAAACGGCACGCACTCCGAGGTGTCTAGGCTCCATCGCCGCGTGTTCGCGGGAGGAACCTTCCCCGTAATTTTCATCGCCCACTACAATCGATCCGATTCCTTTCGCCTTATACTGACGTTGAACTTTCGGGACCTCGTCGTAAGAACCGTCCAACTGATTTTTAACGGAGTTTATCTTATCGTTAAACGAATTAGTAGCACCGATCAGCAGGTTATTGGAAATATTGTCCAAATGCCCGCGGAACTTCAACCAAGGCCCGGCCATCGAAATATGATCCGTAGTGCATTTTCCTTTGGCTTTAATCAGGAGGCGCAGCCCTTTCAGATCCGTGCCTTCCCATTTCAAGAATGGGGCCAATAGTTGAAGTCGATTGGATTTCGGATCCACAACGACTTGAATTTTAGAACCGTCCGCCGCTGGGGCCTGAAATCCTGCGTCCTTCACGTCGAACCCGCGCTTCGGTAATTCGTCTCCGTCCGGAGGATCCAGTTTTACTTTCTCGCCCTTATCGTTGACAAGCGTATCAGTGCTAGGATCGAATGTTAAGTCTCCGGCAATCGCGAGAGCCGTTACTAATTCCGGAGACCCGACGAACGCATACGTATTCGGATTCCCGTCGTTTCGGGATTGAAAATTCCTATTGAAGGAGTGAACGATCGTATTCTTCTCTTTCTTTTCCGAGCCTACGCGAGCCCACATTCCGATGCAAGGTCCGCAAGCGTTCGCAAATACTTTCGCTCCGATCTTTTCAAAAGTCTTGATGAATCCGTCCCGCTCGATCGTAAACCGAACTAACTCCGATCCGGGAGTTATCGTAAATTCCGATTTTGGGGTCAGAAATTTTTCAGAGGCTTGATGAGCCAGAGAAGCCGCACGGGAAATGTCCTCATACGAAGAATTTGTGCAAGATCCGATGAGACCTACTTCCACTTTCGTCGGCCAACCGTTCTTCTTTGCTGCTTCTTTCATTTTAGAAATAGGCGTCGCCAAATCGGGAGTAAACGGTCCGTTTAGATGGGGCTCTAGTTGGTTGAGATCGATTTCAATCACTTGATCGAAGAATTTATCCGGATTCGCATAAACTTCCGGATCCGCATTCAAATGCTCCTTAATTCCGTTAGCGAGATCCGCTACTGCCGCACGACCCGTAGATCTCAGGTATCTTTCCATGGATTCGTCGTATCCAAATGTGGAAGTAGTCGCGCCGATCTCGGCACCCATATTACAAATGGTTCCCTTTCCTGTGCAGGATAATGCCGCAGCACCCTCGCCGAAATATTCCACGATGGCGCCTGTTCCGCCCTTAACGGTGAGAATTCCTGCGACTTTTAATATGATATCTTTCGGGGAGGTCCAACCGTTAAGTTTTCCGGTTAACTTTACTCCGATTAATTTCGGCCATTTTAATTCCCAAGCCAAGCCAGCCATTACGTCGCAAGCGTCAGCGCCGCCGACTCCTATCGCGATCATCCCTAATCCGCCGGCATTCACGGTATGAGAATCTGTACCGATCATCATTCCACCTGGGAAAGCGTAATTTTCCAAAACTACTTGGTGAATGATTCCCGCCCCAGGCTTCCAGAAACCGATTCCGTATTTGTTGGAAACCGAGGAGAGAAAATCGTAGACTTCCTTGTTGTCGGTAGAGGCTTTGCTCAGATCCGCGACCGATCCCACCTGCGCAGTAATCAAGTGGTCGCAATGTACGGTGGAAGGAACTGCAACTTTATCCCGACCCGCGGACATAAATTGAAGCAACGCCATCTGAGCCGTTGCGTCCTGCATTGCAACTCTATCCGGAGCAAAATCAACGTACGACTTTCCCCTATCGAAAGGGTGTTTCGGTTCTCCAGTCCATAGGTGGGAATACAGAATTTTTTCAGTCAGGGTAAGCGGTTTCCCGACCACTTCCCTAGCCTTCTTTACCAGGGTCCCGATCTTCTCGTACCGAGCGCGGATCATATCTATATCAAATGCCATTTGTCATCTCCGGGATGGTTTCATCGTCTCTCGGGTATAGTGTACTTGTATAGGATTTTTCAGATAAGAAAGGGCGAGAAATTAGCTAAATTTCGGCTAAAGCGGAATGCTTTAATTAGATGATAATTTCACATTCGGTTCGAAAGAATTAAATCGGACTGAAGAAGAGACTGAAAAGAATTTAGATATAATTCAAGGCAAAGGGAACGGTTTCTTTAAGATCCGAAGCAAAAGCTCAAAAAATTTACTTGATGAAGATATTAGAATCCCCGGTTTACATCTTGGTAATGACGATCTTACTCAACGCAATAAAAATACATAATTCTTCCTATCCAAGCGCTTTATGATCACCTAGCTGTCCGCGCCGACGTTGCACTCGCTTAGCCCGCAGCCATATCGTCGAGTCTTGATCGGCCTGCTACGCTCGAGGAAGGGAACTAATACTATAGGTTAAACTTCTCTTATGTAGTGATTCGCCTATTCGACGATCCGGATTTCTACACGACGATTTTTTTCCTTTCCGGCTTCCGAGGAATTTTCGGCGATCGGTTCCGTCGCACCTTTGGCCTGGATTAAAACACGCTCGTTGGCTATACCGTTTCCGATTAGGTAGTCGCGGACCATTTCCGCACGAAGTTTAGAAACTTTTAGATTCGCCTCTTCCTTTCCTTCGTTCGAAGTATGACCGGTAAGGGACGCCTTCAATTCGGGTTTTCTTTTTAGAAGTTTGGAAAGATGGTCCAGAGTTTTGCGAGAAGAGGGTAAAACGGAGATACTATTCTTATCAAAATGAATGGCGCTCGATTCGATTTGCTTAGCTAGCTCCGCGTTCGTGCCTTCCAGTTTGGCCGACTTTGCACCCGAACCGGAAAATAAACTGAATACGCCTTTTTCCGCTTTGTCCGGCGTCGAATCCTTTTTCGGTTCCCGCTTTTCTACGATATTCTCTTCCTTCTTTTTAGCTGCAGAATGTTTATAGGCGGACGATTTGGATACTTCTTTCGAGGAACCGAAAGCATAATAAATCCCGATACCGATTCCGCTTAAAATTAATATGGAAAGAAGTAGGATCGGAATGCCGCTTCTTGTGCGAGGTTTTCCGGCAGACGGCGTGGGAATGTAATTCGTATAACCTAAATAAGAGTCGTCCTCTTCAGAGGGAGCGATTGAAAGATCCGAGATTTCTTCGGCGGCAGGAGGCAATTCTTCCGGTTCTGCGGATTTGGTCTTGGCGGATTTTTCGGCGGCCCATTTTCTAATTTCGGACCGAAACCATTCGTCCGCCTTATCCGTAAACTTATAATTCTCTCGGATATGCTCTATGGTTTTCTTTTCTATATCCGTGTACGTATTATTATCTTTCACGGCATTCAGAAGCTTTTTCGCGTCGTTTACGGAAATACGACCGTCACGCTTACCGGAAACGGAAGCATCCGCAATTTCGATCAAACCACGATCGTATTTTTTCCCGTTGATAGTGACGTAATAATTCTGTTTTTTAGCCATGTTTCCGTCCGTCCCTTCAGGTTCCCGATCGACTCAGGTGAAAAAAGATTCTTTCGCCTTGTCTCGTATACGGAAAATCAACTCTCGCGTAGTAGGGTACTACGTGAGAGTTTCCGTGCAACCAAAGTTTTACGGTTCTCCTTTGAATATCGAACCGTAGTAAGGTGAATCTTGAACCAATTTACTCCGGAAGTCTAGAATCTTTCTAGTCGAGGCGGCCCCAATACGGACTGATTTGAGATAGGGAATTCGCGCCTAGAAATACAGAAAGCAAGCGATCCAACCCGATCGCATTCCCCGAACAGGCGGGGAGACCTCTTTCAAGCGAAAGTAGGAAATCCTCGTCGATAGGAAAGACTTCCTTCCCTAATTTCTTCCGCAGTTCCTGCTCCTTAAAAAAGCGAAGTCGTTGTTCGGCGGGATCGGATAACTCGTAAAAAGCGTTTCCGAGTTCGATATTTCCGTAGTACGTTTCAAAACGCTTTGCAACCCCGTTTTCTATTCGAGCCAATGCGGCCATTTCGGGAGGATAATCGTACAAAAATTGAAACTCGGGTAAGAGTCGCCGCTCAACGAAATTCAAAAAAACTAGATAAAAACAATCCTCATATTCCAATTCCTGTATTGAGAGATTCGTCAGGGACGCCTGATTTAGTTTACTTTCTAGAGATGCGCGATCCCAATCGCAACCCGCGTATTGAAGCAATAAATCCCGAACACGATACCTAGGGAACTTCATATCCGAAATAGATTTCCCGATTCTGTTCTCTAAGGTCCGAATTAGACGTTCGGTCGTATCCATTAGGTCGTTCAAATCCGCCCCCACCTGATAGAATTCTAACATAAGAAATTCCGCGGTATGAAGCGGGCTTCCTTTTTCTCCCGAGCGGAACGTATGCGAGATTTCGTATACGCGGTCCAAACCTAACGATAAGGCTTGCTTTAAGGAATATTCCGGCGAGGTAACTAAGTACCCGATTTCTTTTCCCGAAGGAGAACGGACTTCGAAGGGATCCAAATGGGGCTCCATTCCCGGAACCTTCTTTAAGGCGGGGGTATCTATTTCTAAAAATCCGTCCGAATGAAAAAAGTCCCGGACGGACCGCAGAAATCTTCCCCTAGCTTTTATAATTTCTTTGGAAGTGAGATTCATCCGATAACTCCCCTTAATATCCGACTTGCAATATCCAATAAGGAGATCCTACCTTGTTTCGAGGAAGTTCGTCCCTTGGAACAAATTCGTAGATACACTTATTTCGAAATCCGAAAAAAAAACAAAGTCGTCGAAATAGAACCCTTAACCGATCAAATCGAAGGCGACTCCTTCAAAGAATTACAATCGGCATTGGCGATGGCTTTTTACGAATCGAATCGGCACGTTAAACTGGAATTGGAAAACGTACAATTCCTATCGATCACGGTTTTAGAAAAGCTGATCAAATTCGCTCTAGATCTACGGGAGAAAAATCGAGTTCTTATTTTTTCGCATCCCGCTATGTCGGTTAGAAAATACTTGGAAAGATTTCGTTTAACGGATGTGATTCTTATCCTCTGACCTACGCTTCTTTTCCGGTAGCTTCCAAGCTTGGAAACTGATTTTAAGTCCAAGATTTCCCAACAGTAAAAGTAATTTAGGAGTTAAGGAAGCTTCCTCTAAACTGCCGTCATTATACTCGACGGAACAATATAACGTTACCGTATGCTTTTCGCAAACGCTTTGAAATTCTTTGCGATGAGGAGCGATGCGTTCTATAAGTTCCCAAACATGATCTTCTAAGGGAAGATTAGCGTCTTTCTTGGAATGGATTTGCCATAATGGAGAACTGACCGGCTCCCCCGAGATAGCCGTTACCGTTTCGGGAACAGGTAGATCAGGTCGAATTCCAGTCTCTCGAGTTATTCCATGTACGTCCAGGCCAGGTTCAGATATGGCAATCAAGGCCCAAGAGCGAGGAATCATTAAGGGAGATTTCATTTAGAAATTAATACCTGCCTTTATTTTGCGATTCTAAGTTGAATTACGAAAAAAAATGACACAACCTAATCCTAAAATCGCTCGAATTTAGTTCTTTAAACATCGATTTTTTTTAAAATGAGCGCATTTTTACCCGATTTTCCCAAGTCTTAATTTTTTCTTTGAAGCATTTTTCATGGGAATAATATGTTGTAATCAGGTTATTTTTTCCATCAAATTCATCTGAGGCATTTATGAAGAACATTTTGGTCATCGAAGACGATCCGGATATCGGAAATCTCATACGAAAGTCTTTAGATTCGGCCCACTATAAAACCACCATACAAACATCCGGTGAAGAAGGGTTGAAATACTATAAAGCAAACCATCCGGATCTTCTAATTTTAGACCTCTCTCTTCCCGACATCGACGGCATGGACGTGTGCCGTACAGTAAGAAGAACCGACGAAAATACCCCTATTTTTATCGTAACCGCGCGCAATGAAGAAATCGATCGCATAATGGGATTGGAACTCGGAGCGGACGATTATATTACGAAGCCCTTTTCCGTTAGAGAACTTAAAACCAGGGTGGATGTATTCTTCCGCCGATGGGACAAAAAAGCGGGTATTAAACCGAATATCGGAAGCGGCGGTGAAATTATCCGAGGCAGCTTGAAAATCGATCCGGTCCGACGTAGAGTAACACTGAAAGACCAAGTCATCAATATTTCCCGTAAAGAATTCGATATCCTTCAGCTAATGGCGACCTCTCCCGGAAAAGTATTCTCTCGAGAAATGATCCTGGAAGCGGTATGGGGAATGGAATGGGACGGATTCGAAAGAATGATCGATTCTCATATCAAACGGATCCGATCGAAACTCGAAAAGAATTCCGCCCAACCGGAATGGATCGAAACGATTTGGGGAATCGGGTATAGATTTTCCGATAATTACGACAATATAGTAATTCCGGATTAAGCGAATTTTATTCTT
Organism: Leptospira broomii serovar Hurstbridge str. 5399; assembly: GCF_000243715.2. NCBI lineage: Bacteria > Pseudomonadati > Spirochaetota > Leptospiria > Leptospirales > Leptospiraceae > Leptospira > Leptospira broomii. Next base: position 252,848 of record NZ_AHMO02000007.1, read on the forward strand.
ATAACTCCTATCGAGAAAAGGCCCTCTTTCAGGGCCTTTCTTTTATACTTAGGCATTCCGGATGCACGAAATATTTCGGGTCATTTTCCCCAGCTCTTAAAGCGAACTATCCGAAGATATATTAAATATCTATAATTAAATATGATTTGTTCGAAGGACAAACTTTCGGAATTTCCTGGCAAACATCATTCGGTAGTCGTCGGAATGGATCAGATTCAACTTGAAAGAATAAGTCGACTGCGGGTTCATAATATTGTCAAAGATTTCAATCGTACGAATCTCTACGAAATGGGATCGTTATCAGTTTAGAGGAAAAACGAAGTATCATGAAAAATATCAGAATCGAAGAAAAAGGACCCTTGGCGTGGATATGGCTGGATCGATCTCCTTCCAACGAAATGACGGAGGAACTGATGGACGAGTTGATCGAGGCGCATAAAATTCTTGGCGCAAAAAAAAGCGTTCGTGCGGTTTTAATCGGTTCTCAAAACGAAAAATTTTTTTCGAACGGTTTAGATCCTCGTTATATGCTGGAACGCTCCGCGGAAGATAGAGTCAAAGTGTTCGCAAAATTGTTCGATATGATGCGAATCATTTATACGTTCCCTAAGCCGCAGGTAACCGTCATTAACGGACACGCGATGGCTGGCGGCGCGGTACTCGGAATTCTAACCGACTTTCGGTTTATGGGAAACGGAAAATCTCGATACTGCTTCTCGGAAGTATTGGTCGGCCTGACGATACCGCCTACTCTACTAAATATCATAGGATCGGTGGTCGGCAAAGCTAAATTACGGGACGTCGCAATGTTGGGAACGGCCTATAAACCGGAAGAAGCAAAAGCGATCGGACTCGTCGATCTCGTTTTCCCTGTCGAAGAATTACATAAAAAATCGGAAGACTATATGTTAGATGTATTGAATCTTCCTCAGGCAAGCCTTGAGTCTCTTAAGCGAGGCATCAGAAAAGATCTGATTCAGGAGTTCGACGCTCCGACGGATTTATTGATCCAAGAATTCAAACCGTTCGTTTCCGGAAATTTCGACGAAGGCTTAAAGGCCGTATTAGAAAGAAGAAAACCGAAATTCAGCCAAGAGGTTGCCAGTATCTCGAAGTGATTTACGAACACCGTTTAAGAAATGTCGTGTTTGTAAGCTTTCTCAGAAAACAAAGCCAACTCTAGGTCCAAATTCGAAAGGCCTTTAAGAGAATGAGTGAAAACTTCCAGACCGACATTTCCGTAGCTGACTCTCAGATCCGGATGATGATCCAATCTTTCCGCTTCTCGAGCGATTTCGTTTACGAAACGAATCCCTTCCGAGTAGGTAGAAAACTGAAAATTTTTGCGGATTCTATACACTCCGTCAATAGGAAGAACTTCCCATGAATCGGGAAGATTCTTCCGAATCTCTTCGGGGTCCATTTTGCGCGTAGAACTCATACTCATGTTTTACGACAGGAACGGAAAAATCTACAGAACTTTCTTTAAAGCCTGTTTGATTTTTTCGGCGTCATCGATCGCTCCGTTTGAAAGTGATCCGGCTCTTGCCATTAAATTTACCGCTCCGTCCATCCTGGCTTTTAATTCTTCGATTTTGTGAAGTTGATCGTTGAGAAATGCCAATTTCGATTCTATCTCCATTTCCTTTCTCTCCAAAAGAAGTTTGTAATTTTCCAACTCTTGGATTTTTTTACGAGTCTTCTTGGCCTCCGTATCTACGTCTTTACGGTAATATTTTTCCAGCTCTTTCTCCGCCTGAGCATGGCGGTCTGCTTCGGCTTTGAATTCCCGCTTGAGGTGCTTTAGGGCTTGTCGATAGGCTCTATTATAAATTCTCTGGCGTTGTTTACGACGAATTTTGGCGATTTTTGAAACGAAATTCATAACGTTTCCCCTACTGAAAATCTTAAGGTCAAATCGGGTTTCGCTTTAAGAGAACTACTCGGAAGAGCAGAGTCCCTGATTGACCACTCTGACAATTATACTAGAATTTTCGACTGAATTCTTCCCGAATTAAAAGCCATAAAAATGATTTTATGGACGCTTTTGACATTTTTGGAAAGTTCTTGAAATAGGAATAGAGTTCTCTAATAAGAGACCTTGGAGGACCGCTTTTATGTCCAATGCCGAAAGCCTCAACGAGGAGTTGGAATCCCTCAAAGAAAAGGCTAAAAAAATCACAGGGAAAGCTAGAGAGGAATACTTGGAACACGTATCAGATCTAAAAGAACGTCTGAAGCAAGTCACAGGCGAAACAAGCGAGAGAGCAAAGCAGATCATCGATCAAACGGGAGTCTATATCAAAGAAAACCCCCAAAAAGCGACCCTAATCGGACTCGGGGTTGGCGTCGGATTAGGCCTGATCATCGGTCTTCTAATTCGTAGGAAATAAAGGAAACTTCTTTGGCGCGTAAAAAGGAGAACTCTCAGACTAAAACCGCGGAATCCGAAACACAAAATGGCGATGGTTTTTTTAATAGCTTCGAATTAAAAGGCCATCTCCTTTCTTTGGTCGATTCCTTTCTCGAATATATCGAAACTCTTCTACTATATCTTCGAAAATCTGCGGAAGAAAAAGTTAAACGAGGAGTACAAGCTTATGTATTCCTTAGGATCGGATTTTATTTTCTGGGATTAGCATCGCTTCTTTTTATAGGTGCCTTCTTTCTTTATCTATTAAAGACGTTTGGTGATCCTATTTTTGCCGCGCTCGGAACCGGGGGGCTTTGTTTATTTTTTTCGCTCTTTTCCCTGGCTATTGTCGCGTCTAGATTGAAAGGTTAGCCGGACTATGCCGAGGAAGAGTAAGCAGGAAAAAGTCGCCGGATTAGGCCTAAATCCTTTTTTAGGCTCCGATGATTTTCTAGAAAAAGATCCGGAAACGATGAGTTCGGAAGAGTTAAAACTTTATCTTCATATTAAAAAATTGAAAGTAAGGCTGGAATTCGAAAGGTTTCAATCCTCGTTAAATTATACGGGAATGTTATTCGAAGCCTTAGATCGTCTAGGAATACGCGACGCTCTCCTGGCTTGGGTTGAAAAACAAGCTTTCGGCGGAGAAACCCCGAAACAACAACCTAATTCCGAGTAAGATCTGTTTATTTTACTTCTCGCACCTGAATGGTCTCCACGCGATCCACTCCTGCGATAATATCCGAAAGAATCACGACTTGATCTCCGTCCTTAATTCGTCCGCTTGCCTTCAAAGTTTCGATCGCTAATTTAATCGTCTTTTCCGGATCGCTCGAAAAATCGATTCTATAAGGAATGACACCTCTTGTCAGCCAAAGCTTGCGTCGAACCGTCGTCATGTTGGTAAATGCATAAATCAGGGGTTGTCTAGGATGGAACGAGGCCACATTCAGCGCCGTAGTCCCTCGACGAGTAATCACGATAATAGCCGGACTCTTAATCGAATCGGAGAGCATTGCCGCCGATTTAGCCATCTCTTCTTTTTTATTAGAAGGGATTCGATCGCTGACATAGCCGACACCCGGAGTTTTTTCCACCCTCTCTGCGATTTTATGAAGCATCTCCACGCAACGAACCGGAAATTTTCCTGCAGCCGTTTCGCCTGAGAGCATGATCGCATCCGATTCCTCATATACTGCGTTAGCTACGTCGGTAACCTCCGCCCTCGTGGGGGAAGGGTTATTGATCATGGATTCGAGAAGGTGAGTCGCCACGATAACTCGCTTTCCACGAACCGCACATTCCCGGATGATCGCGCGTTGAATGATCGGAAGTTCCTCGATGGGCAGTTCGACGCCTAAGTCACCTCGCGCGACCATCACTCCGTCGGAAACCTCGACGATCTCAACCATATTCCTAACGGCTTCCTGATCTTCGATCTTAGCGATAATCGCCGAATGACCGTTGTTCTCCTCGATGATCTTGCGAAGCTGTAGGATATCCTCCTTGGATCGAACGAAAGAAAGAGCGATAAAATCCACATCCTCTTCCAAGCCGAAAAGAATATCTTTTTGATCCTTCTGAGTGATGGAGGGCAAATTCACCCGAATTCCGGGAAGATTGATATGTTTTCTAGAGCCCAACTTACCGCCGTCAACGACCTTGCATTTCAACGCGGTTTCTTGAATCTCTTCTACTACCAAATTGATCAAACCGTTATCTACGGTAACTCGATCGCCGACTTTCAAGTCGTTTACGATATCTCGATAATTTACAAAAACGGATTGTTCTTCCGATTCTACTCCCGGAATAATATGAAAAGTAAAGGATTCTCCGACTTTGAGATCCAAATGATCCACTTGGAGATCCCCCGTTCGAATTTCAGGACCTTGAGTATCCAGCAGAATCGCGATCGGATGTTTTAATACGTCCTTGTTTAGAGATTTAATAATTTTAATAATCGATCTATGGAACTCGTGGTTCCCGTGCGACATGTTCAGACGGGCCACATTCATCCCCGCTTCCGCAAGCGCTAGGATCATTTTTTTATCCGCTGTCGCGGGTCCGATCGTGCAAATAATTTTTGTTTTTCTAAAGTTAACGAGTTCGTTTTTCATAGGAATAAGAGAAATCCCGAATCTTTGCCCGCGCTGTAAAAAGCCGACATCGTTCGGATTGGGTTAAATTTTCGCAAGCGTCCTATTCAGGAAGTCTTCGAACGAGATATAAAAATCGAACTTTTCTTGCTCCGGCATGCCGGCCACTTTCTGCTCGTCCACGATCTTTTTAGCTTTGTCCAAAAGAGACCGTCCGTTCTTCTTCAAAAATCTACGCGTAATCAGAATCGGAAACGTATATTTTTCTTCCTGATTTCTTACCATAAAGGAATGGATTTCCTTTTTTGCATTCTTTTTCAGAAAGTTGAGGAGCGTATTTTCATCCGCATCCGCGCCTAGCATCGTTAAAAGGTAATTTCGATCCGGGTATTCTCCTCTGGTCCAGGCGGCATCCAAAATATCCAAAACCGAAGAAAGCATTTTCTTTGCCTGAGGATCCACTTCTTGTTCGCCTGACCGAGTCATAGCGGCATCTTCTCCCGCCGCAAAAACGGCTGCAGCCCTAGCCTTCGATCCGGATTCCACCGCGTCCTTCTCTTTTACGCGCTTCTCCGCAATTCTCAGTTTTTCTTCCTGGGCGGCTCTCGTTTTGGCTTCGAGAACTCTCTTATTCTGTTCCGCAGCGAGTCTTGCCCGAATTTCTTCGGCCTCGAAGCGATGAACCATATTATTATTGCCGAATAGCGACCGCCAAAATCTGGTAAAGAAAGGAAGATACTTAAACAAAGACGAATATTCTAATTTTTCGAATTGACCCGCGGCCTCTCTCGATTCCAGAAAATCCTTGATATTCATTTTCCCGAGTACGCGAATTTCGCTGTCATTCCCGGTGGCCGCAAGAATCCGTTTCGCATTCTCGATGGCGCCTTGAATGCAATCCTTATGTAACACAAAATTGTACATATTCTTTTTATCGGCGAATTCAGAGTGCAGAATCATTTCATGATTTATGATAAGATTGCGAATTTCATCTTCGATAGGTTCGCCCCGGAATCTAAGATAATTCAAGTCGACAAGTCGGTTTGCGGATCGCACATAATCCAAAAGCTCCGAAAGTTTGGCTCGCTTTTCCTTTTTTTCCTTTTCTTCCTCTTCGAAATGTATGAGAGCCAAAAGCTCTTCCATCGCGGTCTTCTGATCCCCGTACGCTGGACTTAAAAAAGGCAATACCTGCACCGCCAAGGCCCTCGTGTTATTCAGTTCTTCCTGACTGAAGTTCCCTAAAACTCCGATTCTCTGAAGTTCCGGAATAATTTTATCCTTCAGATATTTCTTATATAGATCCAGGCGGGCGATGATTTCTTCCTGAATATTATAATAGAAAACGGACCGGTTACCGGGACTTAGCGCACGTTCATTCCGAAAGAAATACAGATTCTTCGAGTCCACAAGTCGTTTTAAGACCGGTTTTAAATTGATGTTTATCGTCGTTTGTTTGAGCGCCGGAGTAGTATCGTACAAATCCTGGAAAAGACTGCCTATTTCGGAAGATGCATATGTTTCGCTTAACCGATTAGTATCGATGCATTCCCAAATCCATTTTTGGAAGTTTTCCGTCCCCGGGAATTTTCGTCTTTCCTTGATCCACCGTTGGATGGAGCTAAAGGAAGTCTGATTGACTCCTTCCACGTAACGATGACTGGACCCGGCATCCGCCTGAGACGGTCTTGCAAAAACCGTCATTAAGCGAAGTGAGGAAGCGATCAATTTTCCGTCCGACAAATCGCCCGTAGGATCGTAATCCACCATCGAGATCTTTTTGATCAAAGGCGGATTGTGTCGAGACGTAACTTCCTTTAGATAAGCGAAGACTCTTTCCTTGTCCAGAGTCAGTTCGCGCGCTAATTGTTCCGTCGTAGGTAGAATTTTATTTGCGACGAATTTTTCAGTCCAGTCCGCAACGATGAGAACAAGCTTATAGATGCCCTTGTACTGGAAGTCGCCTCGAGCTTCTAGAGCTTGGGCCAACTGTAACGTAGAGTTGTAATCCGCAACCTTCAGTTCCGGGGATTGGGGATCCAGCACGTTTGTTTCCTCTTACAGTAGGTTTTTCTTGTACATAAGTTCCGCGTTCAAAAGAGCAGCGCCGGCTGCTCCTCTAATGGTATTATGACTCAAGACCACATATTTCCAATCGAAGAGAGGGTCCGGACGCAAACGACCTATGACGGTCGACATACTTTTTCCGGTATCCAAATCCAACCTTGGCTGCGGCCTATCTTCTTCTTCTCTATAAACGATGGGAGAAGACGGGGCTAACGGTAGGCCGAGTTCCTGAGGTTCTCCTTTAAAGGAAGACCAGGCAGTGCGTATCTCTTGCTCCGTTGCTTTTTTTTTCAATTTCACGGAAACACAAACCGTATGTCCGTCAAACACTGGCACGCGATTACAATGTGCGGAAATGGGGAAATCAGCATTGATAATCCTGCCGTTTTCGACTTTCCCTAGGCACTTCAGCGGTTCGATCTCCGCCTTTTCCTCTTCTCCACCGATAAATGGGACGACATTTCCGAGTATATCCATACTCGGAACTCCCGGATATCCGGCTCCGGAGACGGCTTGCATCGAAAAAAGCATAACCGCTTCTATTCCAAAAAGATCGAAAAGAGGCTTTAAAGAGATCGTAACTCCCATGATAGTGCAATTAGAATTTGTAATGATCTTACCCGATGTTTCTTGAGCGGGAAGAACAGAGAGGTGCGCCGCGTTTACTTCCGCAGAAAGCAACGGAACGTTTTCCACCATCCTATGATTCTTAGAATTGGAAATGATATGCACGCCGGCATTGGCATACGCGGTTTCGACTTCTCCCGCAATGCTAGCATCCAAACCGGAAAAGGCTAGCTTGGCTCCCGGTGTTTTCGAAGGCTCCGGCGTTGTAACGATTATGTCCCTAGCATACGCGGGGATATCCGACGATATCTTCCATCGCTTCTTCATTACAGTACCGTATGTTTTGCCCGCACTATTCTCGGACGCACATAGATGAGTAACTTGGAAATAGGGATGGTTCTCCAAAAGTTGGATGAACCTCTGTCCGACAGAGCCGGTGGCTCCTAGTACAGCTACGTTTACTTTGCTCATATCCTTCCGTCGTTAGACCTCTACTTTAGCCAGGTCCCTTATTTATCTATTTTTTTTCCCAACCCAACCGCTGTCATTCGACAAATTTAATGATCTCCCTGGCATAAACCGGATTCATCTTTTTCATCGCGGGATAAGTAAAGTGGTGATAGTCGCTGAAATCGATCGGCTCGAGTCGGTCTTTAAAATCCGAAAATATAACTCCTCTCCCGGAAATGCTTTGAAGATATTCCAAATGAATTTGATACCATCTAGAATTCCGATACCAATCTAGACTGATCGGATTTTCGGGATTATTGATTAAAAGAACTGGGATGCTCGAGGCTCTCATGGAATCTAAAAATTCGGACATATACCGAAAATGCATAGCTGGCCGGAAGGATTCTCCTGCGACTTTCTTTTTTGCTTCCGCTAGTGCGATCAAATATCCTATCCCCGGTCTGTGTTCCGGCTCGGCCAACAGTCGGAAATAAAAATACTTTCTGTATTCCGACTCGTTCATCCCGACGTAACGCAAATCTTCGCTCCGTTCCTCTCGAGTGTATTGCATTCCCGAGCGAGGAAGCTCATCTCCGAAAGTCTGTTGAAGGCGAACTCCCAGTCGGTCGTAAACCCAGTCCTTGTTTTCGGGCTCCGCATAATAAGGAATCCAAGTTATAGAAAGTTTTGCCGTAATTACAGGCAGGTCATTCTCCAAAAATTTCTTATCCAACAAAATCCTCTTCCATCCGGGACTGTCGAAGTCGAAATTCTGTGATTCCCCCCTCGCATTGTTAAGCGACACATGCAAATTTCCGTCCCGGAGAATTTCTCGAACGACTTGGATATAGAATCCTTTTTTGGCCATATATTCCTTCGGAGCAAAGGAGAAAGATTGGCCCGTCCAGCCGAGGGAAGAGATTCTTTCCGGGATTTGGGCCCCGTTATAACCGTGGTAGCTGGTATTTCGACCGAAACGATGATCGAAAAGGGATCGGATATTTTTCCAATAAATGTCCTTGTATCGATAAAAGTCGAAAATCGCCGCCATCATAAATTCGGCTGTTTTTTCCGGACCAAGTATTTTCCAGAAAGTAAACGCGGATTCGGCGGGGAAAATATAACGGGATTGAGGAGCTTCTCCGTAGTTCAAGGCATCCAGAATCAAGCGATCTTCCGGAAAAGAATCGTTCCTCCCGGATACCGGATCCAGGACATAGGTTCTATGTAGCCTCCAATCGATAAAATTGATCGGATATACGACCAGATCCGGATTCAGATCTATAATTTTTTTCCTAAGGAGATACGCATCCAAAGGAGTCATCCCGGCGTAGGAAAGAAACTCGGACTCTACCTCTTTGCCGGTAAGCCTGAGGATTTCCTCGTTCAACATAGCCCGATCTAAGGAATAATGCGCGATACTTGAACCCACCAAAAGAATTCTGAATTTTGTCTTAGGTTTCGATTTAATCTGAAAGTATTCGTAGAGAAAATTATAGAAATGGTTCGTGCTCCAAGCGGACTCATTAGGGATAGCCCAAAGAGCGTGTCGAAATAAAAGGGAATCCAAGCCAAAAATGAGGAGCAGCCCCCCGATTAGGATTCCAAGACGAGAAGAGGATGATTTTCGGAAACTTGAGACGACTCGGGAAAAAAACATTTCGCTGGCTATTTCTCTCCTAAGCTCATAGCAAAGTGCGGATTGTCCAGAATTAGTTTCCTTTTTCTTCTTTACGTTTCTTCGCATTAAGACCAAGGTTCCCGAGTGTATTGGATATTCGTTTCTGGATTTTTATTTGTCGGTAGCTTAAGTTTGACACTGGCGAGATTTCCTGTCGAGATATACTGGAATCCGGACGTCCTTTACATTCCCACTCTCCTTACGGATATATTACGCTACGGTGGTTCTCTTCGAGGTTGGTCCTTAGCGTCCTCTCCGTATATATTTCCCGACCTACCGCTTGTATTTATTTTAAGCTTATTTACCAAACAACCTTTCTGGGCTCTGGTGTCGTTTTCAGTTCTTCAGGCCTCGTTTTTTGTATGGGCGCTTGGAAGATTTTTACGAACGTTGGAGCCCCAGGTTCCAGCAAGGTATAGTTACTCGTTCTCACTTCTCACAGCTTCGTTTCTTCTGTTAGTTTCGGAAAAGTTTCCGATCCTGTATTTATTCTTACTTCCCGCAATGCATACGAGCGCATTTCTGGCGACTCTTTGGGCCTGGCCTTACTTATACAATGAAAAGACTCCGCGCTTCTTTTTCTTCCCGGTTCTCTGCTTGCTTGTCATGTCCGATCGCATCCTACTTTTAGAGTTATATCTTACAGCGGCTCTAGCCTGGACTCGAAGATACGGAAGATGGGGAACGATTTTCCCCCAGCTCTCTCTGCGTTTCTTTTTTTCAGGCGTGATAGGGTTCGGACTTCATACGTTTCTAAGAACATTCCTATCCATGGAAGCCTCCAACAAAATATCCGTAATCGAATCATTCCGAAGAATCTCGGAAGACCTAATCGGATGGTTATCCAAGGGTGATCTGCCCGGCATTTTCTTCATTTTGGCCCTAATTGCGGGTATTTGGGCGCTGTTTAGGGGCAAAGAGCGCGGATTTAGCTTCGGTTTCGTGGCGTATTTGCAACTGATTTTGCTCGGAATCGCGCCTATGGCGGGGCTATATATCGACGAATATAGCCTACGTTACTGTGCTCCAGCTTTCTATTTGGCCCCAGCTCTATTCGGAACATTGATCCTTTCAAGAGATTTGGGTAAGAGAAAGAATTCCAGAAATTTCGCAATGTTGGGAATGATCCTAGGATTGAGCTCTCTCGCATTATTTGGCCCCTTGATTCCGGAAGGAAGCTGGGGATTTCAAGGAATTCCAAAACCGCCGGAAGCAAAATGCGTGGACAGCCTCTCTTCAACGGAGAGCTTCGTTTTAGTTTTGACGGATGGTAAAAAAGCTAAGAGGATCCTAGTCTATTCGGAAAAGAACGTAAGGGCGCTTTCGGTAGATTTTAGTACGCTGGAAGGCTCTCATTCACTTTCCAATCGGGAATGGTATATTTTTCCACCCGAGGGCCCTTTTGCGGTTCTAACAGAAGGATTGGGAGAAGCAAGAATCCGTTCTTTTTACGGAGAACCCTCGAAAATTTTGGAATGCCCTAACACAAAAAAGCACGTTTTGCTCTACGAAGATACTGCAAAAATTCGGACACTCCTACAGAGACCCTTTCAAAAAACGAAATAAAGAAATGGCTGAGACTCGGCCGACAGTAAGACCGCTAAGAGGAACCCCAAACTCGCAATAATGGCAAAGGCCCATCCAGGGAGGTTCTCAACCCAACGACGAAAAACTCCTGATGCTTCATCCCTTTGGCCGATCCAGGTTGAGACGAAAAAGAGCAAAACGCAAAGAAAAAATATCCTTAGGGCTGGGTCTCCCGGATTGATTCCGCCGGAACCGAAAAATAATTTCGCGAATACGATCTCGGATTTTTCCCAACTAGGAGATCGAAAAAAGACCCAAACCAATACGATCGCCAGAACGACGAATATTCGGTAGGCATATGAGAAGATCCTAGGGATCTCGAGCCCGGCTCCTTTCGTCTTAAAAAAATAGCCAAACCCCCTTTCTATCGCGAGTAAAGCCCCGTGAATCCCGCCCCATACGACGAAATTCCAACTAGCCCCATGCCAAAGACCGCCCAATAGCATGGTTATAAATAAATTCACGTACGTCCGAAGCTCTCCTTTCCGGTTTCCTCCCAAAGAAATGTAGAGATAGTTTTTCAGCCAAGAAGACAAAGAGATATGCCACCGTTTCCAAAAATCGGAAAAGCTTGAAGCTAGGTAAGGCATTCTAAAATTTTCAGTAAGATGAAACCCTAATAGCAATGCCGAACCCAAGGCAATATCCGTATAACCGCTAAAGTCAAAATAAATTTGGAGAGCATATGCAAATATTCCTATCCAAGCATAGAATTGAGATACGATAGCAGGAGATTGGAACAGTGTGTCCGGCAGAATTGAAATATTATCGGCTAGAACTGCCTTTTTCCAAGATCCAACAAGTAGCAGTACGATACCTTCTCGAAACGCTAAATTTTCCCAGGCCACCCATTGTTTCAGCTGGGGAAGAAATTCACGCGCAGGAACAATGGGTCCTGCAACCAGCTGCGGAAAAAAAGAAAGAAAAAGCGCATATCTCCAAAAACTTGGCTCGGGCTGTATTTCCTTACGGTAAACATCAATCGTATAGCTAAGAGATTGAAACGTGTAAAAGGAAATGCCGACAGGTAAGACAACCTTTAAAGACGGGATAGCAGAGTCCAATCCAAGTGCCGATAAAAGGGCATTTCCATTCTCCACAAAAAAGCCGAAATACTTAAAGAAACCTAGGACGGTTAAATTTCCAGTAAGTGAGAGAAGCAAAAGAAGCCTTCTTTTTCCCAAAGAAGACCCGCCCATGGCCTTACCGACGGAATAATCCAAAATCGTAGTCGCGAATATTAAACTCCCAAACTTCGGACTCCAGGAAAAATAGAATAAATAGCTGCCGACTAGAAGGAAAGGAAATGGAATCCATTCCGGAAAAAAACGAAATCGAGGAAGGAGCCATCTCAATAAAAAGAGAAAAACAAAGAAAAGAGTATAAAGCGAAGTGGTAAAATTCATTCCAAAAATTTACGATTATTTTTAAGCATAAATATAAAATTCAATATAAGATAAATTTTAATCAAATTTACTGAGCCATAAAGATTATTTTTAAGTATTTTATCAAATAAAGATTAATTTAAATCTATTAAAAATGATTATTTTTAATCTTATATTGTCCATTTGCATTTTACGCCACAGTTGGGGCAAATTGCGATGATTTCGGCCTTCACTCTCTTTCCTTTCGGCGTTTCAATCTTACCAATTGCGACAAACTCGAAGTCCACTCCCTCGGGAACATAATGACCGGTTCCGTATTTCGCGGAACCCTCGATTAAATTTGAGCAGGCATGGCATTTTACTCTTAATTTAATTACCTCGGCCATAGGGATCATAGTGAAGCGTGATGCCGCATAGGCAAGCAGAAAGCATAGGCCCAGAGCGACATTCCTTCATGCTAAGGAAATATTCCTACACATGACAATACTGCAGAATTTGAATAGTTATTTGGTCGAACTGAGTTCCCCATCGAAAAAACGCCTCAAGGCAAAATAGGCCAAAAGCGATCTTGCGTTATTTACTATCTGTGAATGGACACTACCGCCCATTCACAGGCGGGGCATTGCATCTTTCATAGAATTGCCGGCATCCGAGAAAGAGAACTGAAAAATCTTCTACAGGCTATATTGGGCAACTTGCAAAGGACGATTGATTCCTAACCTTTCGCCAGATACCTCCTTTTTGCCCTATTACGCCACGCTGCGTATTTCCAAATAAAGCCCTGTGTGCGGCAGCAGAAAATAGCGCAATGGGCAGATAGAATCCAAAAAATGCTGATTTTTAATCTTTTCTACCCCAAAGAAAGGCCCTCAAATCTCCGTATAACTGCTCAAATCGAGGCGTTCACATATTTACTTCATCCTTAAAAGCTTTCTCTTCGGGAAGCTCTGGCAAATATTCGGAGAAAGATGAAATAAAATTCGAATGGCAGAAGGCGCTTGGTATTGCTTAAAAATAGTCAGTTATGTAAACGCCCGTCGCATGGCCGCCATTGCCCTATTACAGGCATGATATGTCAATATTTGAACGTAACAGCCGGATATTCGGCAGTTAGTGATGATGGTTGCCGCTTTTCTGCAGCGAAAAATCACCCTGTGCTACATACAGGGCAATTTTCGATTTTTAGGCTCGTTTGCGTTTCGGTGGGCTTTTTTTCGCCGCTTCCTGCGGCTTAACTGACGGAGATTTTTTTAGGCTCTTGGAGTCGAGGTTGCCGGCGTCAAACGTGACATCTAGACCTCGCTTTTTATTTCGTTTAACCATATAAACGAAGTGTCGGACGTATTGGGCATAAGGTTCCGGCACTGATTTTGGATCGAATTCCAGAGGATTTTCCAAAAGAGAACGAACAACCGCCTGGTTCAGATCTTCCTTGCTCGTAGCCATAAGGGTTTCAAGCCTACGCAGAATTTCGTTATCATTCACTTCCATAATAAGTTTTTTCATCGCATTAAGAAGCTTCTGAAAGGAAGTCCGCTTTATTTTGGCAGCCATATTATGGCTTAGAATTTCAAAGGAGTCGGAAATCACAAGAATTTCTAGAATTTTCGGGAGAGATATGGAGAGCGCTTAAGCTATACTATGATTACCGGAACTTCCCGAATTTAAACGATCTCCTATCTTGGAGAAAATGCCCATCCGCTTATTTTCGGAGGATAGCAAACCTACGGACGAAGGTAAGACAAGAGAGCAGAATCCATAGCGACTATTTCCATGCTGTCCGATCACACCCGCGGTCACAATCGGAGACCCCGCTTGCTGCGCCCGAGGGAGAATCAAGCCCTCTGGCGACGATAGACGGCTTCCGATAGATATTGCCCCATTCCGGCCGGCCCCTATCGCAGCCACTCTAGCAAATGCATTCTTCTCGAGGTTAAACCATTGACGCCGGGCAGTTGAGGTCACCCCGCCCTCGGGAGAATGCACAGTAGAAGTAGATCTAGTTTCCCAATACAAATCTGCATAGGAAAGCTCGGAGCCTTGAGGAACGGTAATGGATGCAGGGCATATGATAGAACTTCCCTTACTAGTAGCGAGCGGTTGATTCAGAGTAAGAATCGTTGTTTTTTTCCTTTTTTTACGGGAGGAACCGCTATCCGCTAAAGAATCAAAACTATCATTATCGTAAATAAAATGCTCCGAGCAGAAGCGTCTTTCTAACTCCGAATTTTCGAATGCAAACTGCTGCGAAACCTCACAGCCATTTTTCTTATTAAAAGCGGAGTTAATAATTTCAGCTTGGGAGGATTCAAGCCTTTGTTGTCCGGATTTCGATGCGAAAATTTTCTTATTCTGCACTCTTTTCGAATTCAATAAATCGATTAGGCCGGGAAAGTCCGCTTCACGCTCGGCATCCGAGTAAGATATCTGCTCGGCAAGAACCGAGTCCACTTCCGCCTGATGAATATTAGAGGAATCTAAAATACCTTCTTGAGATAAGTCCAAGTTCGCAGAAACGAGAGACTCATCTCCGTTGGCCATAAAATTTTCGGTCTGAGCGAAAGCGGTCGAGCTCACAGTCAAAAGAGCTGTGATAAGCAAGAACTGTGCCAGATTTTTATTCTTGTCCCCGAAAATCATAGGTTTATAAGTGAGAATCACCCCTTTTTGCTAAAAAAGGAAGCATTTTTTCCCCTTTTTTAGGAATTTTAAGCCATTTTTCGGAAGAGCCGCTTTGTCCTGAGTTTCCACTCCCAGAGAATGATTTCTTTCTCCTTGGTATCGGCCTCCGACTGTTCCTTCTCTAAAAGCGCATAGACCATGCTTGCTATTTCTTTCGAAAAGCCTTTATCGAGTTCAACTTCGAATTCCATCTCTTTCATCTCGAGAATAAGTCCGGCTAAGCGAAACCCTTCGTCGAGATTCTGCAGTTTGACTTTCCAACTTACGAGTTCTTCTTTTTTTTCATCGTTTCGGATCATCACTTCCAAAAACGTTCTTATAAAGACCACTTCTTCGGGACGGAGAGAAAAATCGAGCAGGAGCTGTTTTACTTTCTCTAACTCTACTTTTCTGAGATGAACCCGAGCCAAAAAGACCGGGTTCATGGAATGCATATTTAAGTTTCCTTTTTCGAGAAGGTCCGTAGCCCGAACTTTATTAAAATCAACGATACTGGACTCTTCCCGAAGGCTCCTTTCCAGCTCCTCTTTGCCCGGCATAACTCCGCCCGGTGCCTCAAGCTTTTGAGCGACTTTCCTTTTAATAATCAACATGTTGAGGGAAGGAAATCTGATTTTCAGGGTCACCAGATCCTGGCGTGGGAACTCCTCATCCAAAACCAAATGGTGTAATTCCACGCCCTCTTCTTTGGCTCTCAGAAATTCTTCCACTTCCTTATAGTGAAAGATAATTACGGGAAGGATATCGCACTCACTTCCGCTATTTAAAAAAATAGTTCGAACTTCGTTGCCGGAGCTAGTATGTTGGTAAGGGATTACCAGTTTTCCCTGCCGAACATTTACAAAACTGAGCTCCCCTAAGCGGAAGTGTGAGAGATCGAATTCTTCCCCCAAAAAAGCCACGCGAGGAACAGGCACAACTATGGATTGATTTTTGGCGCCCTTTGGAATCTCGGGGCCTTTCGTAGTAAAGACTACATAGGTCATTTTTGCCAACCTGACCTTTACGAGAAACCCTGCTGGAGTTTTTCTCTCTTCGTATAAGGAATCTAATTCCAAAATTCTATCCTAATCCCAAATTCTTTAATTTATATTGGAGCGAACCTCTTGATATTCCAAGCGCCTTGGACATGCGAATCTGGTTCCCCCCAAAAAGTTTGTAGGCCAAAAGTATTTTTTGACGTTCCAATGCTTCGACGGCTTTCCGAAGATCCAGATCGTCCGCTTCCGGCATCGAAACCCCCTGGGGTCGCTCCGATTGGATTGCGAATTCTCGGATTTCTCTGCCCGAGGAATGCAATACTCCTTCCTCTATAGAATTCCTAAGGTCTTCTAAATTACGATCTAATTCCGAAGTCGCCAGCGATCGACCCGCTTCTTCTGAAAGACTTAAATCAAGCCTTCCCTGGGCTTCCCTGACATCTTCGAAGATAAGCGAAACTGCATTCCGCCTATCTACCGTTGACCAGGTCTTCCATGCAGGAATCTCGAGAGAATTAGACTCCAATAAAGCTCGAAAGAAAACGAGCTCCTCGGCAGGCGAACTCTCGGAATTTTCTAAGAAAATTAATCTTGGACGGCGACTTCTTTCACTCGTTGCGTATTCATATAAAAGCTTCTGCTGCAGAGCAGAATATTCTTGAATCCTTTCAAAAACGAGGGTCCCGCCTTGAGCCATAGCACCCCATTCTTCCAGTGATTTTTCAAGCTTGCCCCCGTGCTCAGGAAGCACACCGATCACTAATAATCCACGGCCGGCAGACTCCCTTCGATGCACCCATTTAGCCAAAGTTTTTTTGCCGGATCCTTTTGGGCCTCGAATTTTAAGAATACCCAATTTCCGATATAATTCCCAGACCGCGTCTCCGCTGTTACTTAAACGGAAAAGAATCTGTCCGAGCCGATCTTTTCGATCTTCGGAGCCGGCCTCGCCCTTTGAGGCTATAGGGATACTTGGCGCATCTTCCAAAATCGAAGATAGCTTCTGGCAAAACAAAGCCAAGAATAGCGATTGCCATTCGGACGGAGGATTCTCCAATTCTAAAAGCAAGAACCCCTGAACTTTCCCCTGAACCAGAATACTGCCCAAAAGTCCACCGGACGAATCGGGCAAAAAGAATTCGGCTGTCGCCGATTTTGAGAGATAGAATGGAGAACCGGATTCCAATTTTTTCCGTGTCTCGGAACCTTTGGCCAAAAAAGAATAGAAGAACCCCTCTTCAGAATATCCCCAGGAGGCCACCTCCTCTAGGGCGTCCTGCTCGCCCTCGGCCGGAAGTGTCGCCAAACCTGCGGCGCTCCCTAAAATCTTGAGCAGAAATGGAAAGGCCAAAGGGAGGAGGAGGCGGAGATCCGCAGTAGTGGGTTTTCCGTAAAATATCTCCTGTATGGCCGGTTCCATGAAGGGAGATTGTTTAAAATTAAGCATGGCGTCAACCATGTACCGTCGTTTTTCTGCTAAGATGTCGGACATCCGACATTATATTTTCTTCGAGTGCGCTTTCTCTAAAAAACGATGCTAAATTTCTTTTTTTTGGAGAATGAGTTGAACCCGCCCGGCCTTTAGGTTGAATGGAACTCGAAGGCAATTGATTTTTTAAGCCGCCATCAGTGTGATCGACAAACAGCAATCGCACTCACTAAGATTTCACTTTTTTCCTTATAACCTCCATTTAAAAGAAAGAGTGGCTACCTCTTAGTAAAGGATTGGATGTCGGACATCCGACAATTGAAATACAAGGGACCAGAATGATCGTAGTATCTATCGCAAATCAAAAGGGAGGGGAAGGCAAAACGACCACCTCTTTGAATCTCGCATGGGGCCTCGCGCGCCGTGGTAAAAAAACTCTTATCATAGACATCGATCCTCAGGCAAACTCCACTGGAATTTTTTTGAATCCCGACAGTCTTGAAAAATCCATGCATAATATCTTTCAAGCGAAGGCAAAAGTAAGGGACGTTATGGTTCCTACACATGTGGAAAATCTCAGCATCGCGCCGTCTAGACTCGCACTCGCAGAGGCGGAGACCGTCGCAGCCATCGTAGATGCCCCATATATTCTTCGAGACGCTTTAGCCGATCTTGAAAAGGATTTGGATTTTTGTATTATCGACTGCCCTCCGAGCCTTTCCATTTTCACAATTAACGCACTAGTCGCTTCCAACTATGTGATCATTCCCTTGCAGGCGGAAAAGTTTTCTGTAGATGGAATTCTCGGATTACAACAGACAATCAATAGTATAAAAAAAAGGATTAATCCGGGTCTAGAAATCCTGGGAGCATTAGTAACTCAGCTAAAACCTCAAACCCTGTTGACCAAAACGATTGTTCCTGTTCTTACAAAATATTTTAGAATTTTTGAAAACAGTATTTCTGACGGCGTAGCCGTGGGCGAATCCCACTTGGCCAAAAAATCGGTCTTCGAATACAATAAGGCAAGTCGACAAGCGCAGGAATATGAAGGTTTTGTAGAGGAGTTCCTGAATGAGCTCAAAAAGTAAACGCCTTGGGTCGCTAGCGGATGTCTTTCAAGCGGAAAAGCTAGAAGGCACAATTCGAAAAATAAGGTTAGATAAGATTCGGCCTTCGGAAAGCCAGCCTAGACAGGAACGAAAAAAGGGAGTGGAAGAACTCGCCCAAAGCCTTCAAAAAGACGGTCTACTTCAACCGATCTTAGTCACAAAACAATCCAATGATGAATACTATACTATCATTGCAGGCGAAAGAAGATTTCATGCTGCAACTCTCCTGAACTGGGCCGAGGTTGAATGTAAAATTTTAGACCGGGATGCAAAAGAAACCTTCCGGTTAGCAATTATAGAAAACCTTCAAAGAGAAAACCTATCTCCTTATGAGGAAATAGAAGCCATGAGCCACTTAAAATTGACCTTCTCTTATACCGATCTGGAGCTCGGAAATTTGTTCGGAAAAAGCAGGAGCTATATGACTGAACTTTTAGGAATTTCCGGATTAAATAAAGAAGAATTAAAAATTTGTAAAGATTCCGGAATTGAAACTAAAAACTTACTCATCCAAGCCGCTAGTGCCTCCAAAAAAGGGACATTTCAGGATTTTATCCAAAGATTCAATTCGGGTGAACTCAAAACCGTAAAAGATGCAAAGTCTTTTAACAGATCGGAAGATACCCTCTTCCCTACGTTAGCGAAGCCTCATGATTCAACCACCGCCCAGGAATATTCCCTTCATCCTTATAAGCTAGGAAAAAAAGGAAATTCGATTCTATTATCTTCCGATGACGAAGAATTTCTCCAGGAAATGTATAAATTTCTGCGAAAAGAAATCCCTAAAAAATTCGGAAAATCTTCTTAAAAATTCCGCCTTACTCTTCGAATCTATTTCTCTTATCCCTTATTGTTAAGCGAAGTCATTGCAGTACAAACATGTACTAAGCAAAAGATTTTTTAAAGAAGTAAAATGAATCTAGTCAATGAGATTGACAGAGAAAAAAACGGAAATACTATGTGACATAATATTCTAAACGGAAATGTAGTACTTTTTTCCCATCCCGGTGGAGAAAGGCACTAGCATGTCCTATGTCCGGATATAAAAAAACTCCCCTGGAGATTTCCAGGGGCCGGACCTTCCCGAAGGAATGTTGTTGGATGAGACATAAGTAACCTTATGTCAGATAATGTCAACTACCTTCGGACTTTTTGCTTAAAATTAATTTTTTGCTTCCGGGAGCAAAAGGATCCGAGCTATGGGCGAGCATTATCCATATATTAAATTCCTATCAGATATCATTGAATCTGGGGTTTGGGCTCGCCTTTCTGCAGCTGGGAAGACTCTATACTTGGTATTGCTTAAATTTAGCGACCAGAATTTTAAACCGGTTTGGCCTAGTAATGAAATCCTATTAAGGCTCACAGGCCTAAAAACGAAGAAATCCATTAACGAGGGCAAGAGAGACCTGGTAAAAGCAGGCCTCCTCCAATTTGTACCAGGCACCGGGCATAAGAACACTATGTATTATTTCTGTTTCAATTACCCCGGTTCTAAAATTCCACCCCAGGGGGTTATTTTTGGAAACCCCAGAGGGACCGGAATGGGGACCCCAGGGGTTCAGGATGGCATCCCCGAGGGGGTTCGAGAGATACCCCCAAACAATATTAATATAACCATCCATAATACCCAAAACCAAAAACCAGATCCGCGCAAGGAGGCGCAGAAATTGTCTTTGGACTTCCTCTCGAAGGAATATGGGCCTGGTATTCTTGCAGAGGCAATGGAGATCGCTAAGACCCAGAACCAAGAAGGAAATTTGTACTATATTCGAGGGATTTGCCGAAATCTTTCAAACGATGGTAAACAGCCGAATTTTGAGCACCGCTCCGGAATGCCTTCGCAAAGCCGGAACTCCTCGCCCGGTTACGAAGCTTCATGGCAGGGATTTTTAGATTGGTGTAAGGATTTACTCTCCCCTTCTAGCGTTGCGGCATTGCAAAATATTCGAGTCGAACCGGACGGTCGAACTTTGTTGATTGTCGACCCGGTGCCAGTTGCCTTGAGAACAATCGTTACAAAGTACTTCACAGACACAATCCACCCATCGATACTGGTTATATTTTCCGCGAAGCAAGAGGAGAATCGTACAAAAGTATGAAACCGAATGTATTGCGGCTTTTTCAGATGTTTCTTTTTGAAAAAAACAACCCGGGATTGATTGCCGACGATTTGACATCTCGCATTCAATTTTTCGGTAATAACAAAGGATCAATCCAAACTTTATGAATCAAGACTCCATCCGGATCAGTCATCCCCAACCTGTAAAAATTCGCGAGGTTCGAACCAAAGGGACGTTCGATCTAAAAGAAGGAAAACTCCGTGGGTATTCTGAGAGTTTAGATTCTCCCGGAATCGGAGTCATTACGTTAGCCTTGGGAGAAGGGTCCAGTTTTAATCAAATTCGAGTTCATTCCTCCGAATCAAAAGCGGCCTATTTCCCCGATACGTTCCGATTTGAAATTTCGTTAGATGGGAAAGTTTGGGAGCCTATTTTGCAAGAGGCCGGATTTCGACGTTCCAATAAGAAGATCGGGCATTGGAACTTCTCTCTGGTGCGCGCTAACTTTCTAAAATTAGTCAGTAAGGTTTCCGAGAAAGAAGGTTCGAAATGGACAGTGGCAATCGCAGATCTGGAGGTCGGAATTTCCGGCATCGTTAAAGTGGACGTAAGTTCGGAGAGAGATCGGTTTTGGGTTAAGGAAAACTTAATCGATCAACGTGCGGATTACGGCTGGTCTTCCCAGGTATCGCCTCAGCCTAAAGAGGAATTTTTTCTAGTGGATTTAGGATCCATTAGTAGGGTTAACGAGCTGCGATTGCTTTCCCCCAAAGAGGCCCCGTCTTTTTTTCCAGAAACGTTTACTGTTTACTATAGCGAAGATGATCTGACCTGGAATCAGCTTTTAGAGGAAAATCAGTTTCTTTCCGAACTCGGAGTTTGGTATCAATGGAGATTTTTACCGGCAAATATTCGATTTTTAAAATTCGTGTCTCGGCCGCAAAAAAAGACGAATCAAGAGTCCTATGTGACTCGCGTTGTGGAAGTCGAGCTTTACGCAGCTCCTTATTTGAGCGACTTAACGCATAAGCCTACGGCCGAACCTCTTCCTTATGCTACGGTTCTTCGCGCGGGTTTGGTCCGGCTTGCAGTCGACGGCGAAACTTCCGAAGGTGCCGCAGTTCAGGCAAATGATCGCCGCTTGCGAGATTCTTCGACCGAATATAAAGGGATCGTAGAGTTGGCGTCCGACGGTGAGGATAAGGAAGGTGTTGCAGTTCAGGGTAGCGATCGTCGTTTGAAGCATGCAAGTGAGACCACATTCGGTCTTGTCAGGTTAGCGATGAACGGCGAGAACCGAGCGGATCGAGTCGTTCAAGGAAACGATGAGCGGCTGAGATCGGCGACTACTCAGGCGCAAGGAATCGTGGAACTTGCGGAGAACGGAGAGACAAAAGAAGGAGTTGCAGTCCAGGGGAACGACGATCGTCTCAAGCATGCTAACTTTAATAGATTCGGTTTAGTTCAATTGGCTCTTCCCGGAGAAGCGATTCCAGGGAAGGTGGTAACTTCGGATGACCCTCGATTGAGAGCTTCAACAACGGAGACGCCTGGAATTCTCAGATTTGCTTCCAGTGGGGAAGATGTTGCAGAAGCCGCAGTTCAGGGAAATGATAAACGCCTAAAATCGGCCACCACTCAAACTTTTGGAATCGTGCAACTTGGGCGATCCGGCGAATCGAAGGAAGGGGTAGTCGTTCAAGGAAACGATGAACGATTGAGAAATGCGAGTACGGAATATCCCGGAATTATCGCATTGGCCCCTAAGGGCAAATCGGTTCCGAATCACGCGGTATCAGCGGACGATCCTCGGTTGTCCGACGCAAGAACTCCGAAACCTCACAGTCATGAGTATGCTCCTTTGGAACACGACTTTAGTTCGCATAGCGGATTCTTGAGAGTAAAGGGAACGGTCGAGGCGCCATATTTGAATATCTCTCCTCCTCCCGAAAATAACGGGCTTATCTACGCAAGAAATGAGGCCGAGAAAGGTTCCGGTATCGTAGGATCGGGACGGCATGTTGGAGTTCTTGCATACGGAGAAAAATTCGGGGCTCGCGGGGATAGTTCTTCGGGCGACCGGGAATCGGCGGGTATTTTAGGGCTTGCAAAGCGAGGGTTCGGAGGCTGGTTTCATTCTCGTTCCGGATACGCAGTGTATGCGAGCGGGAAGGGAATTCCACAGTTAAATGAAACCGGATCCGGCAAGGCACTACTCGCGGAAGGCGAAGCCGATTTTATCGGGACTATTTACGTGCAGACAGGAAAAGGCACCGATTGCATTGCCCGCTTTTTTCCGGTCCAGTCCGGTGATGTGATTGCGGAAGGAGATTGGTTGGTGATGGGAGAAGAAGGAAAGCTTCATAAATCTAAAAATCCCAGCGCCACTAATGTGGTCGGAGTTGCCGTAAAATCGGCAGCGATTGTGTTGGGGGAAAAGCCGCATGTCGAGGGCCAATGGTTAGTGGCGATCTCGGGAGTGGTTCTTGCAAACGTAGAGGCCCAGTCCCACCCTATCCTGCCCGGCGATCTGCTTTCTGTGGGTCTGACGGGAGGACACGCAGTTCGAGTCACTTCCGAAAATCTAAAGCCCGGCGCCTTGGTTGCCAAGGCCTTAGGCGCGCAAAGAAATGGCCGGGGCATAGTTCCGGTCTTATTAAGCTGCGGTTGATACAACCCTCCGAAATTTCGGAGAAAGGGAAATATGAAAAAAATTCTAGAAATATATACTAATGCCAAGGAGCCTGTGTACTCCTTCGAGTTCTTCCCTCCCAAGACAATCGAAGGAGAAGCTAAATTATACGAAACCGTTAAGGAACTCTCGCGAGTCAATCCGGGGTATATTACGGTTACGTACGGAGCAGGAGGATCCACTCGGGACAAAACGATACGGTTGACCTCCGACCTGGCCCAAAAGTTCAATCTGGCCGCCGCCGCGCATTTTACCTGCGTCGGAGGAAATAAAGAAGAAATACATAATATTCTAAAGGAAATCGCATCCTCCGGGATCCGCAATTTAATGGCACTCCGGGGAGATCCTCCAAAGGGGGAAGGCGTTTTTAAAAAAGTCGAAGGCGGTTTCGAGCACGCGAGCGAGCTGATTTCGTTTATTAAATCGGAGGGTTTCGATTTTTGTATGGGCGGGGCATGCTATCCGGAAAAGCACCCGCAGGCAAGCGATCTGGAGACGGACGTCGACAATCTGAAGAAAAAAGTCGATGCAGGAGCGGAGTATTTGGTTTCTCAGCTCTTCTTTAAAAACGAGATTTTCGAATCCTTTTTAAATCTAGTTAGAAAGAAGGGAATTCGAGTGCCGGTTGTTCCCGGGATCATGCCTATCACGTCGTTCTCGCAAATCGAAAGATTTAGAAGCATGGCTGCCTGCGAATTCCCGGATAAGCTTTTGACCGACCTGGAAGAAGTGCAAAATCGTCCCGAGGAATTTTACCGTAGAAGTTTGAACTTTAGCGTGGAACAGTGTAGAGAACTGATCGAAATGGGATCTCCCGGAATTCATTTGTACACCCTGAACCAATCCCACGCTAGCTACGATATTGTGAGGGAACTTAGGGGAGAAGGGAAATAATTTAGTATTTCTCTTCCACTATGTGAAAAGTTCGGCTTCTCGCCCGGACGGCACAAGGCCGGTGCGTAGAGCTTCCTTATAAAGTGTGGAAATCGCTCTTCGACCTTCGTCTCCTAGACTTTGGGAAAACTCATTAACATAGAGGCCGATATGAGCATCTACGACTTCTTTGCTCGTGTCTTGAGAGTGGCGGAAAATATAATCGTATGTATCTTCTCGATTTTCGTACGCAAGCGATAAGCTTTCTTTAATTGAGAAATCCAAATCCTCTTTTAGGCTTTTTTCCAAATCTCTTCGGATTGCGATGCAGCCTAACGGAATCGGCGCCCCGCTCATTTCTTCCCACCATTCTCCTAAATCTCGAACTTTTTCCAGGCCGCGTTTTTCGTATGTGAATCTTTCTTCATGGATGACGACTCCAAAATCCGCTTTTCCCGACAATACTTGATTCAGAATCAAGTCATAGCGGATCGGGACCGCCTCGTAATCGCCTTCCAAATACAAATGAGTCAAAAGGTTTGCCGTAGTCCAGGCGCCCGGAACGAGAATTTTTTTTCCCTTAGGATTCGAGGCGAGATTCCCCTTCCTTTTTACGATTAGTGGTCCGCAATTTCTCCCGAGCGCCGAACCGGAGTCAAGTAAGGAATACCGGTCCGCAACTTGAAAGAACGCCGCAAATGAAAGTTTCGAGGAGTGGAATTTTCCTTCTTTTGCAAACCGGTTCAGTTGCTCCACGTCATGCAATTCTTCCTGGATGGAAAACGGGGCCTTTGTCTTGCCTGCGATTAAATGATAGAAAATGAAAGTATCGTTCGGGCAGGGAGAATACGCGAGGCTAAGTTTCATACTCCCAGCCAAATACTTTCCGCTTCTTTGAAAACGAAAAAAGGAAGAAAGCACGCCTTCCGGTTCGAAAATAGGAAAACTTCGTAAAGAGGGGCTTTTTTGGAATCTAGTTTAGCGCGCTTTCCCGACGGAAAGAAGCTCGAGGGAATACATACGATTGCGATGGATTTGGACGGGACTCTCCTGAATTCTCGCGGATGCATCTCTAGTTTGAACCATTATGTGTTGAACGCAGCCCTTTCTCAGGGAATTCGCTTAATCATTGCAACCGGGAGAAGGTTCTCCTCCACCCTCCCCTTTGCCCTGGAATTTAGCGGAGACTTATTCGTTGTTTCTAATAACGGTCAAGTTTTGCGGGCCAGCCCGACCGGGGTTAGGGTTGCCGAAACATATCTTTCCCCGAATGCGGTGGCTGCCGTTTTGGATTCGGGAAAAAAATCCGGGTTCGATCCGATTTTGCATGTGGATCATTATGAAGAAGGCGTCGATATCCTGGCAGAGTCGCCGATTACGGACCCTAAATTTCATAATTACTCCGGCGGAGATTTAAAACGAAGTCGTGTGGTGAAAAATTGTTTGGATTACGGTAGCGATAGAATTCTGGTAGCCTGCTTTTTATCCCAGCAAAAGGAGCACTTGGTCGAATTGGAAAGTAATTTGCTTTCTTTGCCGGAATCTGTTCAATTCAGAACTGTAATCACCAGAATCCATGGAGTTGCGTACTGTTTGGAAGTTTTAGAAAAGAACGTTTCTAAATGGTCCGCAATAGACACTTTTTTACGAGCCAACCAGTTGGACTCCGCCGGAGTTGTCGCGTTTGGTGACGAAAAAAACGATTGGGAAATGATTTCGCATGCCGGATTCGGTTTTGCGATGAAGAACGCGATTTCCTATCTAAGAGATCACGCTCCGTACATTACGCGGTATAGCAACGACGAAGACGCGATCGCAATGACTCTCTTGGAGTTAGGCGCGCTTCGCTTTCCTTAAAGAGGATTCTTTTTTTACTGGTACGACTCTGCAGGATGCGCAGGCGTCCTCGTAGCATCCATAACGAATTTCTTCCGAAGCGGATTTTCCAAAAAGGCTTTTGAGTGAAGAGACAAACGGAAAAAGGAGATAAATTGCGGTCGCTCCTACGATTGCATAAACGATATAATCTTGAATGCGAGTGTCCCAGGTCATACAACCATTTTGAAAATGGTTCTCAGTTGCGGCAACTCGAATATTTTCCAAATCCGCTGACAGTATTTTGACAAAACAAAGCGGAAACTCTGTATGATATTTGGTAAAGATGTGGTCCACACTGAAGGTTTTCCATTCCGAAGCTAGCCATAGAGACGGGTTTGCCGTGTCTGATTCATTTCAATGGAAGACTTGTATGAGAACTGTGTGGGTTACCGATTCCAGAATTCATCCCGAGTTTTTGGATCTTCCCGATACATGGGAAGTAAAATCGGGGTATGAAGCTTACGGCCTCTTATTAGAAATTATTTCCGGCCTTCGTTCTAAATTATTCGGAGAGACCGAGGTGCTGGCCCAGTTTAGGCAACGCTTTCAAGAACTTCCTGCTTCGGCGTTCGGAGAATATATCGCTCGTTTGCGAGATAATTTAATCGAAGATTGTAGATCATTGCGTTCAGGATATTTGCAGAATTTGGGAGAGCAATCCTACGGTGGGTTGGCTCAAAAATATTTAGCAAGTTCCGCACGCCCGGTAAGTGAAGTGGCCCTTTTAGGTACAGGACAGCTCGCCGAAAAAATGCTACCTTGGTTGAAGGGAGTGGATCGCACAGTTCGTATCGTTGGTCGCAATCTAGAACGTTTGGAATTCTTAGGAAATTCTTCCGGCGCCTCGACGTCGTTTTGGGAAGACTGGTCCCCTAAAGGGGAAGCTTGGATTGTCGCTGCTCCCGTAAATTTAGAGCCTTGGATGAATAAACTATCTCCGGGAGATTTGGTTTTGGATTTTAGGGAGGAGGCTTTGGAATCTCACTTACCCGAAGGCGTAAAATATATTTCCTTTGCCGATATGATGTCCTCTTTAAAGGAAACCGAAGAACGTACTCGTAAAGTTCGCGAAGAATTGGATTCTGTTTTAGCGAGACTTTTGGAAGAAAGAGAGTTAGAAGCGCATCAATTCGTATTCGGTTGGGAAGACCTGCCTTGTCCTTCGTTCTAAGAATCGGCTCTAGAAAAAGTTCTCTCGCAAAACTCCAGTCTTGTCTCGTACGCGATGCCTTACTAAGAGCGCATCCGAACCTCAACGTCGAACTATTTTTTAAAGAGGCCAGCGGAGACCAAGATTTGGTAACGCCACTCTGGAAGATGCCGACTCGCGGGGTATTCACTCAAGATTTAACGAAAGAATTAACGGACAGAAATGTAGATCTAGTCATTCACTCTTATAAGGATTTGGACTTGGAAGGTCATGCCGGAACGGAGACGGTGATGGTTCTTCCGCGAGCGGACCAACGGGATGTTCTCCTTTGGAAACGTTCAGCATTCGACAATCCCCCGAATGAAATCAAAATTCATTCTTCTAGTCCGCGAAGGGAATATAATCTTTCCGCTTTTTTACCGCTCGCTCTTCCTCGTCGTCATCAAGGAAAGCCGATTTATTTTCACCCTGTACGCGGTAATGTGCAAACAAGAGTTAGGAAATGGTTGGAAGATGATTCTATTTCCGGCATAGTCGTGGCGAAAGCGGCTCTGGACCGTCTCTTGTCTCGGGAATTTTCCTTTGCGGAGCAGCCCGAATATTCCGAAGTTCGGGATCACTTACGCTCCGTTTTGAACGAGCAATTGTTCATGGTTCTTCCTTTATCAAAAAATCCGAATGCACCGGCCCAAGGCGCGTTGGCTGCGGAATTTCGAGCGGGTGACGACTGCGTTCGAGAGATTCTCTCTCCGTTGCGGAGCCTATCGGAAGAAAGGAATGTCGCCGATGAACGTAGGCTGCTCTCTTTATTCGGCGGAGGTTGCCATCAAAAAATAGGAGTCGCCGTCCATTCCGGAGAGTCGGGAACCGTGCTGTTTCTGCGGGGAAAAACGGATTCAGGCGAGGAATTGGATTCCGCTATTCGTTGGAAAGGCGATGATTTCCCTCGTCCGATTTCCGATTCGCATGTTTTCCCTACAAAACTACAGACTTCAGGTAGAGCCCGACTTCCCCTCCCCTCTTCTCCGCCGACGGGCAGATTTTGGTTTGTGGCAAGAGCGGATGCATTCCCGGAGTCTTGGCCCAATCCCGAGCCCGATACGATTTTGGTTGTGGCTGGCACTAAAACTTGGGAGAAGTTAGCGTCCCGCGATCTATGGGTGCACGCGTCTACGGACGGATTAGGCGAAGGTGATGCGAAAAATCTCGGGACCCTATTGGGAGAAATTCCGAACTTCGTTAAACTGACCCACGAAGAAAGCGGCATCGTCGAGGGAACTTGGGATCGTTTGCCCACATATAAAGTCGAATGGGAAACTCAATTGCGGGACTTATCAAGGTACTCCCATTTTTTTTGGATGAGCGCAACTCAGTTTGATCGTGCATACAGGAAGGACCCGTCGATCGCACAGAAAATACACGCGACCGGGTCAGGCGCGACGTATTCATATATTAGAAATATCTTAGGAACGATCGGAAAGGTATACGCATTTCCGAATTATGAGTCTTGGGTTAATGCTTGTAAGGGAGAGATCCCGGACTTTCTGAAAAAGGAAATAGGACATTTATGAGAGAATCTTACGGAATGGAACTCCGAAGAAATCGGATTTCGCCAGCGATTAGGAATTTGACTTCTTCTGAATCCTTGAATGCAAAAAAAATGATTCAACCCTTATTCGTCGCGGAATCGCTAAAGGATCGGGAAAGCATGTCTTCCCTGCCCGGAGTTTTCCGGGATACGAAGGAGACCGTTTTAAAACAAATAGAGTCCGATTCGAAAGCAGGTGTAGAGCATTTCTTACTTTTTTTAGTTCCGGGCAATAAGTCGAACGATTCCATTCCGACGAAATTTTACGAAGAAGTCATAGGGGGAATTAAGCGGAACTTTCCGGAGACTTTTCTTTGGATCGATACTTGTCTTTGTTCGTTAACTACCCACGGGCATTGCGGATTATTGGATGCCAAGGGAAGAATCGATAACGCCAAATCGGTTCGTCGCCTTTCGGAGATCGCTCTTTGTTATGCGAATTCCGGAGCGGACGGAATTTCCCCCTCGGATATGATGGATGGTCGAGTCGCAAGCCATCGCAAAATTTTGGACGAGCACGGTTTCGAAACCTTACCGGTCATGAGTTACTCGACCAAATTTAAGAGTAATTTTTACGGTCCGTTTCGAGAGGCCGCGGAATCCGCACCGGGTCATGGGGACCGTTCTTCCTACCAAATCGATGTGCGTAATAAGGAGGATTCTCTCCTGTCCTCGTTGAGAGACGCTAAAGAAGGAGCGGATTTGCTTATGGTAAAACCGGGTCTGACCGCAATTGATTTAATTCAACCGATACGCAACGCAACCGGGTTGCCTGTAGGGGCATACCAGGTAAGTGGTGAATATGCGTCATTATCCCTTCTGGCGGAAAACGGGTTTTGCAAATTCGAAGATGTTCTGAAGGAGACCTGGCAAGTGTTCGGTCGGGCCGGGGCTTCGTATTTGATTACGTACGCCGCAAGACGCGGAAAGGAGATCTTTTCTTGAAATCATACGGTAGTTCCTCGGAACTTTTTGATCGTGCTAAAAAGGTCGCTCCGGGGGGAGTTCATTCTCCTGTAAGGTCCTTCCGATCCGTGGGCGGAACGCCGGTATTTTTTCAAGCCGCAAAAGGCGCCTCATTAACGGATGTGGCAGGAAAGCAATACATCGATTATTGTTTAAGCTTCGGCCCTTTGCTTTTGGGTCATCGGGATCCTGAAGTGGAAGAAGTCGTCCTGGAGACCGCCTCGCTCGCATGGAGTTTTGGCGCTGCCGAGCCTTATTCATTGGAACTTGCCGAATGGATCGTCGCGCGAATCCCTTGGGTGGAGAAAATCCGTTTTGTGAATAGCGGCACTGAGGCCGTCATGAGCGCATTGCGAGTGGCCCGTGCCGCGACCGGTCGAAATAAAATATTGAAGTTTGACGGGTGTTATCACGGGCATTTAGACGCCCTTTTGGTAAAAGCCGGCTCCGGTTTGGCCGGGGAGTCATCTTCGGATAGCGCCGGGATCGGTTCGGAACTTATACGAAACACGTTAGTCCTTCCTTTGGACGACGAGAAAGCTGTGGAGAATCTATTCGAGACGGAAGGGAAGAATATTGCCGCTCTTGTGATAGAGCCTTTGCCCGCAAATTACGGATTATTGATACAGCGAAAGGAATTCCTGCAAAAAATCGCGGAAGTCGCTCGAAAATACGGAACTTTGATTTTGTTCGACGAAGTAATCAGCGGATTTCGCGTCGGTCTTACCGGGATGAGCGGCGAATTGGGAATTCGCCCGGATTTAGTGACTTATGGCAAAATCATCGGCGGAGGGTTCCCGGTCGGCGCTTACGCGGGACGCGCAGAACTTATGGATTTAGTCGCTCCTCAGGGGCCCGTTTATCAAGCCGGTACATTAAGCGCGAGTCCATTCGGCATGAGAGCCGGATTGTCGACCCTTATAAAATGCGAACGGGAAAACGTGTATTCGATCTTAGAAGAAAGAACAAGGCAATTATCCGAGGGGCTACTTTCAATTTTTAGAAAGTACGATCCTGGAACTGACTGGGCGGCAGAAACTCACGCATCCTTATTTTGGTTCCATAAAAAGACGTCCTCCTCCGTTCGAACCGTCGATGCGATCCCTGCGGGCCATAAGGAATCTTTTGCGAAAGTATTTCACTTATTATTGGAGAATGGAATCTATCTGGCTCCTTCCGGTTACGAAGTTGGGTTTACGAGCTTTGCACACACTACGGAAGTAATCGCGAAAACCTTGGAGTTGGCCGAAGAAGCCTTCAGAAAGAATCGATCGTAAACCTTATGCACTCCTTTAAATACAAGAAAATTCTCCTTCCGCTCGCATGGATAGCGATTACGGTTTCGCTGGGAAGTTGGTGGCTTTTTTTGGGGCTGCGTCAAAATCGCATGGCTATGGAATTAGCGTCTAGAATCGGCGGTGTCGCGGAGCAGGAGGTTCTGGATAAGTTAGAAAGACAAAGTCTTATGATTAAGATGGAAGGAACGTTCTTCCTCTTAATGCTCGTTGCAGGCGGGATCACTTTGGTTTGGCTGACGTTCCGAGAATATAAACGTAATAAACTCATTCAGGATTTCTTTTCCACCGTCACTCATGAAATGAAAACTCCGCTGGCGAGTTTGAGATTGCAAGTGGAAAGTCTGCTGGAGGAAAGTCCTAATCCTTCGACAGATAAACTTCTGCATAGGCTTCTCAAAGATTCCGTACGGATCGAATCCCAAATGACGAAAGCTCTCTATCTCGCCAGCCTGATGCGCTCCGAGGGATTGTACTTGGAAGATACTAATCTTCCGGATCTAGAGGAAAGTTTTAAGGACGACTGGTCGGAATTAACTTTGATAACCGACTGGACCTGTGCAAGAGTCAAGGCTGACCGCAAAGCTTTAGAAAGCGTTTTCAGAAATCTTTTAGAAAATTCGGTTCAGCACGGCAAAGCGACGAAAGTTAAAATATCTACGGAGCAGGTTCCAGGCGGAAGAGTTAAGTTTGAGTTCCAAGATAATGGGATCGGTTTTCGCGGCGATCTTCGCACATTGGGCAGACCGTTTATTCGACATACTTCTACAAGCGGTACCGGTATCGGCCTATATATCGTTAAGAATCTTATCAAGAAAATGGGCGGCAATTTCGTTTTACGTGCCTCCGAATCCGGAGGATTTAAGGCGGAATGGACCCTTTCCGCCTCCGGAAAAGGGACTAAATCGACATGAAGGCAAAACTTTTACTGGTGGAAGATGATCGGTCCCTGGGAGAAACCCTAAAAGAGCGGTTGGAGAAGGAAGGATACGAAATGATTTGGACCGTATCCGCGCAATCCGCAAGAGCCTTGGCTCTGGAATCTAAACCGGATTTGATTCTTCTGGACGTAAGATTGCCGGACGGAGACGGATTCGAATTGGCAGCGGAATTGCGAACTCGCAAAGATTGTCCCCCCTTTCTTTTTTTAACCGCACATTCGGGCGCACCGGAGAGATTACGAGGATTCGAACTCGGAGCGGAGGAATTTATTCCTAAGCCCTTCCACTTAAAGGAACTTTTGATTCGAGTAAGACACGTATTAGAATCTCATAAACATTCGTTTAAGAAAACTAAATATGCTTATGAAGGATTTACGTTGGATTTTTCGGGGTATTCCATCCATACGCCTTCGGGAGAAGAGATACATCTTTCTAAGAGGGATTGCGCCTTGCTGAATATGTTGGTGGAAGAGCGACAAAGAACGGTAAGCCGAGACGAAATCTTGGACCGTCTTTGGGGAGAGGAAAAATTCCCCACAAATAGAACGATAGATAATTCCATTGTACGTCTTCGGCAAGCGTTCGGAGACAAAGGCGAAGACGCGATTCGATCCGTGAGAGGGGTCGGTTACCAATGGACCGGAGATTTACAGGATGCCTAATCAGAAATTTACGAACGCCTTGCAATGCAAGGCTCAATCGATTCCTCCGATCTGGATGATGCGCCAAGCGGGTCGATATCATTCTCATTACCAAAATTTACGGAAAAAACATACATTCGAGGAACTATGTAAAATTCCCGAACTGGCTGCGGAAGTCGCGTACGGCCCTGTAAACGATTTCGGATTCGATACTGCAATTCTGTTTTCTGATATTCTATTTCCCCTAGAAGCGCTCGGGATGGGTCTAAAGTTTGGAGACGACGGACCCAAACTCGGCTGGCAATTGGCCGAGTATAGCGATTTGGGAAGAATGCATTCTTTGGAGCATGCCGTCGATTTTATGAGTTTCCAGAAGAACGCGGTGGCCTTGACGCGTAAAAGGATTCCCGAAGATCGATCCTTGATCGGGTTTATCGGAGGCCCGTGGACCTTATTTTGTTACGCGACATTAGGAAAACATGATGGAAATCTGATTTTGCCGAAAGTTTCACCAGTATTAAGGGAAGGGTTTTATAAAAAACTTTTACCTTTATTGCGTGAGAACATTCGACTTCAATTGGAAGGCGGCGCCGAGATCGTCATGATTTTCGATACTGCAGGCGGAGACGCTTCTCCCGGTTTCTTTATGGATGCGATATTTCCCCCGCTGCGGGAGCTGGTGGAAGCGTTTCCGGAAAAGATAGGCTATTATGCGAAAGGAATCCCCTCTCAAAGTTTGGAATCGATCCGGTCCCTAGTCGGACTTGCGGGTTTCGGAGTGGATCACCGAGTAGAACTTACGGAACTCTTCGGAAAACGAAAGCAGTTTATCCAAGGGAATTTCGATCAGGCCATGCTTTTTTTGGAGCCTGACGAATTCCGAAGTTATTTAATGAAATGGTTGGATCCTTTTTTAAGACTGACACCCGATCAACGGTCCGGTTGGGTCTGCGGATTAGGGCACGGAGTTCTTCCTAAAACTCCCGAAGCGAATGTGCGCAATTTTGTAAAAACTGTGAGGGATGTATTTGCATGAAATCACAAATAAATCTGATAGAAAAATATGATGTTCCCGCTCCGCGTTATACTAGTTATCCTACTGTTCCTTATTGGGAGGATAATCCGACACGTTCGGAATGGCTGAATGCGGTTCGAAACAGAATTCTTCCTGAAGATTCTTCGGTTGCTTTGTATTTGCACATTCCTTTTTGTGAAACGCTTTGTTCTTTTTGCGGATGCAATACTTCGATTACCAAAAATCATACGGTGGAAGAACCGTATATCGAAACTCTGTTGGAAGAGTTTGCGAACTACGTTAAGTCTATCCCGGAATTACCTAAACGCGAATTGAGAGAATTGCATCTAGGAGGAGGCTCTCCCACT
Source organism: Leptospira broomii serovar Hurstbridge str. 5399 (assembly GCF_000243715.2). Classification (NCBI taxonomy): domain Bacteria; kingdom Pseudomonadati; phylum Spirochaetota; class Leptospiria; order Leptospirales; family Leptospiraceae; genus Leptospira; species Leptospira broomii. The sequence continues at coordinate 286,767 of NZ_AHMO02000007.1, forward strand.
TACCTCTCCGAATCCAATTTAAAAGCTCTACTGACTCCGATTCTTAGCTCCTGGAAAACTGCGGAAAGGCCCGAGTTTTCGTTGGAAGTGGATCCTAGAAGAACCAGGTTGACCCAGCTAGAAGTTTTAAAGGATTTCGGGTTTACGAGAATCAGTTTAGGGGTTCAGGATTTCGATGCCGAAGTGCAGAGACTAGTAAATCGAATTCAGCCCTATGAACTTACTGCCGGTATTACGGAGGGTGCCAGGAAATTAGGCTACACTTCAGTAAATTTCGACCTTATATACGGCCTGCCTAGACAAACTAAAGAGAGTATACGGGATACTATATTAAAAACGTTGCAATTACGTCCGGATAGGATCGCGTTTTATAGTTATGCCCACGTCCCTTGGATTAAGGCCGCTCAGAGATTGTTTACCGAGGATGATCTTCCGAAAGGATCGGAAAAAAGGGAGCTATATGAAATCGGGCGAGAAATGTTCCTAAACGCAGGTTACAAAGAGATCGGCATGGATCATTTTGCTCTGGAAACCGATTCACTTTATACGGCTTCTTTGGACGGAACTCTTCATCGTAATTTTATGGGGTACACCACTCGCTCTACGGATCTACTCTTAGGTATGGGAGTTTCGGCTATTTCGGATAGTTGGGATTGCTTTTATCAGAATGAAAAAATTCTGAAGAAATATCAGAGAAGAATTCAGGAAGACGGCCATGCTTTGCTTAGAGGACATAAACTTACCGGCGAGGATTTACGTCAGCGCGAATTGCTTCTAAGGCTTTCCACTACGGGTAGAGTGGACGTTCCCGCTGAGATTTTCGAGGAAGTCAGGCTCTATTTAGCCTCCATGGAGGACGATACTTTAATTAGGTGGGACGGCCATACCCTTGTTCTTACGGACCTCGGTAAGCCATTTCTTCGAAACGCCTGTACAGGTCTGGACCTACGATTGAGAAGAAAAAGTCCCGAAAGTAAGGTTTTCTCGCAATCTATTTGAACAAACGAAACGACTCGATTGTTTGATAAAATGGTGTGAAAGCGACAAAATGAACGTTTTGGAAATAAATTACTTCTCGTCTAATATTATCGGGGGAACTTCTCATTTTTTAGGATTTAGTACTAAGAATTGTTAAAGTTATAGAATGGTTTCATCAGCGTTTCGATCGATTATAATGGTTCTCATCCTGTTTTTATTACCGGCGGCGATATTTCCGGTAACCATTCTATTGCGCGAAGGTGGCAAAGTAAAAGGCGATCTAGTCACGCAGAATCAATCATCGATAGTGATCCAGACCGAATCAGGCAAACGAGCAATCAATAAAAAGTTAGTCTTAAAAGTCTTGTATAAGGACGTCAGCGACGACGAAGAAGAGAAAATTCGCTCTGCCGAAGAGAAGAAGATCGCCAATACCAAGCGAGAAGTCGTCGAAAAAGAGCAGGCACGGCAATTGCAACTGCAACAGGATGAAGCCGATCGACTTCGAAGAGAGGAAGAGCAGCGCAAAGTCGTTCCAATAGTCCCTAAGCAGGACGCGATAGAGCCTGGAAAAGCGTTGTTTCGTTCCGCAATATTACCCGGGTGGGGACAGTTTTATAGCGATCGAAAAGTTTTCGGAGTACTGTGGCCGACTCTGATAGCAGCTGCGGGCTTTGCTTCTTATGATAAATATAGGGTCTACCGTAATGCGGTTCGAGATTACGGGACATTAGGAAATCCTTATTCACAAACTGCGATCATAGGAACTGCTCTAGGTATTAATGCGGTATACACGCCTCCGACATCTTCGGACCCGTTGACTCAATACATTCTGGATAAGAACTACAATTTAATCCGCCAAAAAAGGGCGGAGGCCGATCGGGATTTTCAGCATTATCAAGAAGCTCTATACGCTTTGGGCGCTATTTATTTACTTAATTTAGTCGATGCTTATTTCTTTGCCAACTTTGGTAGGAATTTAGTGAAAGTTTCCGACGGCACAAATTCCGGTCTCGTCTTATCGGTGTTACCTTCGAATGTCGGCCAAGCGAATTTAAGCTCCACCGGATCTTCCTCAGCTTCTTTTTTGGAAACCAAATATTCGTTCGGTTATAGATTCAGTTTTTAAACAAGAAAACTTGATTTTTCTTATCCTCGAATAAACTACCTTTCAACTTTTCATTTAGGGTATTTTATTGCCAGAACGATCGGGGGTTCTACGATGTAACCGTGGCAAAACCCATTCCAGATCGAGTTATTATTGGTGCCGGATTTACGGGCCTCGTCCATGCATTTCTCGCAATCGAGAAAGGAGAATCCGTCTTAGTTTTAGAAAAAAGGGACGGGACCGGAGGATTAATACGTTCGGTTCGTACCGAGTACGGAATCGTGGAAACAGCCGCAAACGGAATTCTAAATTGTTGGGAATTGGAGAGGCTTGCTTCTCGACTGGGCTTAGACGTTTTACTTCCGGATTCTGCGTCTCGAAGAAGATATATATTCTCCGATGGAAAGCCGAGACGATTACCGCTGAAGTTGGGAGAAATTATTAGATTAGTTTACGGTGCAGTCTCGAAACCGTCCAAGCCGGAACCGGGAGAGTCCGTACTCCGTTGGGGAAAGCGGATTTTAGGAGAAGGTACGGTATCCAAAATCGTCGAACCGGCGTTAGGTGGAATTTACGCCGGAGATTTGGATCTGATGTCCGCCGAATTTGTTTTCGGTAAGTTTTTGCCGGAAGATCAAACTCTCTGGAAAAATTTAAGAGCATATTCAAAATCCTTAAAGAATAGACCGAGGCTTTCGCCTGCGCGACGAGGCACGGTAAGCTTTAGGGGCGGAATCGGTACTTTAGTCCGTGCGTTGGAAGCGAGAGTGACTCAAGACGGAAAGATTCTGTATGATGAAGATATATCCAGCTTACGTGAACTTAAAAAAAGATTCCCGGGGGCCAAGATTACGATTGCTACTGGTCTCGCATCGAGTTTGAGAATTTTAAAGAGCGAATTCCCTGAACTAAAAACATATCAAGGAGTGCTGGAGTTATTGCCGATCGTAAGCGTTACTAGATTCGGTAAGGATTCCGTTCTGAAGGGGAAGAAAGGATTTGGAATACTTTTTCCTAAAGATCATAAATCTTTTTCTTCTGAATTGGGCTTGCGAGTCAGGGGAATTTTATTCAACGATTTTATCTGGCCTACTCGGGCGGAAAAAGGAATTCACTCCGAAACCTACATCTACGGCGGAGCCGGAGATCGGGAAATCGCAACTAAATCGGAGGATGAAATCATTAATATCGTCGAGGATGATAGAAAAAAATTGATTCCCGACGGTCTCGATCCGATCAATCATTATGTTACTGTGTGGAAGGAAGCGTTGCCGGTATATGGTCCGCAACTTTACGCGTTTAATAAGGATTTGGATAGGATTCTTCCTCCGGATATCAAAGTCGAAGGGAACTTTAGACAAGGTATCGGTTTAAAGTCCATTTTGGAAAGGGCTTTTGCAGGTAATTAGATGTCTCATAAAAGAGGTTGGCGATGAAATACGAAGACTTAGAAAAATTAAACGGTCTGAAAGAAAAAGGTGCGATTTCTCAAGAAGAATATGAGGCAGAGAAAAAGAAGATTTTAGAGACTCCTTATTCGAATCAGAATGATCGCTTGGGAATGACAGTGAATCAATATTGCATGCTACTGCATTTGTCTTTATACTCCGTATTCGTATTTCCGGTCGTCGGTATGTTGGTGCCGTTAGTTCTCTGGTTGATCGAAAAAGATTCGGACCCGGAGGTCGATGCCCACGGAAAGATCGTCGTTAACTGGCTTATCAGCTCGCTGATATATGGAGTAATTTTTGGAGTTCTATGTATCGTTCTGATAGGAATTCCATTTATTCTTATATTGGGCGTATGCTATGCTTTGTTCCCGATTATCGGGGCGGTGAAAGCGAATAGCGGTATCAAATGGGAATACCCTTTAAGTCTGCATTTTTTAAAAAAAGAACAATCTCAATAGGAAAGAATATTCTCGATTGCGAATCAACGTGCTAAGCAAACGGTCGCTTGGCGCTTAGGATCGAACCCGCCGCAAGATTTGCATAGACAGGCGCCCTGCCCTCCCCTCTCTACTGCGATTTTTGCCTCGAAAACGAATTTACTTAATGCTTCTAAAAAGGCGGGGTAAGTTCCGGGGGCGGGAATTCGGTAATATTCCATCACGCCCCGGGCAAGGGCATGGTCCCTTATTTGTACTCCGATTTCCTCCAGAGTTTCTAAATGATCGCTGACAAAACTAATCGGGTAGATAGCAATTCTCTTAACATTTTTTGCGGCGAGTTCAGCAATTTTGTCTAGGGTATTAGGACTCGTCCATTTTGCCGGCCCGACTCTGCTTTGAAACGAAAGATGAATCTTACCGTGAAACCCGTCAGCCCGTAATAGAGATTCTAAATCCGAAACGTTTTGCTCAATTTCTCGAACGTATACGTCTCCTTTTTGAATTAATTTAACGGGAATTCCGTGAGCGCTGAAAACAAGATCTATTTCTTGCCAATTTTGTACACCGCCGCTTTGCAAGTGAAGAAACGTCTCGGGCTTCAAATTTCCTTTGAAATAATCTAGGATCAGATTCTTTACCGATTCTAGATATTCAGGGCGAGTGGAGAACGGAGGCACCCAACCCGGGTGACCGGATGGACAAAATCCTAATTTTTTCTTTAACAACATCGCGGTTGAAAGGACGGTCGATCGCGAATACTGCGGATATAAAGGTAAAATAATAACACCTTTTCTTGGGTCGGTCCAATCTTCTCCTAGATCCCTCAGGTCCGGGAAGCCGCAACTCATCGCTATCCGGACTTCCCATTTTTCTCCGGATTCTTCCAGAAGCTTACGCAATTCGTTTGCTTGGTTTTCCGTTTCGGATACTAGAGGGGATCCTCCTCCGAAACCCATCGAGGCGTATGTCTCTGCGACTGTTTTGGCTCTAGAGACTGCGATTTTCTTGGCTATCCATTTTCTTAAAAACTCCGGAAGGGAGAGATCGAAAACGAACGGGTCTTCGAAAAGGTCCAATAAAAATTTCGGGATTTCCGCGGCGCTTCTAGGTCCGCCTAAATTTAAAAGAAGGAGTCTGTTTTTCAAGTGGCCTCCGATAGCGCTATTTTGTTGCGATCCATTCCAAGTAGTTCGTTACAGAGAATTCTATATTATACTGTTTCGTATTCAGATAATTTCTATAATGACCTGCCGCATTTGATAAAATATCATTCGAGCTGATTCCACCCCTGGTTTGGAAGCTTCCCGATCCGTACAGCCTATTTTCGGTCAATCGTAGAAAGAATAGCCAAGAATCTACGATCACCCCTCCCCCGATATTCGCCTCTATCCCGTAGCCTGCTGCGTCTCCAATGAAATTCAAACTTCGTTGATAATGATAATCTCTGAAATGAGAATACCATGTGCTTCCCAAGAACGCTCCTTCAAACATCCATTTTCCGTCGGAGTATCTATATCCGATTCCTATCGGGAGTTCCCAAGTAGTGTTGGTGAAACTTAGCCCCATCCCGATAGGTCCGTAAAAGATAGGATCGGACGCGATCCATTGATTTACATCGTAAAGATAATATTTAAAATAAGTGTAATGAATTCCCCCCGTCACAAAAAAACCTTGGCCATTTTTGCGCGCGTCAGGATCGCTGGAGCCTAAATATCTTCGGACGGATAGGCTCAGGCGATCTTGTTTCATTTTTAGTTTTCCCCGCCCGTCGGCAAAGTTTTTAGAGCCGCTGAACGTATACGGAGTGTCGTAAAAACTCCATTCCCGAAATCCAAACTTAGCCCCCCTCTCGATAGAAAAATCCGCCAGAGCAAAATCCTCATCCTTGCCCTGCCCCACCCTCTGGTACCGGCCGTTACTTCTGTATCCGAAGCTGATTTCCCATTTCTGCCACCAATGCCTGAGCTCGATTCCTCCGTATGCGAAATTTCGATTATAGGAAATTCTGGATCCCGCCTTTGCTCCGGAAAGATTCGGATATTTTGTTCCTGATTCGAAGATATGCTCTCCTCCGTTTTCCCCCATTAGTAAAGTCGCGGAAGACCTTGCCCAAAATGTTTCCCAAAATCCGACTTTCCGTGAAATGGCCTGTTCTTTTTGTGAAGGCGCTCCGACCTCAGAGTTTTCCGTTGATTGGATTGAGCCTTTTTTTTCGATTTTCTGTGAGTATATAGCCGATTGCGGGAACAGTAACAGCGAGAGGAGTAAGAGTCCGGCTGTCGAAAAATGTCGTTTTTTCATTTTGTGTCCGAATCCGGGAGGGTGAAACGATTTCACCCCGGTACGAACCCGGGAAATGGAAATACTAGGATCCTCCCCTCCCCGCCCTCGAGCAATCTCGTTTTTTCGGGCTTAAGCTAATAATGAGACATAGGTTTGGTTGACAAAACAAGTCGAAAGGGGGAACAAGAAGCAAAGGTCTCGATTGAAATGAAAGCGAGGTTGTTAGAAGTTCATGAAATTCTTTCGGAATACGCGATAAGCTCCGGAGAAGAGTTTCAAAAAAAGGCGGAAGCTTGGGGAATCCCCGTTCAGGGAAAAGGAAAATACAAGGAAGAAGTGTTGGATAAATACTTTCGCAAGAAAAAGACAAAAGGGTTTGAATCGGTGGTGATTGCCGTTTCAAACCAGAAAGGCGGAGAGGGTAAAACTACAGTATCTATATGCCTAGCGGAAGCATTGGCAAAGTCCGGTCGTCCTGTGCTTTTGATAGATTGGGATGCCCAGGCAAATATAACTCAGTTATACGTCGGCCAGGTTGAAAAGTCAGTATATCATACCTTGGGTTATCGGGGGGACGCAACCCTGTCGATGTCGGAGATTATCGTCAGTCTCGCTCCGAATTTGGATTTAGTTCCATCCTCCATTCACCTTGCAAATTTCACAACGCCCTACGAAAGGGACGACTTCGAACTGCTCAAGGACGCGCTTTTACCAATTCGATCCTCCTATGAATATATTATAATAGATTGCCCGCCGTCTCTGGGATTGATTTTGGAAAATGCTTTGATAGCGTCCGATCTGGTACTGGTTCCGATTCAAACTCGTGCTTTTAGCGTGCAAGGCCTAAAAGATCTGCACGGTACGATCGAAAAAATTCGCAAAAAGGCAAATCCGGATCTTGGATTACTAGGGGCCGTATTGAATCAGTACGAAGATTCGCGGGCCTTATCGGGATTAGCTGATGCTATTCGTAAATATTTTCCCGTCTTCGATTCGGTAGTTTACCGTCGAGAAGCAATTCCGCAATCGCAAGCCAAGAGGAAACTGCTTTCGGAATATGACCCCAAGGCGATGCAGATGTTTTCGGCTCTAGCCGAAGAGGTGGTAAGGAGGGCAAATGGCAAAGAGAGCTGAATTTGCAGGAATGGATCTTTTGACGGCTTTTGGCGGGGAAGATTCCTCTCGAAAGGAAATCACGATTCAAGATATTCTTCCTAACCCCGAGCAGCCGAGGGTTTTCGGAAAAGAAGAGGTGGGCGATTTGACCGAATCGATGCGAAGACTTGGATTGATCGAGCCGATTGTAGTTAGAAAGGTCGGGAAGAAGTTTCAAATCGTAGCGGGAGAAAGGCGCTATCAGGCGGCCAAAATCTTGGGATGGAAATCCATTGCTGCGGTGGAAACGGATGCTTCGGAAGATCGATGCTACGAGATGGCTTTGGCGGAAAATGAAAAACGTAAAAGCTTGAATCCCTGGGAAGTCGGGCGCGCGATTCAATACCTTCGAAAAGAAAAAAAGAAAACCGCAGACGAGGTCGCAAAATTGTTGGGTTATACGGAGCGGTATGTAAAACAACTGAGCTCTATCGCAAGGCTGGATCAAAAATCCGTCGGTGATCTATTACGTAGCGGAAAGGACGCTTCGATAAAGAATTTGGAAAGTCTGTTAAAACGTAAGGAAGGCCGAGGGGGTGAAATGATTTCACCCCGGAAAACAGTCGAGAGGGTAACCTTGGATTTAAAGTCCCTCCCGGCCAAAACTCGAGATTCTTTTTTGCGAGATCTCGCAGTTTTAAAGAAAAAATACGGACTGAGTTGAGAAACAGTAATTTCAGTTTTGATGATTTTGGCCCTCGTAGAATAAATTTTCTAATTGGATAAATTGCGGCACAAAAAAGCATTCCCCTAAAGCAGAATCCGTTCGCTTAGGGATAAAATGAAAATAGGAATTATCGTAGGATCGCATCGTAAAGAATCTCAATCCGCAAAAGTGGGAGGGTTCCTTGCTTCGAAATTGAAGGAGATGTCGGTTCAAACTTGGACTTTCGATTTAGGAAAGACGAGGCTACCGATTTGGGATGAAAGTTTTTGGGACGGCGGCTTAGAATGGGATTCTCTCTGGAAACCGATCGATACGGAACTTAGGAGCTGCGACGGTTTTGTAGTAGTGACTCCCGAATACGCCGGGATGGCAAGTCCGGCTCTAAAGAATTTCTTTTTATATGCAGGGCTGCCTCAGCTCGGCCATAAGCCTGCGCTATTGGCCGGTGTCTCGGCCGGTCGCGGAGGAGCTTTTCCGGTGGATGAGCTTCGCTCAAGCAGTTATAAGAATAGCAAACTTTGCTATATTCCCGAACAATTACTATTCCGCGAGGCCGAACACCTGGTCAATCCCGGTGATCCGATTTCTCAAGAAGATTCGTATATACGTGAAAGAAGCACCTTTGCACTTAAGGTTTTGATCGCGTATGCGGAAGCCCTGTCCGAAGTCCGGGAATCGGGAGTCACGGAAGACCCTCGATTTAAGAACGGGATGTCTTAGAGTTACTCCGGCGCTTATGGTTTTTTAAAGAGACGTAATATCCTTGCCCCTCCATCCCAAATTAACCATGGTAAGGCTAAATTTACGATCCATGTGAAGAAGTAGAAGGGGACTTGGATCCACCAAGGATCGAACGGGTTTTGGGAATGAAAAAAATGAATCAGCACAGGATGCAAAAGAAAGATTCCTAAACTTCCTTTTCCTAAAGAACAAAAAATACGATAGGGTAGGGGAGGTGGTCCTTTTGTTTCTATATTCGTCCCCCAATGAAATAGAATCAAAAACATTCCCAATGGGTAAAAAATCAGATGATTTGAAATCTCGAAACCGAATCCGAACGTTAATGCGATGCTAGCGAAAGCGTAAGCGAATAGGAGGAAGCAGAGCAATTTCCAAAACGGATTTCCCTTCGGAATAGCTCCGAGTATGGTTTCTAGTATTGGCGGATGACGAAATTTTGCTGCGGAAAGTATTCCCGCCATAAAAAAGAATATAAAGTGGGTCAATAAAACGGGTTCCCAGGTTTTAAATCCGAGGTCGACATAATCGAAAATATGATTCGAGATTATGTTAATCGTTAGCGAGGAAACGAAGATTACCACCCAAGAAGTCCGATGAAGAGATCGAAGGATAAATGGAAAGAGTACGTACGCTTGTACCATCAAGGGAACGAAATAAAACGGGGCAAATAGAGAGCCTTTTAGGTAGGCTAAAATCCATTCCCTCCAGTCCGGAGGAAATCCGAATTTTACGGTAGCTCCGAGGAGAAATACACAGGTGTAGGGTAAAATAAGACCGGAAAACTTGGGTTTCCAGTATGAGGAAGGACTCGAGTACGAGAGGTAGATTCCCGATGATATTAGAAAGGCGGGAACGGAAAACCGAGCTAAATTGGACACGGACAATGCCCAAGTCGAAAAAGGTTCGTTCGGACCGAAATATTTGTAATAGGATGCTAGATGGATAGCAACGATGCCGGAGATGGAAACTCCCCGGATAAAATCGACGACTGCACTCCTGGATTTTGGTTTTGTATGGGGTTGATTGGCGCGGTGATCGAATAGGGAACGGAAAGAAGGAATAAAAAGGAGAAGGATCGCTAGGAATAGCAATCCGAGACCCTCTAAGCTTAAGGAAAGGATAGAATTCATCGAAACGAATAGTCTATTCTAATAGAGAGTTGGCAAGCTAGATCGGAAAAGTTAGGGAGAGAAAGCAGGAATCGAATGAATAAAATCGCCGTGCAAGCAGGACAAGTGATCTTTCGGGAAGGAGAAAACAACAATGCGATGTATATCGTACTCTCCGGTACGGTAGAAATTTTCTTTACGCACAAAAACACAGCAACTCGGCTAGCGCTTATGAAAAAAGGGGATTTTTTCGGGGAGATGGCTTTGTTCCGTGCCAAGCCGCGGACAGCTACTGCGAGAGCAGTTTTAGCCACTGAATTAGCCGCTATCGAGAGTAAACAGCAATTGGAAAAGTATCTTCTTTCAAATCCGGAATTTGCCGCTAAAATGGTGCGTATTCTGGCGGATCGCTTGGCGAACACGAACGAGCTTTTAATCTCGAAACTAAACGAAATTACTACTAAAGAAATAGAGTACCAAATCCAGGATTGAAGAAACTATCAGGAAATTTTTTCCTTAGGTGGATCGGCATGGGGCCGCCTAACTATAATTAACTAGTAAGTGATTCGGTTTTTGCCGGCGGCCTTCGCTTCGTACAATCGAGAGTCGGCAATCGAGTAAAGTCGATTGCTTTCTTCCGTATCTGCGGGGTATTCCGATACGCCCCCGGAGACGGTGACTTCTATCCCGAAATCATTTTTGGAAGAATTTCGAAGATAAGTTCTGAACCTTTCTATAGCAACGCTGGAATTTTCCCGAGTCGTTTCGGGAAGGATGACTGCAAACTCCTCACCTCCGACCCTACAACTGATATCCTCCGTCCGGAACGAATACATAAGGGTTCCCGCAACAAGCTTTAGGATATCGTCTCCAAATGCATGACCTTTCGAATCGTTGATCTTTTTAAAATCATCGAGGTCGAATAGAAAAAGACAAAAACTACGTTTGTAGCGTTTACTTCGAGTTATTTCCTTATTTAGGACGAGATTAAAGTAACGTCGATTGTAAATGCCCGTGCCTTCGTCGATCACCGCGTTTAGGATGATTTCCTCGAAGGAATACATGTCCACGATTTTGGGATTCTCGATGAGGCGATTTTTGAGATAAATATAATCGAGCAAGGCTACAACGAAATTCATACTTCGCCCTAACTTGCGGCTGATATCTTCCGCATGGGAATAAATTTCCTTCCATAAAACGCGGGCTTCCGATTCGGGTAGATCTAAGTTTGCGACGATTCTAAAGAAATCGGAATAGAAGAAATCGTGCTTCCTCCCCATTTCCTCGAATTTACTCGCCAATCCGGATAATGGAGTTTGCTTGTCGTTTACGATTTCCAGGATAGCCGATTTGCGTTCCGAAGAAAGCGGGCCGAGGCCTTTAAATCGATCCCGCATTTCCAGGAGTTCGGTCCTAGCGAGGCTCGCCGCGTTTTCCTGCGCGTTTAGAATATTCTCGGCTTCCTTGAGCTCTTGCTCGCCGAGCTTGGAGATTCGTTCGTATAACTCGACAAGCTTTTTGAGTCGTTCGATCTCTTGGTCTTTCGAGTTTATTTCATCTTCTGAATTTCGCATTCTTGGATACGCAACCGATCCGTTGCTTTAGTCCCAGGCAACGGGGGGAGCTCCTATGCCTATTTTTTTCGGGGTATTTTACTGGTAAAATAATTCCTTTCCCATCTAGCTGGTAAACCAATTAAATGAAGAAAAAGGGCGTTTCTAAAAATGTCGGAAAGCCGTACTCGTAAAAAAGTTATTATTACCGGAGCAAGTTCCGGTATCGGGCGTGAACTGGCTCTTCTTTACGGAAAATCGGGGCACGATTTGGCTATAACCTCTCGCAGAAAGAAAGCTTTGGACGATCTTGCGAAGGAAATTAAAGCCTGGAGTTCGGGCGGCAAGGTCGTTGTTAAGGCGCTTGACGTATCCGACTCGGAACAGAACTTCAAGGTCCTGCCGACTTTGGTCAAAGAGCTGGGCGGCGTGGATCTTTTTATCGCTAATGCAGGCATTTCAACGACGTCCTCTTTCGGCGAGAAAAGCTTTCAGGCCGACAAGAAAGTCATCGAAACGAATCTGATCGGCTTAATGGCCGGGGCTTCGGCGCTGATCGGTACTTTTAAAAAACAGAAGAGCGGCCAGATCGTAGGGATCTCATCGGTAGCGTCTTTCAGAGGATTGCCCGGGTCTTCCAGCTACTGCGCATCCAAGGCGGGAGTTTCCATTTATTTGGAAGCGTTACGCGGAGAAGTCAGAAAATACGGAATCAAAGTGACCGTGATTCATCCGGGCTTTATCGATACGCCCATCAATCAACAAATGGAATCTAGGCCCTTTGTGATTCCGGTCTCGATAGGCGCACAAAAAATTTATAATAGAATCGAGTCAGGCGCCCGTTCGGCAACGGTGCCTTGGTTTCCATGGGCGCCGGTAGGTGTGTTAATGAAGATTGTACCTGAATTTCTCTGGGAGAAAATCGGATATAAATAGGGGAACGCGATGGCGTCTTCAGAAGAACTGGGCTTTGAAAATAAAATTCGGGTTTTATTCGTATGTCTAGGAAATATCTGCCGTTCTCCTGCGGCTGAAGGAATGTTCCAAAATTTGGTCCAAAGGAGGGGAATGCGGGAATTCTTTGAAATCGATTCCTGTGGGACGTCGCAATATCATATCGGCGAATTGCCGGATTTGAGGACCCGCCAGACGGCAAGAAAGCGAGGGGTCGAACTTACTCATCGAGCAAGACAGTTTAGGAAATCCGATTTCGAGGATTTTGATTTTGTTTTAGCTATGGATCGATCTAACCTTAGAGATTTATTAAGCTTAACCTCCGGAGATGAGGACAGAAAGAAGGTTCATCTTTTTCGTAAATTTCAAAAAGGGGAAGTAAGAGATCTTGAAGTGCCGGATCCATATTATGGAACTTTAAAAGACTTCGAAGAAGTCTTGAATATCGTTTCGGAGGCCTCCGAAGGGTTTCTGGAATTTATCTTGGATAAAAACGGAGCGAAGAATGCCCCTTAATAGAAAGTCAAAAAAGAAAGTAGTCGTTATCGGAGCCGGATTCGGAGGCTTACAGGCCATAAAAAAACTTTCCAGAGATGAAGATCTGGATATCACAGTAATCGATAAAAAAAACCACCATTTATTTCAACCGTTGCTTTATCAGGTTGCGACCGCGGTTTTAAGTCCAGCCGATATCGCAATTCCGACGCGCTCCTTGGTCGGAGATAAGGAAAACGTTACCGTCTATCTAGGAGAGGTCGACAAAGTCGATCTTAAAGAGCGAAAAGTTTATTTCCA